>NZ_JARANX010000099.1:0-2092 GCF_029889785.1 Chromohalobacter sp. 48-RD10 | reverse complement strand
AAAGAGCGCAGCAGCTACGTTGCGCATGTGATCCGACCACTCAGGGTCGCTGATGACCGCCCCTTCGTCGAGAAGCAGATAGGCCAAGTCCGGCCGATAGCGTTCGAGCCCACCGGGTACCTGTTCGACCAGGTCCGCCACGTTTTGTGCCGCCGTCCAGCGCTTCTCCCCATTGTAGAGCACAATCGGCAACACCGGCGGTAGCTTGCCGTTGGGGGTAAAGGCCTCCTGACGAATCAAGTCCTGATAGAGCAGCCCCAGGTAGGTCATGACTCGCACGGCCATGAATCTATCGACGCTCGACTGGAACTCGAGCAGCAAATAAACATAGAGCCAGTCGTCGCCCCAGCGCACTCGCCAGATGACGTCGTCCTCGCGATCCCGCAGATCTTCGGTGATATAGGAGCCGCTGACCTTCTCCAGTGTCGAGAAGTCGAGTTGTTCCACCCAGGCTTCCTTGACGAACCCGGTCAGCAGGTCTCTCACCATCTCGGGGTGAGAGAACAGCAGCTTATAGCTGTGGTCGTGAGGGTGGTGGTGTTGACTCGCCATGCGTGCTCCTGTCTCAATTCTAGAAGCTTACCGCGTTGCGGGCACCTGGGACAGAGACTATCGCGAATAAATTCGCTCCCACTAATATCTTCTCACAACCTGGGTGGACACTCTATGCGGGAAGATCTTCAAGCGCCACCACAGCAGATGTGCATCAGTTCCATCACGCTGATGGAACTCGTCTATGGCGCGGAGAAATCCAGTAACCCCGAGCACAACATCGCCGTCGTCGAAAGCTTCACAGCACGTCTGGAAGTTCTGCCTTACGATAACGATGCAGCTGCCCATACTGGCCAACTAAGAGCCGAACTCGCGAAAGCGGGTACCCCTATCGGGCCTTACGATCAGATGATAGCGGGTCATGCACGCTCACAGGGCCTAATTGTCGTCACCAATAACCTACGTGAATTCGAGCGCGTTTCGGGGCTGCGCCTGAACGACTGGACGACTCATGCCCCATGAGGCTACTTGTCTCCCCACAAACGCAAACGGCCCCAAAGAGGGGCCGCCAGCATTGACGTGTCATGCACTGCTCAATACAAGGTTACAACTTCCCCGCCCACGCCTCGGCCGCGTTGACCAATTGCCGGTGCACGTGCGTGAACGCTTCGTCGCTCTTGCCGTAGGGGTCGGAAATCTCCGGGTTGGCCAGCCAACGCCCGAACAGCATGGTCTTGCCAAACGCCGAGGGTAACAGCTCCCCCACCGCGCGGCGTTGGCGTTCCGTCATTACCAAGACCAAGTCCGCTTCGCGCAGCATCGTTTCATCGATCTGGCGTGCCTTATGCGCCTTGAGCGCATTGGCGAGCTCCGGCTTTTCGGCCTCCGCCAATGCGCGCGAATGCGTCTCGACGCCCTCTCCCACACGCGCGCCAAGGCCCGCCGTGGCAATCATCCGATCAGGATACTGTCGCTGTAACAGCGCCGCCGCCACCGGGCTACGACAGATATTGCCCGTACACACCACCAGAATACGTTTAAACATCAATGCCGAGCCCCATTTCGCGTTGCACAACACCCTATCGTGACGCCAAAGCGCACCCACCGGAAGATGAAAAGCCTCGCCATCCAAGCATGGGCGTGCTCATGCCCCGGCCACAAACAACAACGGCCCCGAAAGGGGCCGTCATCAAACATCAGTTCATGGTCAATTAAACGAGGGAGTCAGTGCTTATTCTCGGGACGCAGCTGACTCACTTCCTCAACGGCCAAACCCGTAATCTCCGCAATCAACTGGTCTTCCATCTCGGTGCGGGCGATCAGATTACGCGCGGTATTACGCTTTTCTTCCAAAGCGCGCTTCTCAGCTTCCTGAAGTCCTTCCTGACGCCCTTCCTCACGCTCTTTCTGAGCCCAGGTCTGCAAGTTTTCCGCCAACATGTCTTTATCCTCCACCAAACTGTTGAGCCGATCCAGATTGACCTCCGCTCCGAGTCGTTGAAGGTGGCGCTTCAACCAGCGGGTGATGATCGCGTCGGTACGGTCCTTGTTCGGATCAGCCTGGATGATCGCCACGACCCTGTCCACGGCTTGCTGGAGG
>NZ_JARANX010000098.1:0-2108 GCF_029889785.1 Chromohalobacter sp. 48-RD10 | reverse complement strand
TATGTCGGCATCACCCGCGCGCGGCGCACGCTAACCCTGACGTTGGCCCGTCAGCGCAAGACCTACGGCGAGCTGCTGGATTGCACCCCCAGCCGCTTCCTCGAGGAACTTACGCCGGATGACCTGGAATGGGAAGGGCGCGCCGACAAGGAAGACCCCGAGAAAAAGCAGGCGCGCGGCCAGGACGCCCTGGCGGGTATCCGTTCGCTGTTGGGATAGCGTGGATCTCGGCGCCGGTGCGTATGGGGCTTCTCGGAGTCACTCTGCTTTTAGCTGGCCAGGTTCGACAAACCCCGGATAGTTGACGATGGTATCCAGCAACTGTTGGCCACAGCTCGGCAAGGCATCCACTTCGCGGACGACGATGCTACGTTCGCGGTGGGCCCATGTGTCCTGCAATGCAATGAGCCTGATGTCCATCGTTTGCCGATAACGCTGGGCACAAGAGGCCGGTAGAATGCCGATGCCAACGCCGGCCTCGATCATGCGACAGGCGGACTCGAAGCCGAGAACCTGGATTCTCAGGGGGAGGGGTTGTCCCAGACCCTGAACCTGCTCTTTCAGGAACTGCATCAGCGTGCTGCCGTCGTGCAGACCGACATGGCGATAATTCAGGCTTTCGTGGAAGGCGACCTGATGTCTTGCCGCGAGATCATGCCCTTGTGGGACGACAAGGACTAGTCGGTCCCGGCTGAAAGGCACGCATTGCAGCCCCTGTGATGTGACGTCACCTGCCACGATACCCATATCGGCTGCCCCATCGAGTACGCCGCGCATGATGTCATGGGTCAAGCGTTCCTGAAGATCGATGGTAATGCCGGGCCGGGAAGCGAGGAATTGAGCCAATACGTCCGGCATGAAGTCGCTCACGGCTGTCGTATTGGCAAAGATGCGCAGATGACCGGCCGCTCCTTCGGCATAGCCCGAGAAATCGGTTTTTACATGCTCGACCTGGCGGAGAATCGTCCGCGCATGCCGGAGCAGCCGCTCACCCGCTGGGGTAGTCTCCACTCCTTGACTGCTGCGATAGAAAAGCCGACTGCCTAATTGGCCCTCGAGAGTTTTCATGCGGGTGCTGGTGGATGCCGTCGAAAGGTGAGCGCGCTGGGCTCCGCCCGTCATGCTATGGGCCTCGGCAACGTGAACGAACAAGCGCAAATCCGGCAAATCGAAATGCATGATGTGTTTCCCGAGCTTTAAGTGAAGGTTTGATCACGGTCTTTGGTGTTCGGCTTGGCCAAATCCCGCCTTGCATAAATGCAAATTCACCCCGTGCATTTTCTCAATGCATGCTGAAGGCGCCAGCCCCATAGACGACAGCCAAGGAATACATGCATGACAGCATTACCGACTTTTCAACGTCCCCTGGACGGCGTGACCGTCGTGAGCCTGGAACACGCGATCGCTGCACCCTTCTGCACCCGGCAGTTGGCGGACATGGGCGCGCGCGTCATCAAGGTCGAGCGTCCTGGCGTCGGCGATTTTGCGCGTGGTTACGATGCGCGGGTCAACGGTTTGTCTTCTCATTTCGTATGGACTAACCGCTCCAAGGAAAGCCTGACACTCGACGTCAAAAATGACGAGGCCAGGACGATTCTGGACAATTTGCTGGGCCAAGCCGACGTATTGGTACAAAATCTGGCGCCGGGTGCCGCGACGCGTCTGGGACTGTCCTTCGACACGCTGCACGCCGAGTTTCCAGGACTTATCGTGTGTGATATCTCGGGCTATGGCGAAGACGGTCCTTATCACGACAAGAAGGCCTACGACCTTCTGATTCAGAGCGAGGGGGGCTTTCTGTCGACGACGGGCACGCCGGGCTCGCAAGGCATGGCCAAGGCGGGCTGTTCGGTTGCCGACATCGCTGCCGGCATGTATGCCTTCAGCAATATCCTCTCTGCCTTGTTGCTGCGCGGACGCACCGGTGTGGGTAGCCATATCGACGTGTCGATGCTGGAGAGTCTCGTCGAGTGGATGGGCTATCCCATGTACTATGCGTTCGACGGTGCCGAGCCGCCGCCTCGAGCCGGTGCCTCGCATTCCACTATCTACCCGTATGGACCATTTCCGACCGGCGATGACAAGACCGTGATGCTGGGCCTACAGAA
>NZ_JARANX010000097.1:0-2142 GCF_029889785.1 Chromohalobacter sp. 48-RD10 | reverse complement strand
CGCCAGGAGGACGTAGTTTCATGAGTGACATGACCCAGGCCGCCGAAGCGGCTATCGATACGCAAAGCCAGGAATACCTGGTGTTCTCGCTGGGTAGCGAGGAATATGCCGTCGATATCCTGAAAGTGCAGGAAATCCGTGGCTACGAAAACGTGACGCGCATCGCCAATGCCCCCGATTTCATCAAAGGTGTGACCAATTTGCGTGGCGTGATCGTGCCGATCGTCGACCTTCGCATCAAGTTCAATCTCGATAAGATCGAATACGAAGGACAGACCGTGGTGATCGTGGTCAACGTCGCCGACCGGATCGTGGGTATCGTGGTTGATGGGGTATCCGATGTCATGACGCTTACCTCCGACCAAATCAAGCCTGCGCCCGAGTTCGGTGAGACGTTATCCGCCGATTATCTCAGCGGCCTGGGCAGTCTTGAGGACCGCATGCTGGTCATCGTCGATATCGAGAAACTGCTGACCAGCGAGGAAATGGCATTGGTCGAGCAACAAGCACAATAACGCTGTCGCGAGGCGTCACGAGAAAACGCCAACGCCAACCAATAAAAACGAACACCAGGGAACCGTATCATGCGCAATAACCAGCCCGTTACTCAGCGCGAGCATGAGCTCGCGGATGAAGATTACCTGTTGTCCCGCACCAATTTGAAAGGGGTCGTCACCTACGCGAATCCGGCTTTCGTCGAGATCAGCGGCTTTAGCTATGAAGAGCTCGTGGGGGCGCCACACAATCTCGTACGTCACCCGGACATGCCGCCGGCGGCGTTCGAAAACCTTTGGGTCACTCTGAAGAAGGGAGAGATCTGGAGCGGGGTGATTAAGAACCGTTGCAAGAATGGTGATTTTTATTGGGTACATGCCACCGTGACGCCGATTTTCGAAGGCGGCGAGATCGTTGGCTATACCTCGGTGCGCGTCAAACCCACTGCCAAGGCCCGCGCCGATGCGGAGCGCACCTATGCGGCCATGTCGGCGGGCAAGCGTCGTGGGGTCAAGCTCGAGCGTGGCCAGATTCAGCATACCAGTGTCTTGGCTCGCCTCAAGGGCCTCAAGCTCAACACCTTCAAAGGCCGTCTAGTGACCATGATCGTCGCGGCGGTACTGATGCTGGCGGTCAGCAGTGTCCTATCCATGGTCAGCTTGCAGCGCGCCGGTGACAAGCTGCAGGCACTGTCCGAGCAGGGTCTGGAAGACGTCGCCCGTTTGCAGCAAATCGATCAATTGATGTCCAGCGGTCGAAACCTGGTCGACAAGCCCGTGAGCAACCCAATGTCGGGTGACATGGAGGCGGTAACGGCCGAGGCCGAAGGACTGATGACCAGGCTTTCCGAAACCTGGAGCGCGTATTACGACGGTCGTCCCGCCAATCATAGTGATGCCGCAGAAAGCTTCGATGCCTCCGTCCAGCGTTACTTGGACGATGGTTTGCGCGTGGTGTTGGATACCCTGAATTCGGGCGACTTCTATGAAGCCTATGTGGCTTACAACGATGTGCTGGAAGGCGAACGTGATGAGGTTAGCGACCAGCTCAACAGCTTGGTCGACGAAAAGCGTAACGATGCCATGAGCATGGCCCAAGAAGCAGCCGAGACGCAGCAGGACATGCTGCTGTGGCAAGCAGGTGTCTTCATCTTCGGGCTGGTCATGCTGGTGATGCTGGGGATCATTACGGTGCGCTCGACGCTGCGTCCGGTGCGCGAGGCCCTGGACTTTTCGCTACAGATTGCGGCCGGCAACCTCGGCGTCAGCCTCAAAGGCGGCAAGCAAGATGAAATTGGTCGCCTCACCCAGGCGCTGGATACCATGCGTCGCAGCCTTGGCAATATCGTCAAGGAGGTCAACGAAAACGTGGGTGTGGTGACACCGGCGACCCGTAACATTGCCGAAGGCAACGAAGATCTTTCTTCGCGGACCGAGCAGCAAGCCGCATCGCTTGCCCAGACGGCTTCCAGCATGGAAGAAATGACCGCCACCGTGAAACAGAACGCCGACAATGCGCGTCAGGCCAGCCAGCTCTCGAGCACGGCGAGCGAAACAGTACGGCAGAGCGGCGAGGTCATGGGGCAAGTGGTCAGCACCATGGGGCGCATCCGCGATAGTTCGCATGAAATGTCCGACATTATCGGGA
>NZ_JARANX010000096.1:0-2103 GCF_029889785.1 Chromohalobacter sp. 48-RD10 | reverse complement strand
AGATGTGTATATGAGACATGGCGCTCGGGTATGAAATCGGTACGCAGCTGCGAACTCATCTGACGCAGATTTGGATCTTCGCGCACCTGGCGTTCCAGACGGTCACGAAGCACCCTCAAGCGTCGCATCTCGTCACTGGGACGGGATTGCTGGCGAATGTCCAGGCGCCGCTCTTCACCTTCGGAAAAGGTGGGGTCCGCGCCGCCACCGGGGATCGCGCTGGTACTTGCCGTCGACTTGTCGCCGCCGGTCATCGCCACCGCTAAGGGCGTTCGGAAATACTCGGCGATATTATCTAGCTCGTTTTCAGGCACCATCGACAGGATCCAAAGCACCAGAAAGAGCGCCATCAGCGCAGTCATGAAATCGGCATAGGCAATCTTCCAATTGCCCCCATGATGCCCTTTGCTGACGACCTTCTTGCGTTTGACGATGATTGGACGGCGTTCGCTACTCATGCTTAGCCCGTCCCAGTGCCGCGTGTGCCACTTCCCTCTGCCCGAACATGTTCTTCGAGCTCAGTGAATGAGGGGCGCTCGGCGGTGAACAAGGCCTTACGCCCAAACTCCACTGCCAATTGAGGCGCCAGACCGTTCAGGCTCGCCATCAGCGTCACACGAATGCATTGCAGCATTTTGATGGCTTCAGTGATTTGGAGTTGAAGTCGCTGGGCGACGGGCAGGACGAAGCCGTAGGCGAGCAGAATCCCCAAGAACGTTCCCACCAATGCCTGAGCGATCATCTGTCCCATGGCCGCCGCGCCCTGATCAGCGGCTCCCAGGGCATGAACGACGCCCATGACGGCCGCCACGATGCCAAACGCAGGTAGGCCATCGCCGACACTGTGCAGAGAATGGGAGGGGATTTCCGCCTCGTGCTGGAAGGTATCGATCTCATGCTCCATGAGCGTATCGATCTCGAACGGATCCATGTTGCCACTGACCATCAAGCGCAAGTAGTCGGTGATGAACGCCATGATCACTGGATCACTAGAGATCTTGGGATAGTCGGAGAAGATCGCACTATCCTCGGGAGCGTCGATATCACGTTCGATGGCCAGCATGCCGTCCCGCCGTGCCTTGGTCAGCAGACGGTACTGCAAGGCCATCAACTCCATGTACATCGCCTTGTTGTACTTATTGGTACGCTTGAGCCTCGAAAACGCACGCAGGGTGGCCTTGATCGCCTTGCCATTGTTGGCAGCGATAAAGGCACCCACGGCAGCACCGACGATCATGAGAATTTCGGATGGCTGGAATAGCGCACCGAAGTGGCCTCCGACGAGGGTATAACCGCCCCCGATCGATGCGATAACAACCAAATAGCCGATTAGAATCAACACAGCAGAACGCTCCTAGCGGCATGCATGACTGGCCCGTTGATATCTCTATCGGCAGGAAGCGACACGCCTTGAATGAAAAAACGCAGAAATGCGTCGTACCGCTTCCTTGTATCGGTCGTTACCCCCTAATGTCGCGACGACACTAGATACGCGAACGCCTATCTAGCGACGAGGCGTCGCGCCGTCATCCCATCCGACTCAGAAGGCGACACAGGCTGACGACGCGGCGTGGTCACCCGTTCTTCGGCCTGACGCTTCTTGCGTGTCTTGCCAGCACGCGATGGTGGCTGACAAATACCGCACACGAAGTCGTGGTCGGGACTGTACGCGTGGGCGACGAACCGACCACCGCAACTGGTGCACGGCGAGAGTTGCATCATGCCACTTTCGAAGAAGCGAATGAGCGTCCAGGCGCGCGTCAATCCCAGCACCGGCTCCCCCGCTTCGAGGCTGACTTGCTCTAGGTAGAGCCTGAAGGCTTTGACGAAAGCCGACATTCGCTCGCAACCGCAGTCTTCGAGCAGACTCGAGTAAATGTTGTAAAACAACGAGGAATGGATGTTCGGCATCCAGGTAATGAACCAGTCGGTCGAAAACGGCAGCATGCCCTTGGGGGGCGACATGCCACGCACTTCCTTGTAGAGCTTGACCAAGCGCCCACGACTCAAATCTGTCTCGGTCTCGAGTACCTGCAGACGCGCCCCCAGATCGATCAACTCGATGGCGAGCTGCACCTGCAGCATCTCGCCCACTAGACTTTT
>NZ_JARANX010000095.1:0-2151 GCF_029889785.1 Chromohalobacter sp. 48-RD10 | reverse complement strand
GCGTGCGTTGATATACACGCTATCGCCATAGGTCAGGTCGACCGACGGCCACGCGGAGGTCTCGTAATCGTCGCTCCCCAGGTAGTCGGGAGAGTAAATCGCTCCCGCGCCCAAACTCCCCTGCCAACCGCTGTCTTGTGCCTGGCTGGGACTTGCCACCGCCAACAGCGGCAGCCCCATGGCCAACGCCGCGTATCGATATCTTGCCTGCATAGTTCCGACTCCTTGGATGGGTTACATCACCATCGAGTATCGCCGTGTGAATCACTGCGGATGCGTACTCGCCAAAAGCTTTACATACAATATCGAAGGTATCTGTGCTATGCCAGCCTGCCATTGCCAAATAATTATTAGCACGCTACATTCTTGCCATCATTCGCTTCAGGAACATTTTCATGGCATCCCCTAAGCTTTTCTCGCCGCTCACGCTCGGCGAGCTCGAATTGACCAATCGCATCGTCATTTCACCGATGTGCCAATACTCCGCCGACGCTAACGGCAGCATGACCGACTGGCACAAGATTCATCTGGGGCATCTCGCCCTCTCAGGAGCAGGGCTGTTGATCGTCGAAGCCTCCGCCGTCGCGCCGGAAGGACGCATCACCTCTGGCGACGTAGGGCTCTATTCGGACGATAACGAGCAGGCGATGGCGCGTGTACTCGAGTCCGTTCGTGCCCATTCGCCGATGCCGGTCGGCATCCAGTTGGGCCACGCCGGACGCAAAGCCTCCTGCCAAGCGCCCTGGGACGGTGGCGCGCAGCTTGGCCTCGACGAAGGCGGCTGGCAGACCGTGGCGCCTTCCACCGTGCCGTATCAGGACGGGCAGCGTCCGCCACAGGCGATGAGCCTCGGGGATATCGAGCAGCTCAAGGCGGACTTCGTCGCCTCAGCCAAGCGCGCCGAGCGTCTCGGTTTCGAGCTGATCGAACTGCATGCGGCGCATGGCTATCTATTGCATGAGTTCTTGTCGCCGCTTTCGAATCAGCGCGACGACGAGTACGGCGGTAGTCTGGAAAACCGCATGCGTATCGTGCTGGAGATCTTCGATGCCGTGCGTGCGGTGTTCCCGGATGACAAGCCAGTCGGCATCCGCATCTCTGGTAGCGACTGGGTCGAAGGCGGCTGGGATCTGGAGCAGAGCGTCGAATTGGCCAAGGCGCTCGACGCCCGTGGCTGCAGCTTCATCGACTGCTCCGGTGGCGGACTGGACCCGCGCCAGACGCTGAACGTCGGCCCCAGCTATCAAGTACCATTCGCTCGCCGCATGAAGCAGGAAGTCGCCATGCAGGTCATCGCGGTGGGACTGATCACCGAACCGGAACAGGCAGAAGGCATCGTCTTTGGTGGCGAGGCGGACGCCGTCGCGCTGGCTCGCGGCATGCTCTATGACCCGCGCTGGCCGTGGCACGCCGCCGCCAAGCTCGGCGCTACCGTAAATGCCCCGAAGCAGTATGTGCGCAGCCAGCCGCATACGCTCAAGCAACTCTTCGGCTAACGCGACGTACAATGGCTTAGGCGCTGTTCAGACGGCCCGCATCCTTGAAACGATACGGGCCGCTTGTTGTCACGCGCTAGCTCATAGCGTCACGACTGCGCCGCCATACCCGCCTAGTTCTCCAGCGGTTCGTAGGGCAAGCCGACGTAGTTCTCGGCGATGGGATACGCAACTCCTCGACCTCCTGCTCAATAACCCGCACTCAGCAAGTCACCTACTCCGTGGCCCGCCGCCGGGATACCGACGAGACTCCGTCGCCAGATACTTGATAAGATAACGTTTTATTTCACCACCCCGGGAACGCTCGATGGTTCATAAAAAGGCAATCGCGCATTCAGTGTCATTCGCCGCTTTTCTTGGCCCTTTTACTCAAACCGTCTACGTTCCCATTCTCCCCGAGCTGCAAGACACGCTGTCCACCAGCCAACTGCTCATCAACGCCAGTATCTCGGTCTTTACCTTCATCATCGCCTTCATGCAGATCCTTTACGGTCCGCTGACCGACAGCCTGGGACGCAAGAAGGTCTTGCTCCCCGGGATCGCACTGTACGTCGCGGCGTCGATCGGTTGCTTCTATGCCGACCACATCACCTCACTGCTCTTCTTTCGCGTATTTCAAGCGGTAGGGATCGCCACGGGGTCGGTGGTCGCCGTC
>NZ_JARANX010000094.1:0-2177 GCF_029889785.1 Chromohalobacter sp. 48-RD10 | reverse complement strand
GGCCCACCACCACCTATTCGTCCCATTGCATGAGCGTTGTGACAGGCATGCGCTCGAACCGCCAAGGCATAAAAAAACGCCGGTGCACAAGGGCACCGGCGTCGGGGGCAGACACGGTTGGAGGGTAAGATGTCAGTCAAGATAGTCGAGCACATGAACACTACGAGTGCTGTAGTTATTCTACAACCCAGAAATAATAGACCCCACAAATTTTGCTGCATATACAACCACATCAAAACTTTCTGTAACACACAAAGGACCAGAAACAAGGCCAAATAACACAACAAAGGAAACCAGCCTCACCCTATCTTCGAGAAATGACAGCACACCATCTCGAACGGCCTTATCTCTCAACACAATAAAGCATATTGCCAGTATAATATTTGTTATAGACAATGACCACCACCTAAAATGATCTTGACCCAAGGGATAAAGGGCCAAAGGAGATAATGATACTATAAAAATAATCTTAACCCTTAAACCAATCTGACCACGCATTGACATGTAAAGCTTATACATCATATACACAAAAGGCATCATAAAGAAAACAAGAGCTCCATGATGCACTAAGCGTGGAAAGCTAAGTCCAAGCCTTATTGTTCTATTGACATTTTCTTCAAGAGAAGAGTGATGAATAACAACAAGAGAACTACTCACCACCCTATCACCATAAATACTTCTCAAAGCTTCCAGGTGATCTTCAAACCCAAGCGCACTATACTCCCCATGTGTAGAAACCAAAAACGTCATGAAAAAGATGGTGATAAAAACAATGCTTTGGAAAACGACCCCCTTTCTAGAAGAGTCAATGTAGTTCCAAAAAACAAGAGAAAGAGGCAGTATCATAAAAAGTGCAGCCTCATGCACTAAGACTGACAAAGAAAGCCCTGCAACAACAATAGCAAAAGTTACGTAAACACTCCTTTCAGCCAAAAAATTTATTGACAAAACAATCAATATAAAAATCATGTATATAATCAGATCAAACCTTCCAACATCGAAAGCAAAGTGTTGCAAAGTCGCAGGCGAAGTAGCAGCAAAGACCATGAGCAAAAAGGCACCAAACCTCTCCCCATGACCTATGTAAGATTTAGAAAAAAACAACAAAAACAAAAAGGAAAGCCCCCCGAGGGATACATATGAGAAAAAACTCACAAAGTCATATGAAACATGGCCCACAAGGGTCTTGAGAAAATCCCCGACAATCCCTCTCTTTACAAATCCATCGTCATAATTAAAAAGGTAATGAGTGTAATTCCAATTGCTTAAGTAACTCGTTCCATTTATTAAAAGATAGGGATTCGATCTGATCCAGACAATCATCGCCACCATAGAGCATCCCAGGAAAAAACTTATTTTCCCGGCATCCCTAACACCCCAAGCATTTGTTTTAATACCCATTCTTCCCACCTAAACAGAAGAAACAGAAAAAACTCCCCTTTCGAAAACAAACCCATGATCTACCAACTTAAGCATAGGCAAGTCCCCCTTAGAGTCCCCATACGCATATGTCAATCTTCTACCATTAAAATTAGAAAGAACTATTCGCCTAACCTTCTCTTCCCCATGACAATTCTTTCCCTGAATCCTCCCTGAGACATGGCCCTTCTTGCCAACTTCTAGCGCTGTGCAGATAACCTCCGAAAAATGCTCTCGCTTAGCCCAAGACTTCAGATAAACATTAATCGAGGCACTCACCAGCACGCACTCATGGCCTTGGGCCTGGTGCCATCTGAGACGCTCCATGCCTTCTGGGCGCAGCATGGTGGGGATCACTTCTTCACTGAAACGCTCTCCAAGTGTAAAGAGTTCATCAATGTGGCACCCCCCTAAGTACTGTTTGAGCACGATTTGCTTGGCGATGTCGTTACGTAGTAGCTTCGCATAATAAGCACCGAGTACTGGGCTCAGAAGTGCAAGCTTGGCGTAATAGGTCGGTTTGCCAACGACGAACTTGAGAAACGGCATCAACGTATCACCGGTCGTCAAGGTTCCATCGAAGTCAAAAAACGCGACGGGACGAGCGTCGAACTCAGGGAGCTGATTCATAACGACATCCGTTTGAAGATAGCTTCAGGGATATGCTTGATGATCAGCATGATGCCCCACCAGAACCATGGTAGGTACACCTCGCCCGTGCCCTTCTGCATGGCCTTGATAATGCCCTTGGCGATCGG
>NZ_JARANX010000093.1:0-2220 GCF_029889785.1 Chromohalobacter sp. 48-RD10 | reverse complement strand
TTACCCGCAGCATCGGTCGCGGTGGCCGAGACCTGGGTATCGTCAGCGAGTACGGGCTCTGGCGTCACGCTCCAGGTGCCATCGCCGTCAGCAGAGGCGGTTTCATCTACCTCGCCATCACCATTGGTGTCGATAGTGACGGTGCTGCCCGCTTCAGCGGTGCCGGTAAGCTCGGTGCCATCGGTCGGATCGATGGTGGGCGCGTCCGGCGCCGTCTCGTCGATGGTCAGCGTGAAGGTCTCACTGGCATCAGAGGTATTGCCGGCGGCATCGGTGGCTTCGGCGGTGAAGCTGACATCGCCTTCGGCTAGTTCGGTCTCCGGTGTAAAGCTCCAACTGCCTTGATCATCGGCCTCAGTGGTGCCTACTGAGGTGTCGTTTTGGAAGATCTCAACCGTGCTGCCCGCTTCGGCACTACCGGTCAGTGTCGGCGTGAGATCGTTGGTGCTGTCGCCATCGGCCAGATCCTCGGTCAGCGGCTCAACATCGTCCGTTGCATTGGTGATGACCGGGGCATCTGGCGCGGTGGCATCCACGGTCTGCGTGGTCGGCTCACTCTTGTTGCCCGCCGCATCGGTCGCGGTGGCCGAGATCTCGGTGCCATCCTCGACCGGTGTCTGCGGTGTCACACTCCAGCTACCGTTTTCACCGACTGTGGCGGTTTCATCCGCTTCGCCATCACCATTGGTGTCGATAGTGACGGTGCTGCCCGCTTCAGCGGTGCCGGTAAGCTCGGTGCCATCGGTCGGATCGATGGTGGGCGCGTCCGGGGCCGTCTCGTCGATGGTCAACGTGAAGATATTACTATCCGGCGAGGTATTGCCGGCGGCGTCGGTGGCTTCGGCGGTGAAACTGACATCGCCTTCGGCCAGTTTGGTCTCCGGTGTAAAGCTCCATCTGCCTTGATCATCGGCCTCAGTGGTGCCTACTGAGGTGCCGTCCTGGAAGATCTCAATGGTGCTGCTGGCTTCGGCCGTGCCGGTCAGTGTCGGTGTGAGATCGTTGGTGCTGTCGCCGCTCCCTAGGTCATCGGTCAGCGGCTCAACATCGTCCGTCGCATTGGCGATGACCGGTGCATCCGGCGCGGTGACGTCGACGCTGACCGTCTCGGTGACCGGCGTCGCCGGGTTCCCGGCCAGGTCGGTGGCGTTGACCGTGATGGCGTTATCGCCCTCGGCCAGATCGACGGTGCCGTCGGGTAGCGTCCAGCTGTTGCCATCGATGGTCGCCGCGTAATCCGTGCCGTCGACCGTGACGGTCACCGTGGCGTCGGGATCATCGACGCTGCCGGACAGCGCTGGGCTGTCGTTGTTGATCGGGTCATCGACCGGGTTGAGCGTAATCACCGGTGGCGTCTGATCCAGCGTCGCGCTATCGGTCACCGTTCCGGTGTTGCCCGCGGCATCCGTGATAGAAAGCGTCGCAGTCAGCTCGCCATCGTCGAGACCGGAGAGGTCGGCGGTTGTGGTGAAGGAGCCGTCGTCGGCGAGATCGATGTCGCCGCCCTGAATCGTTACCGGATCGCCGCCGGCATCGCTGGTGACGGCGAGCGTGTCGATCGCCGCACCGTCCTCGACCTGGCCGGTGAGGGTAGCGGTATCGGCTTCGTCTGCTGAGAGCAGCGCGTCGTCATCGCTAACGATGGTGATGTCGTTGTTGCCGTCATTGGGCGCGGTGACGTCGACGCTGACCGTCTCGGTCACCAGCGTGGCTGGGTTCCCGGCCGGGTCGGTGGCGTTCACCGTGATGGCGTTGTCGCCCTCGGCCAGATCGACGGTGCCAGCCTCGAGAGACCAGGTCTCACCATCGACGGTCGCCGCGTAATCCATGCCGTCGACCGTGACGGTCACCGTGGCGTCGGGATCATCGACAGTGCCGGACAGCGCCGGGCTGTCGTTGTTGATCGGGTCATCGACCGGGTTGAGCGTAATCACCGGTGGCGTCTGATCCAGCGTCGCGCTATCGGTCACCGTTCCGGTATTGCCCGCCGCATCCGTGATAGAAAGCGTCGCAGTCAGCTCGCCGTCATCGAGGCCGGAGAGGTCGGCGGTGGTGGTGAACGAGCCGTCACTCTCCAGCGTAATGTCGTCGCCTTGAATCACCACCGGCTCGCCGCCGGCATCGCTGGCGACGTTAAGCGTGTCGATCGTCGCACCGTCCTCGACCTGGCCGGTGAGGGTGGCGGTATCGGCTTCAGCCGCGTTGTAGACATCGTCGGTG
>NZ_JARANX010000092.1:0-2225 GCF_029889785.1 Chromohalobacter sp. 48-RD10 | reverse complement strand
CAACTACACTCTTAAACAAAAACTTGTCTTCCCTGAGGTCATCAGGCAAGCTTCTAACAACACCCAGAATTGATCTGGAAAGCAAGGGGTTAATCTCCTCCAAATACGAAAACTTTATATCTGACAATGCAGCAAAAACGGTTGGCATGCGATACTCTTGGTGGACTCTATCCCGCCATGCATAAAGCGTCTCCCCCTCTCTTTTATGCAATTCAACTGGAATCTCTTGATGGAAAAGCGCAAAATCATCAGTAAATCTTGATAAGTTCTTGTAGTCGTAACACAATCCAAGACCAACTAAATTTCTGACATTTAATTCTGATGAAGCAGGCAGCTCTCCAAAACTTTCATCTCCTCTAATGGTCCCGTCTACTCCCTCGTCATGAAGCTGCTTCCAGATATCCATACCATCCATGTACCCAGCAATATGATCAACACGACCTTCACTGCAAAAAAGGAAGCGATCGAAAACCACCTCGAGTGGCTCGGGAGAAATATCTGTATGGTAATATTTATGCTGAACTCCCACGGAGTGAGCTAGCTCCTTAGCCACATAAGCATCATTGTCTGTTTCATACTGCGATTTTTCTAAGCCCCACGTTATAGCCTGAAGATTATGTAGAGCCCCTATGGTGTTTTTTATAAATAATAAAATTCCTCGACTATCATACCCCCCGGACAGCGGTAGCACCCATCGCTCAAAGTCAATCCCCTCAAGAGATTCCATAGTTTTACTGATCGCACCAGTCAATACTTTCCCATGATCTTCCCTCTTACGATTAACCACGGAAAAATTAATAGGTCTCTGGGTGATAGAGGTAAGCCATGATTTCTTGTCAAGGAATAAAGAACTATCGACCTGCAAGCGTTTGATCCTTTTATCCCAAGAAAGCTGTGGACCCAACGAGCCTGTCGACAACATCCACGGAATCACTTTTTCATCAAATTCAAATGTGCCAAGAAACATGACTATTGCGCGTTGTGACGTAGATGCAACAAAGACCTCTTCATCATTATAATACCAGATCGTTCTAGTCCCAACACAATCGCTTATTACTTCAAGCTCGGCCTCATCAACTCTAAACAAGGCATAATTACCATCTGGATAGCATGCTCTTGGTTTATCCCAACTCACTTTGTTTTTTTCATACAGAAACCCTAAAAGCAGGCTCATCTGAGACTCTTGAAGAGCACCACTATCCATGCACACAGCATATGCCAAATCATCTTCGACACGTACTACGTGAGGTTTCGGGACATCGATATTGTCAGGAACAAGCTGATTACAAATGTCATTTAGCTTTTCTTTGGTACCAGCGCTGAAACCAGAATTTCGACTACAGGCGTATAAAATTTTGGACATGAGGCTTCTCCTTATTGTACTGCACTTATTACTTGAACTAGGGGGTTAACCCCTATAGCTAATTTAGAATCGGAGGGCTATACGCTTACCACGTCATTTCACAGTACGACTTATCAATTTCTGCTTGCATCTCGGTCCCACCTAACCGCACAAAAGTAAATCCAAAGCATCACCCCGCTATAAGCGACAATGCCAATGATAGAAAATATTGCGACTGCCCAGATATCACTATTTAGCCAATAGAATCCGAGAAAAAAACCAGCAACTTTTCCACCGGTACTTAAAACCTCATAAAAAAGCAAGCCACGCTGTATCCCTAAAATAGGCACTGCAGCATTACTTGGCTTATTAACTAAATTAAAAAAGAAGAAGAAAGCCAACCATCGAGCATATTCTCCCGCCACGCTCCATTCAGCACCAAACACTAAACTAAATATCCAAGGACCCACAAATACCACAATAGAAAACGGAATTACGCCAATTAAAGCTAATACGCCTGTAGCTCGCAAAATGTGTTTAGAAAGACTTTCACTATTATGAGCCGCTTCCGTAATTCGCGCATAAAAAACATCACTAACAGCCATACCAACCAAAGTAGTCGGCATACCCATCACCATTTTGCTGAGCATGTAGAATCCTGCAGCGGACGGACCAAAAAATGCTGACAACATCAACACCGGCAAACTTTGCGATGCGGCGTTGATCATGATTTGTGGAGCTCGGTACAGTGGAAAATCACGATGCCGACGAGCGAGTTCGATGATTCTAAATTCGGGTACCTCTGAAGGCTCACTGCGATCGATCGTTGTGCGCTGCCGGATTCCTCTTAACATCAGCAACGCGCGCAACGCTTCTACTAAGG
>NZ_JARANX010000091.1:0-2250 GCF_029889785.1 Chromohalobacter sp. 48-RD10 | reverse complement strand
CACCCACAGGTAGCCGTCCTAGCGTGCCTGAAGGCACCCTGGTGCTTTTCGATACCGGCATAGAAGCGACGCCGGGCAAGCTGGTGGCCGCCCTACTGGCGGACAGCAACGAAGCCACCTTCAAACAATTGATCGAAGACGGCGGCCAGCGCTTCCTGCGGGCATTGAACCCCGCCTATCCACTGATCCCCATCAACGGCAACTGCCGGATCCTTGGCGTCGCCGTGGAAGCGAAGACGCGGCTGTAAGACTGGGGATGTTCTCTAGGCTTTAGCCACCGACTACAATACGGAGCATGTGACATGAGCGATCACAAAGACCGCAAACCGAGCAAACCGCCTGAAGATCGCGGGAACCAGAGGCAACCGGCGTATGACGGATTCAACAGAAACAACTCGCGAGGAGAACGAAGCGATACCAACATCGCCGAAAGCCGCCCCGCCCCCAAACGACCCGGATCAGGCGACAACGGTGGCAAGCAAGGACAGTGACGAAGACGAAGCCTTCGCCTTCAAGCACTACCTGCTGAGGAACATTCGCTACCACACCCGGCGTGCCGCCCTGTTCTCCCAGTGGCATAAGACCACCGGATTCGTCGGAGTGTTTCTGGGCTCTTCCTCGGCCATGTCGTTCCTGCTCGCCGAGAGCTTTGTCGGCGCCAGCATCATGGCTGCCATCGTGGCCTTCTTCTCTGCAGTGGACTTGGTCGTGGGCACCGCTACCAAAGAGGCGCAGCATACTGAGCTGCGCAAGCGCTGGATTGCATTCCAAAAGCGCTTTCAAGCCGAAGGGGTGAACCGTGAACTTTACTTGGAGAGAACCGCTATCGAAATGGATGAGCCCCCAGAGTTGTCCATCGTCGAAATGCAAGCTCGCAATGACGCCACCCTGGCTCTGATGGGCAAAAAAGGTCGTGACCAATTACTGGTCATCCCTTTACACCAACGCGTTCTGGGCCAGTTTATCAACCTCGATACCAGCCAGATTCTCGAGGTTCACGAAATCCGAGCCAAAAACGAGAAAGCTCCTGCCTGATCCTTCTCTTCCTAGCGTTGCTCAGCCCGCCCATCGAGGCGGGTTTTTTGTGCCTGCACAACCCAAATAGTAAAGCTACGCTTGACCAATAAAGAAAGCGATGCTTTACTTTCCCCATCGAATCACGACATGGATGGGGACATCACATGGAACACGCACCGCAACATATCGAGTTCGCCGGCTTCCGCTGCCGCATCGGTCAGCGTGGCTCTGACTGGCCCACCGCCAAGCAGGCCATGGTGCTCGCGGGGCTGGCCGCTGGCATGACCCATAAAGAGATAGCCCGAGAGCGCGGCATCAGCCCCAACACCGTGAAAAGTACCGCTGAGGCCATCTACCACCGGCTACACGCGAGCCGAGCCGCTGGCGCGATCGTCAAGGGCATGCGTCGAGGCTGGATAGCGCCGCTGGCTATCGCCCTCTTCATTTCGGCACTCAACCCAAATGCAGATGCAATACGGCGCCCACCCAGCCGGGGCCGCCAGCAGATCAGCATCACCGCACGCCCCTCTCGCCAAGACAACGGGGGCCTCTACGCATGAATACCACGCCGACCAGCGCCCAGCGCGCAACCATCAACATGATCGTAGACACGGCCATCGACGTGACCCTACTGGGTCGTTATGTCGCCGACGCCGAATATCACGGCGGCGTGCACGCAATCATCGTCGCGATCCACCCAGCCGGCGAGTCGCTGACCTCCGAAAAAGGCGAGTTACTGACCTGCTACATGAACCCGGGGCACGAGCGAGACGGCGAGACGCGCGACGAGCGCATCGAAACCGAGCTAGCCCACCTGCTCTGTCATCTGGAGGGCAAACGTCGGGAGGGTACACCGCAATGAACCGTCTGATCGTCATCCAGACCCCGCGCGGCAACAAACGCTTGCGCTACGCCACTGGCCTGCGCGCCTGTCGACAGATTGCCGAGCGCTACAACTGGGCTCTCGTGGTACGCCAAGGACAACTACGGATGGAGGACCGCCAGCATGCGTAAACGACTGATCGAGGTAGGAAGACGCTGCGTGTACTTCTACGGCGGCGATGGCGATACCGAAACTCTACACCCAAAGGGCGCGGCCTCGAACTACTTGGCCGAACGCGCCAAGCGGCGGGGAAAACGTCACCAGGCACGCCGCTGGCGGCACGAACGACATGGCCTGACACCGGGCATTGAGATCCACACCGTTTGACCTGTAGTAGCTCTTTAACCATG
>NZ_JARANX010000090.1:0-2305 GCF_029889785.1 Chromohalobacter sp. 48-RD10 | reverse complement strand
GACCAGGTTGCCCTTCTTGTCGCGCAGGATCTTCTCGTTCATCTCGCCTTCCTTATGATGTGTCCTGGAAGCGCCAGCAGCGCCGCTCGATTGGTTGCGTTCATTGCTGGCAGTATCAGGGCCGCTCTGGCTCGGCTCCGCTGGCAGTGGTTCCCGTGAGCGCCCTACGCCCACGGACATATCTGCCGGCACGGAGACGATGCTGATCTCATGCGGCTCCCAATCGGTGACGCGCACCATGTCAGGCATCCCAGCCCGCTCTTCGACCTCTACTTTGAGGATCGAGTAGCCGACCGAGACATGCCGACGGATGCCGTCGACCACGTCCTGCCACACCTCGGAAGCACGTGCGCCCTTGCCAAAGCGCACCTTCGCCCGGCCCCGCCGGTCGTCCCCTACGGTGACAGACTCCACCACGCCCACATGGTCGTCCCAATCATGATTGACCAGGACTGCCCCGCCATCAGCGAGGCGCTCAGTGCGCATGGCACTTGAGCTATGATCCAGCACCTCGATGCCGAACCATCGCTCCACCTCGGTCTCGCTGGAAAATGCCAGCTCGACCGTACGGTTCTCATGATCGATGGAACGCACTTCACCAACGACCATGTCGCGGCGCAGGCCCTCGGCCTTCATCTGGCGCAGTTGCTCGTCGGTGACGCTGCGTGTCTGGTGGCTGCCCTCAAGCTCGCGGGCCTTATCGGGCTCACGCGGGACAGTCGGCTGATGCCGGCGGTCGCGAACGTCGCGCTTATCCTTCATTGCTCGTCTCCTGCGGTTTCGCCCTGGGGCGTGCTGCTGCCGCTATTCATGGCGGGATCGCCCAATGTCGCGTCGACCAGGGCCTCGGGGATGCCGGCGTCGATCATGGCCTGCCGATCGCTCGCCCACTGACGCCACACGCTGCGTGGGTCACCGCCGCGTTCGCGGATCACTTGGCTGGGGCTCTTGATCTTGTTGGCGATGTCACGCGCGGCGGTTTTAGAGTCCTTGTCTGGATCGACCCAGTCCCAGCGGCGCGGCTGCCAGGCATGTTCGCGGTATTTCTCGATACGCTCGGGGCGCAGGGTGGCGCCGTTGGTACCGGGCACGGCGATGCCCTTGAGCAGGGCGCGGGGCAGCCACGCCTGGAACACCGGCTCCAGCAGCTGCTCGATCAACCACTCCTGCAGCTCCATCCAGTTATCGCGCTCGGAAAGCTTGCCCTGACGGATGCTGGAGAAGTTGACCCCCTCGAGGTCGTTGGCCAATTCGTTGTAGGAAATACCCAGACCGGTGGCGATCCCGCGCAAGCTCTGCTTGGAAAACGGCGCCAGTTCACCACTCGGAAAGTCCGGCTCCCAGTTTTTGAACTTGAGACCGGGCGGCAACTCCTGGAACGACCCAGGCTCGGCATCCATGTACAGCGGCTCGTGCTCATCCTCTTCTTCGTCCGCCGGGCCCATGCCCTCTTCCCACTCGAAAAAGCCGCCCTTCGACGCCGAGACGCGGGCGTTGACCAGGGAGGCCTTCTCGAATCCATCCAGGTGGTGCATGCGTAGAACGGCGGTGACCATCCACGGCAGGCCACGACGCTGCCCAACGAGGTCCTCGAGGAAGCCATGAATCACTTCCTCGGCGGGCACTTCGACGAAATTGCGGCCGCCAAAGCGGTAGTCACTCTCAGACGGATCGAGGGTGCCAAACAGATAGGCGACGGCGCGGCCCCAGCGGTTGTACTTGATGCCTTGCCGGATGAACTGACCACCCGGCAAGCGGTCTTCATTGACCTCCACCGGGCAGCGCTGAGGATCCAGCACCTGGATGGCCAACCCCCACGGATTGAGATCACGGCCATAGACCAGCCGGAAAATGAACTCGCCGTTGATCGCAGCGTCCTCCGCTGCGCGCGCCAGCAACTGCCGGAAGGAACGGCGTCCGGCCACGTCACAGATGCGCCGGTCGCACCATTTGGCGAAGTCGGCCTCGATCGCATCGTTGGCGCGCTCATCCAGCGTGCCGTCGGTGTCTTTGGCCTGGGCCTGCAACTGGATGCCTTTGCGGCCCACGACATTCTGGCGCACTTGGCGCACGAAGCCCCGGGCGTAGTCGTTGGTTAGCAACAGATGACGCGAGCGAGCTACCAAGGGACGCTGATTCTTGTCGATGAACTGGTCGGCGGGTACCGGGGTGGTAGGTAGGTCTGCCGAGAGACGATCGGCACGCGCCTGCCCCAGCAACGTTCGCGCTAGCGCGCGCGGGATGGCGCGCGCACGAGAGCGGTCGGCGGGAGGTTGTTGGCTTGGCGACGCCGCCACTTTCCGAC
>NZ_JARANX010000009.1:0-107941 GCF_029889785.1 Chromohalobacter sp. 48-RD10 | reverse complement strand
AAGAGCGGAGCGTCTCGTTGTTGCCGAAGCGCCTAACGAGGAAGGCGTATTCTACCGAAAGCGCCGTGATTGTCAAGGCCGAAGCCGGCGAGACAATGCTTGGCAACGCTTCAAATCGCGGCGTTGCCCGAGGCCTTTCGAGATGCGGCGCATTCTACCGAAATCGGCGTTACTGTCAAGCGAGAAAGCCACCCGAAGGCTTGAATTTCTCAAGCAAGTCAGCCACTTGCGCCACCCCTTCACCGCCGGCCACGAAGCCCGTCGCCGGCAGCGGATGCGTACTTTACGGTCCACAGGGACTGAACGCAAGGGGATGATTTAAAAATAGTCGCCCGGCATTCATGTGGCAACGTCTTCGACCACATAGGGGCGACTAACCTCGTTGAGCAAGTCGAGAATCGAGCGATAGGGAATCCCGGCATAGTCGTGCGCAAATTCAACCGGCTCTTGGAGCGTCAAACGCGTATCGAGGCGTTCCACCATACGTTGTGTACAGGGGATCGTATCGCACAGCACGGGGTAGCGGCCGTTCTCTAACGCGAGCAATAACTCGCGGTTGAGCTCGCGCTCCAACGTCTCAAGCGCCTCGAGCAGCTCTTTATAAAGCGCTTTCAGCGTGGATTCCAATTATCAGCCGGCGGACGCAGTGCATCGAACTCGGCGAGAGCATACCGGAGTTCGTCCAGGCCACGCACCTGAGTCGCCGTCATGCCCAACTCGCGGGCGGCATCGACGCACTCGGGGTTGTCGTCGAAGAAGCGCACCTGGCCAGGCACCACGTCAAGCGCGCGACAGACGAATTTGAAGGCCTCAGGATCGGGCTTGCGCGCGCCGATCTCATGCGAGGCAAACGCCTTTTCGAAGGGCACATCGATACGGTAGTCATCGATCAGCCGCCGCCAGTGAACGGGGTTGGTGTTGCTGAGTATAGCGCGACGGTAGACGGGACGAATTCGCTCGACCAGTGATATGGCACCCGCGTAGGGACCACGCATCCAGTCGTCGAACACTGCCAGGAACGCTGCCGGCGTCATGTCCAGCTCGAGTGCCTCGAGCGCCGCTCGGGCAAAGCGCATGCCTTCGTCTCCACCCGTTTCGAACGGCGTGATCGCTTCGAAGCCCATCCAGAAGCGCCGGGCCTGCTCGGTATCGAAACGTCCCTGAGTCAGCTCGACGAGCCCGGATGTGCCACGCCAGTCGACTAGCACCCCACCAGCGTCGAATAGCAATACCGTTTCATCGGTCATTCGTCTCTCCCCGCTCCTGTCGGTCGCCCTTCAGCATGGCGCACGATCATCACCGCTCAATCAGCGCCGCGGCTTGCACCAGACACCAGCGAATCCGCCCCAAGCTCGGCGATAGAGCGCGCTCCGGTGAGCGTCATCGCGACCCGAATCTCCTTCTCGAACAGCTCGAGCAGGTGGGTAACACCCGCCTCACCGGCGGTAGCGAGTGCATAGACGAAGGCCCGCCCCAGTAACACGGTATCGGCACCCAAGGCGATCATGCGCACGACATCCAACCCATTACGCACACCGGAATCGGCCAGGACGGCCAGATCACCTTTGACCGCGTCGGCGATAGCCGGCAAGGCACGCGCGGTAGAGGGCACACCATCGAGCTGACGGCCGCCATGATTGGAAACGACGATACCATCCGCGCCGAAGCGAACCGCATCGCGAGCGTCTTCGGGGTCGAGTATCCCCTTGATGATCATCGGGCCATCCCAGAACTCACGAATCCATTCCAGGTCTTTCCAGGAAATGGAGGGATCGAAGTTGTTGCCGAGCCAGGCGATATAATCCTCGAGCCCCGTCGGTTGGCCGCGATAGTCCGAGACGTTGCCCAGGTCGTGAGGGCGTCCATGGAGGCCCACGTCCCAGGCCCAGAAAGGATGCGTCATAGCTTGGAGCATTCGCCGCGTCGCCGCATGCTTGCCGCTCATGCCGGCATGGGCATCGCGGTAACGCGCCCCCGGCACGGGCATGTCGACCGTGAAGACCAGGGTCTTGACGCCGGCGGCCTTGGCACGCTCCAGCACATGCTTCATGAAGCCCCTGTCCTTCAGCACATAGAGCTGAAACCAGAGAGGGCGATCGATGGCCGAGGCCACCTCATTGATAGGGCACACCGATACCGTCGACAGCGTGAAGGGTATGCCTTTCCCGGCCGCTGCGCGCGCCGCCTGTACCTCGCCGCGCCTGGCATACATCCCCGCCAATCCCACGGGCGCCAGCGCAACTGGCATGGCCATGGATTCGCCGAATAGTTCGGTTTCCAGAGACAAATGGGACATGTCCTTCAGCACACGCTGACGCAACGCGATATCGGCAAGATCTTCGACATTGCGTCGCAGCGTATGCTCGGCGTAAGCACCCCCGTCGGCGTAGTGAAATAGAAAGGGCGGGATACGTCGCTTAGCGGCTTGGCGGTAGTCCGTGGAAGCTGAAATGATCATGACAAGCCCTGTGCAAATGATGCGCTATCGTTGAATGGTCATCGAAGAGTCGTTCCGAACGTCCGGAGAGTGGTGACAATAGAGTGGTCAAGACATAGGCGGACGAGGATATGGAAACGGCACCTCGTCACTTTTTTATTGGTTTTACCAATTTACAAAAATGGATGAATCAACTCTATGAGCGTGAACTGAAGAGTGTCAACACAGAACCCATCTATTGCACAGCAATGGCCTTGAACTTTAGTCAAAACCATAGTAGCAGACATACGAACGAAGGCTGGAGTGACGCGAAAAGATTGCGTAAAATTGGTCATACCATTTATTGACTGATTTTACGCCCGTCATCAACCACCGAGTAACGAGCGACCCCCATGGCCCCACAACACCTGAGACAACCGCGTCTCGCCGACGTCATCACCGAGCGACTCGAGGCCATGCTGCTCGAAGGCAGTCTCAAACCGGGAGAGAAGCTGCCTCCCGAGCGCGAATTGGCGGAGCATTTCGGCGTTTCGCGCCCTTCCCTGCGCGAGGCCATCCAGAAGCTAGCCGCGCGCGGCCTGCTCACCAGCCGCCAGGGCGGCGGCACCTTCGTCTCTGAACAGCTCAACAATAGCTATAGCGATCCGCTCCTGGAAATGCTCGCGCGGCACGGTGAGTTCAATCTCGACCTGCTCGAATTCCGCGATGCACTGGAAGGTATATCAGCCTATTACGCCGCCTTGCGTGCCACACCCGACGACAAGGCCATGCTGCAAACGCGTTTCGAGGCACTCGAGGCCAGTTATCGGCACCCCGACCGCAGCAGCGATCCCATGCGCGAGGCCCGTGCCGACGCCGCTTTTCATCTGGCTATCGCCGAGGCGGGCCACAACGTCCTGCTGCTGCACACTATGCGCGGCCTGTTTCACCTGCTGGAGAAAAGCATCGTCGCCAATCTGGCTCATCTGTTCGAGAAGCCGGACTCCCGCGACCGCCTCATGGAACAGCATCGCGCCCTATTCGAGAGCATCGTCGCCGGCGACGCCGACGAAGCAAGGACACGTGCCCACGAACACCTGGCCTTCGTCGAGAATGGACTGCTTGAGCTCGAACGCGCCGAGACACGCGCCCAGCGCGCGCAACGCCGTTCCCAAGGATTACCCGAACCGCCTACCTGAGGCCGCCTCGTCAGGCCACATCACAGCCAGAATGTTACGCCGCGATTCACCAACTCCAGCAGCATGGCCCAGGGCGGCAGCCACGGCGCCAGGGCAACGCCCAACAGCAACCACAGGACAGCATTGCCAGGCTCGCGATAATCGAAGAGCTTGAAGGCGGTACCGAAGGAACGCTTGAGCCGCGAGCCAACCAGGTCAACGCTGTACAGCTCGTCAAGCAACAGATGGACCAACGCGCCCCCGCTTAGCGCCAGCCCCTGGGCCCATGCCATCGGTGCAGGCTGGGCCAGCAAGTGGAAGCTCATCGCCGCCGTGCCCATGCCGCACAGCAGGCTCGCGAGCAACGAATGCCAGATGCCGCGATGCACGGTGAAACGCTTGAAGATCGCGCCAGCCAGGTAGCGTACGCCGAGATACACACCGCCACATGCCAGCACCAGTGGGCCCGGCGCCAGGCGCGATTGCAGCCATAGCGCACCGGCGATCACTGCCAGGACGGCCAACAGGGTGAAAATCAGACGAATGGCGTGCGAATGATCGGAGTCGATGTCGGGCAGGATGCCGCCAAACGCCATCAATACCGCCAGAGGCCAGCCCTCGTTGAAGCTCCAGAGGCTTGCCTGCCAGCCGGCATAGGCCGCCAACGCGCCACCGCCCAGGGCAACGCCGAAATGTGTGCGAAAGTTGGCCATGGCCCGCCCGAGACGCCCTCGACAATACTGGATGAAAAACCAGATTATGGGGCTTCACGACGAGACAAAACAATGCGTTAAGCGAGAAAATACCGCCACGAGCAGGCCTGACACTCACGGGCGTGTCGTTATACGGGGGGCTGGGCCAGGTACTCGTCCTTGAGTTTCACGTAATTCCCCGCCGTATAGGTGAAGAATGCTCGCTCGGCTTCCTTGAGCGCCCTGAGCGGCTTCGCGGGATTGCCCGCGTAGACGTATCCACTTTCCAGGTGCTTGCCCGGCGTTACCAATGCGCCAGCGGCGATGATCACCTCGTCCTCGACGATCACACCATCCATGACCGTAGCGCCCATTCCCACCAGCACCCGGCTACCGATGGTGCAACCGTGCAATAACGCCTTGTGGCCCACCGTCACGTCATCGCCGAGCGTCAGCGGATAGCCCTCGGGGTTGTAATCGCTGGCATGGGTAATGTGCAGCACGCTGCCATCCTGGATGCTGCAACGCGCGCCGATACGGATACGATGCATATCGCCACGAATCACGGTCATCGGCCATACCGAGCAATCGTCACCCAAGGTGACATCGCCCAGCACGACACATGCCGGGTCGATATAGACCCGCGCCCCCAGGCGTGGCGTCGTCCCTTTGAACGTCCGCAATGTCATCCGCTCTCTCCTTTATTCCATTCATGATGGCCGGGCAGTTCATGATGAACGGGCGTCACCATAGCGCCGACAACAGTACGATAACGACCAGCGGAATCGACACATAACGTACCAACCCACGCCATAGCCGGTACCCACCAGGGCCTGCGTCCAGTGAGCGCATGGCCGTACTCGCCGGCATGATCCAGGCAGCGAAGATGGCGATCAACAACCCGCCGATGGGCAGAAAGAACTCCAGTGGCACGGTGGTCACCAGCTCGAAAAAATTCATGCCCGCCAGCCACTTCACCTCCGACAGGCTCGAGAAGGAGAAAACCGACAGCAAGCCGACCAACCATACCAAGGAGCCGATCAACGCTGCCGCCTTGCCTCGCTTGAGACCGGCATCGGTGAAGATCGCCACCAACGGCTCGGCCAGGTTGATCGACGAGGTCCATGTCGCCAGCAGCAGCAACAGGAAGAAAACGCCCAGCCACAACGGCCCGCCCGGTAGATCCGAAAAAGCAATGGGCAAGGTCACGAACATCAGCCCCGGCCCCTCGGCGGGATCCATTCCCTGCGAGAACACCACCGAGAAAATCGCGATGCCCGCAAGCAGCGCCACGGCAACATCCAGTACCGCCACCGCCGCCACTGCACGCGGTAGACTCTGATGATCGGGCATATAGGCACCATAGGCCATCAGCGCGCAGGCGCCTACCGCCAGGGTAAAGAAGGCGTGACCCATGGCATTGAGCACCACACTCAAGGTGATTGCCTCGAAATCAGGGGTGAATAGCCACGCCATCGCGGTGTCGAAGCCATCGGTGGTTACGGCGTAACCGACCAGCACCACCAGCAGGATGTAGAGTAACGGCATCAGCAGGTTGTTGAGCCGTTCCAGACCTCCGGAAATACCAGCCGCGACCACCGACATGGTTAGCAATATGAATAGCGTATGGTTAAACGTCATGCGTAGCGGATCGGCGAGGAAGGCATCGAAACTGGCGCCGATCTCATCCGGCGTGCGGCCGCTGAAATTACCGTTGACCGACTCGATCAGATATTCGACCGACCATCCCGAGACCACCGAATAGAACGACAGGATGAAGAACACCGTCAACGCTCCGAACAGCCCCAGCCAGCGCCAATGCGGCGACACGCCCGCCTGGCGCGCCAGATGCGCCAGGGCATGCATCGGCCCGCGTCGCCCGGCACGCCCCACGAGGATCTCAGCCATCATTATCGGCAGCCCCAGGATCAGCACGAACACCACATACAGCAACAGGAATATCGCCCCGCCGTTTTCGCCTGTCATGTAGGGAAAGCGCCAGATATTGCCCAGGCCCACGGCCGCCCCGGTCACCGCAAGAATGAAGGCACGTCGCGACCCCCAGCGTTCCAGCGTTTCACTCATGGTGCTGCATCCTTCGTTACGACCTGGCGCCCGACACGGCGCCGAAAGCGCCAAGCCTAGCAGGCGCGCGGTTGGCGGCCAATCACGCCGACATTGAAAGCCGCCGGGCCCACCCCCACTTATGCTGCATTAACACGTTCATATCGAGGTGCCCATGTCACGCAATCCTTTGCTCGAATCGCATGTCCTGCCGCCGTTCGATGACATCCAGCCCGAGCATGTGGTGCCGGCCATCGAGCAGCTTCTGACGGAGAATCGCCGTGACATCGAGGTCCTCGCCAATCAGTCGCAGGTCAGCTGGGAGAACCTCGCCGCGCCGCTCGAGGCTCTCAACGACCGCCTCTCGCAGGCCTGGTCGCCGGTGTCACACCTCAATTCCACCATGAACAACGACGCGCTACGCGAAGCCTATCAAGCGTGTCTCGCCATGCTGTCCGACTACAGCACCTGGCTGGGCCAGCATCAGGGCCTCTTCGACGCCTTCACGCGCCTGAAGGAAAGCGACGAATACGCCCACCTCGAGGAAGGTCAGCAGCGTTCCATCGATAATACCCTGCGCGATTTCCGCCTCGCCGGGGTCGATCTGGCCGAGGACAAGAAACACCGCTACGGCGAGATTCAGGCACGCTTGTCGGAACTGGCCAACACTTTCTCCAACCATGTGCTGGACGCCACTCAGGCATGGCACAAGGACTTGCCCGACGACTCGCGCCTGACCGGCCTTCCGGAAAGCGCACTGGCCACGCTCAAGGCCAACGCTGAAGCCAAAGACGTCGAGGGGTACCGCATCACGCTCGACTTCCCGAGCTTTTACCCGGTGCTTTCCTTCGCCGACGACCGCGCGCTACGCGAAGAAGTCTATACCGCCTTCGTGACCCGCGCCTCGGACAAGGGCCCACAGGCCGGACGCTTCGATAACGCACCGATCATCGAGGAAACGCTGCGTCTGCGTCGCGAACTGGCCGAGCTGCTCGGCTTCAGCACCTATGCCGAGTATTCGCTGGCCACCAAGATGGCCGACTCACCCGCGCAGGTACTGGGCTTTCTCAATGATCTGGCAGAACGTGCGCATCCCCAGGCGCAGCGCGAATTCAACGAGCTGGAGGCCTTCGCTCACGAATCGCTGGGCCTCGAGACACTGAAGCCGTGGGACATCGGCTACGCCAGCGAGAAGCTTCGCGAGGCACGCTATGCCATCTCGGAAGAGCAGCTACGCCCCTATTTCCCGGCTCCCAAGGTGATCGAGGGCCTATTCAAGGTGACCGGCACGCTTTACGGCATCCGCTTCGCCGAGCACGACGACGTGCCGCGTTATCATTCAGACGTACGCTATTTCGAGATCCTCGACGGCGACACGCCGATCGCCGGCTTCTATCTCGATCTTTATGCCCGCGAGGGCAAACGTGGTGGTGCCTGGATGGACGAATGCCGTGTGCGCCGCACCCACGAGGACGGCAGCCTGCAATTGCCGGTCGCTTACCTGACCTGCAATTTCACGCGTCCCGTGGGCAGCAAGCCGGCGCTGCTCACCCATGACGAGGTACTGACGCTGTTCCACGAGTTCGGCCATGGCCTGCATCACATGCTGACGCGTCAAACCGTCGCCGATGTCTCAGGCATCAATGGCGTCGCCTGGGATGCGGTCGAGCTGCCCAGCCAGTTCATGGAGAACTTCTGCTGGGAGCGCGAAGGGCTGGATATGATCGCCGCGCATGTCGACACCGGCGAGAAGCTGCCCGACGCCCTGCTCGACAAGCTGCAAGCCGCACGTAACTTCCAGTCGGCCATGGGCATGACGCGCCAACTGGAGTTGTCACTGTTCGACTTCCGCCTGCACCATGAACTCACAGCACCCGATGCTGGCGAAGTCCAAGCCCTGCTCGACGACGTACGCGACAAGACCACCGTCACGCCGCGTGTCGACTTCAATCGCTTCCAGCACGGTTTCGGACATATCTTCGCCGGTGGCTACGCGGCGGGCTACTACAGCTACAAGTGGGCGGAGGTGCTTTCGGCGGATGCCTACAGTGCCTTCGAAGACGCCGGCATCTTCGATACCGCAACGGGCAAGCGCTTCCGTCAGGAAATCCTCGAGCGTGGTGGTTCACGTGACGCCGCCGCGCTATTCAGCGCCTTTCGCGGCCGCGCGCCCAGTATCGAACCGCTGCTTCGCCACTCGGGCATCGAGAATGCCGACGCGGCCTGATACCGTTTTTTTCAATTCCGCTTTTGCAATCCTATTCCAACCGGGCAACGCGCCCGGTTGCCATCGTAAGAGGACGCCAAGATGACGGCCAATCCCAAGCGTTTCATCGCCGGCGCCATCTGCCCGCGCTGCGCGGCCATGGATCGCATCCGTGCCTGGGAGCAGAACGGCATCCGCTATCGGGAATGCGTGTCCTGCGATTACCTCGAGCAGTTGGCCATCGATGAGAATGGCTTCGCCGAAGACCTCGCCACGCGCGTCAACCAACCACGCGAGGACGACACATCCGATGATATCCAGACCGTGCGCTTGATCGATCCGAGTGACGGCAAGACGCACTAAGGAAACACTGCATAAAGCAAGACGCATGAAAAAGGCTCCCGCTGGGGAGCCTTTTCGTTGCCTAGCGTGGCCGATATAGAGCGATCAATCTGACAAGGTTCCGCAAGCGACACGCTTGCCACCGCCGCCCAGCTTGGGCTCATCAGAATAATTGTCGCCACCGGCATGAATCATCAGGGCGCGACCGTCCAGGTCGGAGGCTTCGAGACGCGGCGCCAACACCGGCGTCGTGGCATTGCCATCCTGATCGACCATCAAGACCGGCAGGTCGCCGAGGTGACCTTCCGCATAGGGGCCCTGGTGGGTGCCCGTGTCTTCGGGGTCGTAATGACCGCCGGCGGCACCGCCCGGCACCGTTTCACCGTCTTTCTCCGACGGCTGGCAACTCGGGTTCATATGCACGTGAAAGCCGTGCATGCCTGGCCCTAGACCCGAAAGTTCTGGTGTCAGCAGCAGACCGTGATCGGTGTCCTCAAGCGTCACGGTGCCTACGCTTTCACCGGTTCCCTGGGCATCGACCTGGTGCATCTCGATGTCATGTTGCGCTGCCTGGGCACTTCCCAGCATCAACAGGGCACTGCCGATACCGAGCGCGATTCGGGGAGTACGTAGCATGCCTTTCTCCTATCCATGGGTGAGACGTCTACCTCCCCCAGGCTAGATGAAGAGCACGCCAGACGCCATGCATCAGCTATCGCAGCGTAGATTGTCGAGCACTCGCAACGCCGGCGTTGACTGGTTGAGCGTATAGAAATGCAGCCCCGGCGCCCCACCGTCGAGCAGACGCTGGCAAAGGTTCGAGACCACCTCCTCGCCGAAGGCCTGGATGCTTTCGCTATCGTCGCCGTAGGCTTCGAGCTGCTTGCGAATCCAGCGCGGAATGTCCGCCCCGCAGGCGTCCGAGAACCGTGCCAGCTTGGTGTAATTGCTGATCGGCATGATACCCGGCACGATCGGCGCCTCGACCCCCAACGCGCGGGCCCGCTCGAGGAAATGGAAGTAGGCGTCGGCGCTGAAGAAGTACTGCGTGATGGCGATATCGGCACCAGCCTGCATCTTGCGCACGAAATTCTGCAGATCATGCTCGTAACTGGGCGCCTGAGGATGCACCTCGGGATACGCCGCCACCGCGATCTGAAAATGGTCGCCAGTTTCCTCGCGGATGAACTCGACCAGCTCGTTGGCGTAACGCAGCTCGCCCATGCCGCCCATTCCCGAAGGCAGATCACCGCGCAGCGCGACCAGATTGGTGATGCCCGCCTCACGGAAACTTTCGAGACGCTCGCGCAATTCGCCCTTGTCGCTGCCGATGCAAGACAGGTGCGGGGCAGTGTCGATGCCACACTGGCGCACCGACTTAACGGTCTCGAAGGTCCGTGCCTGAGTCGACCCCCCGGCGCCGTAGGTGACCGAGAAGAAACGCGGACGCCGCTCGGCAAGCGTGTCGCGCACGCCTTTCAGCTTTTCCCGCCCCGCCTCGGTGTTGGGCGGAAAGAATTCGAAGCTGATGCCCAGCGGATGTTCACGCATACTCATCGATGCAACCCTCTTCATGTCATGGCGTGACCGACATAGGGTCACGTTCGTATTCGATGCCGCGCATTCTGCCGATCCCCGCCCGCGCTGACTAATGAAAGTTTCGCGGCTTGGCATTAATCCGGGTCATGGCGCGCGACGCCACGCCGCGAACGCCTCAGGGATGCGTGGCGGATGTCACCTGGCAATCGCCGCCCGTCAGACACGCTTCACCCTCGACTTGCATCGTGGCATGGCTGATCCCGAAGCGTTCCTGCAAGCGCGCATAGGCAGCCTGGAGCATCGCCTGGTGCGACATGTCATCGCGTACCACCAGATGCAGACTCAGCAACGGATCCTGCGGCGTGAGTCCCCACACATGCAGATCATGCACACTCACCACACCCTCGATGTCTTCCAGCGCCGTGCGAATCTTGTCGACATCGACGCCTTCCGGCGTGCCTTCGAGCAGGGTATGGGCCGAACGACGCAGAATTTTCCAGGCCGCGCGCAGGATCAAGGCCGCCGCCAGCACGGACAACAAGGGGTCGATGGGCGTCCATCCGGTCAGCATGATCACCAGCGAAGCCGCAATCGCCGCCACTGATCCCAGCAGGTCGCCCATTACGTGCAACAGCGCCCCACGCAGGTTGAGGTTCTCCTGATCGCCGCCGTGGAGGATCTTGAACACCACGAGGTTCACCAACAAGCCGAGAATCGCGATGACCATCATCGGCCCCGCCAGCACGTCCACCGGCTGCGTGAAACGCTCGAGGGCAGCAATGAAGATCCATACCGCGATGCCCAGGAGCATCAGCCCGTTGATGAAGGCCGCCAACACTTGGAAGCGCTGGTAACCGAAGGTACGCCGCTTATCCGGCGCTTTGTCACCCATGTAGAAGGCGAACAATGCCAGCCCCAGCGCAAAGCTATCGCTGAACATGTGCCCGGCATCGGCCAACAGCGCCAGCGACCCCGATACCCAGCCGCCTACCGCCTCCGCCAGCATGAAACCGGCGGTCAGGTACATGGCGAGCTTGACGCGCTTGGCGCTATCGGCGGTGACCGTGGGCGCGTGATCGTGGTCGTGGTCGTGGTCGTGGTCGTGGTGATGATCATGCGCCGCATGATCATGGCCGGAAGACGAATGTCCCATACCGTCGTGCCTCTCGATGGCTTTTCTCCAGTGTAATGTCTGGAGTGGACTTCAGGGTCAATCCGTCGATCCTTGACCACGTCGCGGCATGCGTAACCAGCCACTGCCGATGAGCATGCCCAGCGTGATCAGGGCCGCCGCCAACACCAGCCAGGCCGTCGCCGAGGCATAGCCGGTGGCGATCAACACCAACGTGGAAAGCAGCGGGGTGAAATAGGCCAGCAGCCCCAGCAAGCGCAGATCGCCATGCTTCACGCCCACGTCCCAGGTAAAGAAGGCGCTACCCACCGGACCGAGCCCCAGGCCGATCACGCCCAGCCAGCCGATACCCTGGGGCCAGCGCGAGGGCTCGAAAAGCCAGTGGCACAACGCCGCCAGCACCGCCGTCGCCAGGCAAAAGCCCCCCACCGCAGCCGTGGGCACTGCGCGGTTGGCGCGTGAGAGCACCGAGTAACCGCTCCACAGGAAGGCGCAAGCGAACGCCGCGATATAACCTGTCGCACTGCCCGAGGCACTGACATCGCCGCCCACCAGCAAGGCAGCTCCTACGAAGCCCAACAGCGCTCCCACGACGTGTTGCGCACGCAGTCGCTCACCAGGCAGCAGCGCCACGAACAATACGATCAAAAGCGGCCACAGATAGCTGATCAACCCGGCATTGGCCGGCGGTGCATTCTGCTGGGCGACGAAGTACAGGGCGTGATAGCCGAATAGCCCACCGACACCCAACCCCCAGACCCGCGGCGGCTGACGCAACGGCGCCCGCAGCGACTCGCCACGCACGCGCAGCCAGACCATGAAGCATAAGAACGCCAGGCCGAACGCCAGCGCAGTGAGCAAAAACGGCGGAACAGGCCCTGCCAATTGCGTCAACGCGGCCAACAAGGCCCAGTTGAGCACGGTAGTAGCGCCGATCAGCGTGGCTCGGTGAGACGTGGACGACTCTAGCGACATGATGAACTCCCATGTGACATGAACGCGAGCGCTCAGACTGTCACGCCGATACGCCACAAACTTGTCGAATCCTGACCCGAGGACTACCACATTAGGTGCATTACAAGCGCATCAGAGACAGGTCAAAGCGAGAGTTTTTGCCATGGATGGCAAAAGTAGTGCCCAAGGATGGGATTTACAGCGCCCTCGCGAAGACCTGTCGCTGGAAAAGCACCGATAAGTAAGCGGCCTAATCCTTCTTCCAGGACTGCCCAAAAAGCCGCATAACGGGCATCATGACGCACTCATCATCAGGAAGTGCGCATGTCTCAAGTCGACCTTTCTCAACCGCTATGGATGCTGCTGATCTTCGTGGCCCTGGGCTGGCTCTGCGCGCGGCGCCTCGCCGTCGACCCGCGCCCCATCGCCACGCTATTGATCTATCTCATCGCACCGCTGACGTTCTTTCGTGGACTCTACCTGGGCGAGCCCTCGCCTGCCTTGCTAGGCCTGACGGCGGGTATGTTCACGCTGGCAAGCCTCCTGTGCCTGGCAACCCACGCCGTCGTGCGGCGTTATTTCGCCCCTCAGGAAGCCGCGCTGCTGGCGTTTTCCGCCGGCACCGGCAACACCGGCTACTTCGGGCTGCCCTTGGCCATGGCGTTGCTCCCGCCGGAGGGCGTTACCGCTTACCTATTCTGTTTGCTGGGCGTCACGCTCTTCGAATTCAGCGTGGGCTTTTACATCAGCGCCCGGGGGCACTTCTCGGTCCGCGAGAGTCTCGGCAAGATAGTCCGCCTGCCGTTGCTCTATGCCTTCATCGCCGCCCTGCTCGCCTATCATTTGCCATGGAGAGTCCCCGGCGCGGTGATCGATGGACTCGACTACTTCCGCGCCAGCTATACGGTGCTCGGCATGATGATCATCGGCATGACCCTGGGCGGCGTTTCGATGCGCGCGTTCGACGCGCGCTTTCTGGGTGTCTGCATCGCCGCACGCTATGTGATGTGGCCCTTGGTGATGCTGGGCCTGGTGCTCGCCCTGCAAGCGGCAATGGGCATTTCGGCGACGCTGGCCGGCGCGCTGCTGTTGCTCGGTGTGGTGCCCATGGCGGCCAATGTCGTGGTCATCGCCATGGAACTGAACATCCGCCCCGCCAAAGGTGCCATCGCCGTGCTGCTGACCACCGTGGCAGCACCACTGATCATTCCACCCTATCTAGACATTCTCTGGCGAATCGCAGGACTCGGTTAGCGTACCGACTATCGTGAATCTGCCGACTGGCGACGTTGCCGCCACTCGCGTGGTGACAACGCATAGTGGGCGCGAAAGGCACGCGAAAAATGCGCACTGTCGTGAAATCCGCATGTCTGGGCGATCTCGGTAAGGGGGCGGCGGGTATCCTGCATCAGCGTGCAGGCGCGTTGCAGGCGGCGCTCGATCAGCCAGGCGTGCGGCGAGGCACCGGTGAGGGTGCGAAAACGCCGCGCGAACGCCGCCTCCGCCATGTGGCAGCGCACCGCCCAGTCACGCACACGCCAGGGTGCCGCCAGATCCGCCTCGACCTCCGGCAGCAAATGCAACAAGCGCAAACGCGGCTCGGCATGCGTCGTGCGCCCCACGTCGAGCAGTGCATGCAGTCGTCTCGCCAGTACATCGGGACGCGCGTCGACGAGCGCAGAGATATCCGCACGCACGGTCGACGGCAAACGGCGCGACGTGACATCACCAAGCCCAGCCGCCTCGCACCAGGCGACGGGCAGATCGAGCACCAGCGTGCGGTTGTGGCCCGGCGCCAGATAGTGGTGCTCGTTGCCACTGGCGATAGTGACGAGCCGCCCCGCCTCCACGTGCGCGCCACGTCCGCCAGCTTCCAGTTCGACAACGCCCTCGAGCCCGATCAGCCACTGGTGAAAGCCATGGCGATCGGTCAGCACCCGATCCGGGTAGCGGCGTGTCTCGGCGGTGGGCAGCAAGCATTCATTCGACATGGCAACGACTCATCTCACTCGGCCAGCGCCCAGCCGGCCGCACCATAGATGCTGGCGCCAACCAACGTGGCCAGCCCCACGTTAGGCGTCAAACGCTGCATCAGCAACACCGCCACCGCGCCCAGCGCCAAGCGTAACCCGCCGCGCCAATGCGGCGCCTGCCACCATAGATCGCTCATCGAGAGGACGATCAACGCCGCGATGGCGGCAAGCCCCAACGCCCCGAGGAAGCGGCTCAGCCAGCCTTCACTTCGCGCCAGGCGCGTCCCGGAAAGCAGCGGCAGATAACGTATCAGAAACGTGCCCGCCCCCGCCGCGATCACGATGCTCCACCATGTCATGTCATTGCCTCCCGAGAGCATCGGGTACGAGATCGACGGCTACCCACCAAGGCACCCGCCAGCATGCCGATAAGCATGGCCACATGCCCCGGCCACCACACCATCCCCAATAGCGTGACGCCGGCCGCGACCGCCACCACCGGCCATCGAGCACGACGCCACGCCTGCGCAAGCAAGGCCAGGAACAGCGCAGGGAGCACGAAGTCGAGTGCCTGTGCCACGTAGCCACCATCGTTTGCCCATCCCGCCCCCATGCTGGCACCCAAGGCCGTACCGCCGACCCAGGCCAGATAAGCGCCTGACGCCAGGCCCAGGCACCAGGCTGGCTCGAGAGGCCGCGACGCGCCCTTGGCCATCGCCGTGGCGAAGACCTCATCGGTCAGCCCGAATGCAAGCCAAGGCGCCAAGCGACGCGGTAGTACCACGAGGCGTGTCGCCAGGGCCGGTCCATAGAACAAATGGCGCAGGTTCATCATCAACACCGCCGACAATACCGTAAGACCGCCACTGCCCGCGGCCATCATCGCCACCATCACGAACTGGCTGGCGCCAGCGAAGACTAGCAACGAAATACCTACGGCCTGCCAGGGCGTCAGCCCGGACTGCACGGTGATAACACCAAACGAGAACGCAATCGGCGCATAGCCGACGACCAACGACAGACTCTCGCGCAGACCTTGACCGGCAGCGCGCCAGGGCGACGAGATGGCCCGTTCGAGATTCATTGAGCCACCTCGTCATGTGGATACACGATGCTGACCACAATCCGCGTGGTGTCCAGCAGGGCTTCATAGCGATGCTCTACATCCGCCGCGAACTCGTGCCCTTCGCCCGGCCGACAAACGGCCAGCGCATGACCAGCCCCCACACGCAACGTGCCTTCGACCACCATGACATGCTCCCGCACGCCTCGCGGATGCGCCCGCGAGGTTTTCGTCTCCCCCGGTGCCAGGTGCATGAGATAGACCTCCACCCGAGGCGACTGCTGCCCGCGCACCATCAGCTGCACATCGCCACCACCGGGTTCGCTGACGGTCATGCCATCTTCGCCCTCGGCGAGCAGCTCGCTGAAAGCCACACCCAGCGTATTGGCGAGTGTCCAGAGCGTTTCGATAGTCGGATTGCCCTTGCCGGCTTCGAGCTGCGAGAGCGTCGATTTGCTGATCGCAGCCCGTTCAGCCAGCGCGCTCAATGAATAACCCCGCATCTCGCGGAGGCGGCGCACGTTGACGACGATGACGGGATTCGGTGATGACATGCAGTGTTTACCAAAAAGAACGATTCTGTTCTTTTTAACGAACAAAAGACTAAAAAACAAGGGCGCCAGTCAGGCGCCCCTGATTATCAACACGCATTATCGACATGCACTATGGCATCCACATGTCACGCCGTCGCGGGTTGCGTCTTCTTGGCCAGCAGGAACAAGACTACCGTGATTGCCGCACCGACGACATCGCTGAGCAATCCAGGGTAGATCAATGTCAACGCCCCGATCGCTGCCAGCAGACGCCAGAACGGATTGAGCGGACGGCGCAGATAGCCTTCCACCGCCACGGCCAGCAACAAGACGCCGACCACACCGGTGACAATCACCCACAGAATGTTACTCAGCGTCGCATCGATCATCAGCATGCTGTGCGCAAACACGAACATGTAGGGCACCACAAACCCGGCAACAGCCAGTTTCATGGCTTGGAACCCCGTGGCATTGGGCGAGCCACCGCTGATGCCGGCACCGGCATAGGCGGCCAGGGCCACCGGTGGGGTCAGGTTGGCGAACAGCCCGAAATAAAACACGAACATGTGCGCCACGAAGATCGCCGTCTCATTACTGCCTGCCAGCTCGCGGAACAGCGGCAGGTTGAGCAGGATCGGCGCCGCCATGGTGCTGGTGATGATATAGGTCGGGATGCTCGGCAGCCCCATCCCCAGCACGATAGACGCGATCATGGTCAGAAACAGTGTCACCAGAAGCTGAATCATGGGGACCGGAATCTGCTGCCCCAGGGTGACTACGGCATCGGCAGCGTCCAGGGCGATGCCGGTGAGCGTGGCGATACCCACGATGATGCCTACCGCACCACAGGCGACCGCCACGGGAATGGCATTGCGCACGCCATCGTGCATTGCATCACGGCACTCGGCGATATCCATTTTTTCCGCCACCAGCCCGAGCTTGGCACGCACAGCGTTGAGCGCCACCGGCACCGCAATGATCAGAAACAGTGACCAGCGACTCGCCGGCATGTTGGGCTGCGCATAACCGACAAATAATGCCCGCAATTGCGGCTCGAAGATCAAAAGCGCCAGAATCGCACTGACACCCACGGTGACTCGACGCGTGCCGCAAATCAGCACGGTGGCGGCAATCGACCAGAAGGCCGCGAAGAACGGTGCTCGGCCATCGAACAGCAGCCACAGCAGCACCACCATCGGCACCAGCAGATGACCGCGCTTGAGCATCACGGACTTGAGCGGCGTCAGCTCGGAGCGTGGTATTCCCTCGAGGCCATTGCGCAGAGCACGCAGGTGCACCTGGAACAACACACCCAGATAAAACAGCAAAGCCGGAATGATGCCGGCCAGGACCACTTGGGTGTAAGGCACTGACAAGACTTCCGCCATGATAAAGGCAGCCGCCCCCATGATCGGTGGCAGGATCTGCCCACCGACACTCGCCGAGGCCTCGACAGCCCCCGCGAAATTCGGCTTGTAACCGGTGCGCTTCATCAATGGAATGGTGAAGGCCCCCGTGGTCACCACATTGGCGATCGCCGACCCGTTGATCGAGCCCAGAAAACCGCTGGCGATCACCGCCACCTTGGCCGGCCCGCCGCGTGTGTGTCCGGCCACGGCGAGTGCCAGATCGTTGAAGAGCTGCCCCAGGCCCGATTTCCCCAGGAAGGCGCCGAACAAAATGAACAGAATGATATAGCTGGCCGATACGCCGATGGCGGTACCCAGCAAGCCCTCGGTGATGAATACCAGATGCGACATGATCTGGCGGCAGGTGGCCAGAATGACCGACTCGTTCAACTGCGGATAGAACGACAACTTGGCGTAGAACCCGTAGACCAGGAAAATCGTCGCCAGCAGCGTTAACCCCCACCCAGTCGCTCGCCTGGTGGCATCGAGCACCAGTAGAATGGCCAGCAAGCCCACCAGCATATCGACATCGTTGATGCGTCCCGCCGAGGCAATGACGCGATCGGACACCACCAGCATGTAAACGCCGACGCCAAACGCCAGCACTGACAGAATGGCATCCCCCCACGGCACCCGGTCACGCGCACCCTTGCGGGTAAACGGGTAGAGAATGAACGTCAGACCCAGCAGGGTATACAAGTGGATACTGCGCTGTGCCACATCGACCAGCGGCCCCGCGAACGAGGTATACAGGTGAAACAATGCCAGCAATATCGCCAGACCGGTGACGAACTTGACCACCAACCCCGGCAACGCATCGCGCACCAAACTTTCACGGTCAAACCTTTCCAGCGCTTCCTGGACCGCCTTGTCATTATCATCGGCGGCTGGTGCACTTTTATCTTGAGACATAGGGATCTTCATCTCTCGCAAGGCGAGTCATTACGATAACCAGGGTCGCACCAATGCCGGCAATACTCGCCAGAGTGGGGCCCTGCGGACGCTAAACGTATAAATCGGCGGCGGAGAGGCATGCGATAATGCGAACATATGCCCGGCATAGCGCATGCGATAATGCTCGGCAGGGGCTGCCTGGACGGCGAGAGGGTCCACGACGCGGTCGATGCCCGTCATCACCACCCAACCATCCTCAAGGTGTGTTTCCTTGCCCGCCGATGCCGGTACGCCTGCCCCAAAGGTCTTGAAACGGGTGCCAGTGATCTCTATTGCGCCACCTTCGGTCACCTCGAACCACTCTTCCCAGTCTTCCTTCTCGACCGAGTGCGTCCAACGCAGAGTGAACGACGTCCCTTCCCAGCCCGGGAAGGCATAGCGCCATTGCGACCCTTCGCGTACCGCCAACCAGGACCATGGATACAACACGGTGGCGATCGCCATGATCGCCACCGTGCCGCCGATCCACCAACGCTTACGCGGCATAGTGAATCATACCACCAGGCCTTGCATCAGGATTGTGCGTCGCCAGCATCCTCGCTCGACGCATCCTCCGCATCACCGTTCTCAGAGGACAGTGAATCATAGAATGTCTGAGCCCCCGGGTGCACCGGCGCCACCAGGTTCTGATTCATGGTGTCAGGATCGAACTGATTGAGCGCACCCACCGAGACGTTCTCGGAATTGAGGTAATCATAGAAGCGTTGAGTCAGCTCCTCGGCGACGTCATCGCGCATATCGCCACTGACGATCAACATGTTGCGAATCGCCACGGTGTCGACCTCTTCGCCGAGATCATAACGCTCGGGCGCGCCCGCCGGCAGCGTATACGTCTCGTAATAAGGGTATTCGTCGAGCAACTTGTCCGCCACGTCACCGCTCACCGGCACGAAGGTGATGTCAGTGCTTTGCATCAACCCGGTGATGCTCGAGTTGGGCACGCCGGACGTAAAGAAGGCCGCATCCAGATTGCCGTTGCTCATGCTGGTCACGCTATCGGCATACCCGGTATGGCTGACTTGGGCCAGATCGTCATAGCTCAAGCCGGCGGACTCGATCACCTTGGCGGCGCTCTGCTCGACGCCGGAACCGACCTTACCCACGCCGACGCGCTTGCCTTCGAGATCGGCAATGCTTTCGATGCCACTGTCCTCGGTCGCAACGATCTGCACGACGTTGGGATAAAGCCCGGCGAGCGCCTGAATATCAGCAGGCTCACCATCAAACTGGTTCTCGCCGTTGACGGCGTCATAGGCGACATCACTCATCACGATGGCGATCTGATTGAGACCATCGGTGATGTTGTTGATGTTTTGCACAGACGCGCCGGTGGAGACGACCTGAACCTCATCAACGAGATCGCTGGCCTCGAAGACGCCCTTCAGGGCACCGCCGATGGGATAGTAGGTACCGCCCGTGCCTCCGGTGCCGAAGATTAGGCTGACCGGCTCGGCACTCGCGGTCTGCGTGTCGCCTCCGCCATTGGTGTCACTGACATCACTCGATGTCTGCTCTTCGGAGGCCTGCGAGCTCGACTCGCCGTTTTGCGTCGCTTCCTCGGTCTCGGAGTCACTCCCGTCGTCACCGCAGCCGGCCAGCAAAGCACCGGAAAGGCCCAACGCAGCCGCCAGCATCAAAGTACGAGTCGCCATAGCGTATTCACCCCTTGATTATCCACGATCCCGTGGTTATTGAATTGTCGACCCCTTACCTTACGAGCCGCAGAGAGTGGATACCATGGCGACACCCCGTCTTACGACTAAAGTCTAATAATCTTTGGAGTCTTGAGATAAGACACGCTGAACCAGGCGACCGATCGTCAGCCCCTGAGCCAGAATCGAAAAGAGAACGATGATGTAGGTCACCATCACGATGGTGCTGCGATAGTCGCTCTCGGGCAACCCTAGCGCCAGCGCCACAGAGATGCCGCCTCGCAGCCCACCCCAGGTGAGTACTCGCGTCGTCCCATGGCGATAAGGCACCCAACGCCTCAGTACGATGATGGGAAGACCAATGGTGAGCAAGCGCATCATCAGGATGACGCCGATCATGGGGCCCGCAACGATCAAATAGGACCACTGGAAAGGAATCAGCAGCAGTTCGAGCCCGATCAGCACGAACAGCACCGCGTTGAGAATCTCGTCGATCAGCTCCCAGAAGCCATCGACATAACGACGGGTGGTATCCGACATGGCATGTTCACGGCCATGGTTGCCGATGAACAGACCGGCGATGACCATCGAGATCGGCCCCGATACGTGCAGATGCGTTGCCAGCGTATAACCTCCCAGCACCAGCGCCAGGCTGACCAGTACCTCGACCTGATACTGATCGATGCTTTTCATCATCCGGTAGGCGACATACCCCATGACCAATCCGAGTAACGCCCCGCCGCCGGCCTCCTCCAGAAACAGTACTGCGGAGTGTGTGAAAGTCAGCGCTTCGGTCGCAGTCGCCGCCCCCAGCATCATGGTGAACACCACCACCGCGACGCCATCATTGAACAGGGACTCACCGACGATCTTGATCTCCATATCCTCGGGCGCACCGGCGCTTCGCATGATGCCAAGCACGGCAATCGGGTCCGTTGGCGAGATCAGCGCCCCGAAGACCAAGCAGTAAAGATAGGGCACCCCGACATGAAAAGTGGCGAAGAGCCACCAAGCCGCGCTGCCGATCGCCACGGTCGAGATCACCACACCGATGGTGGCAAGAAAGCCGATCGAGTAACGGTAACGTTTGAGCTTGTGAACATCGACGTGCAACGCACCGGCAAACAACAGACACGACAGCATGCCGTCCATCAACAAGGCGTTGAAGTTTATCTGGCCCAGCCAGGCTTCCGCCCAATCGGTAATGGCGTCGAAACCGAAGTAACTCGATGTGATCAGCAACACCGACGCCAACAGCGAGATGCACATCACGCCGATCGTCGCCGGTAATTTGATGAAGCGGTAATTGAACCACGCAAACAGTGCGGTGACCGTGATGAAGACTGCGGCGATTTCCAGCATGCAAAGACTTCCCTTTCGCTACCAGCCATGGCGAATTGTCACCGGAGCTCTCGTCTCTGTCATTAAGCGATAGAGGCGCTCGATGGAAGCGACCATGATGCAGATTCATCGCGACGATAATCGATCAAAAAAGCGGATCCGGGAACCCGGATCCGCTATGCCGTCATAGCGTCACTTCTCGATCAAGCCTCATGCGTCGGATCTTGCCAGTAGGCCTCCCATCACAGGCCAGCCGCCTGCCGCAAGGCATCGGCACGGTCGGTCTTTTCCCAGGGAAACGCCGTGAAGGTCTCGGCCTGCTGCTCGCCGTTGGCATCGGTCCAGGTATAGCTATGCTCGAACGGCTCGCGGCCGAAGTGCCCGTATGCCGCCGTCAGTTGATACATGGGATGCAGCAGATTGAGCATGCTGGTAATCGCATTCGGGCGCAGGTCGAAGTGCTCACGGACCAACTCGACGATCCTGGCATCGCTGATCTGGCCGGTACCGAAAGTATCCACCGAGACGGACGTCGGCTCGGCCACACCGATGGCGTAGGAAATCTGAATCTCGCAGCGCTCGGCGAGACCGGCGGCAACGATGTTCTTGGCCACGTAACGTCCGGCATAGGCAGCACTGCGATCGACCTTGGACGGATCCTTGCCCGAGAACGCTCCGCCACCATGGCGCGCCATGCCGCCGTAGGTATCGACGATGATCTTGCGCCCCGTCATGCCACAGTCGCCCACCGGACCACCGATGACGAAGTTACCGGTCGGGTTGATGTGGTACTTGGTGTTCTCGGTCAACCATTCAGCGGGAATCACCTCTTCGATGATCTCGCGCTTGATCATGTCACGCAGTTCTTCCTGGTCGATGTCCGGATCGTGTTGGGTGGACAGTACGATGGCATCGACGCTGCACGGCTTGCCATGCTCGTCATAGCGGAACGTCAGCTGACTCTTGGCGTCCGGACGCAGCCATGGCAGCAAGCCGTGCTTGCGCAGCTCGGCCTGGCGTTCCACCAGACGGTGAGAATAGTGAATCGGTGCCGGCATGTAGGAGTCAGTCTCATCGGTAGCATAACCGAACATCAAGCCCTGGTCGCCCGCGCCCTGATCCTCGGGTTTGGAGCGATCGACGCCCTGGGCGATATCCACGCTCTGTTTACCGATCAGGTTGAGCACACCACAGGTATTACCGTCGAAGCCGACCTCCGAGGAGGTATAACCAATCTCGTTGATGACGTTACGCACCAAATCTTCCAGATCGACCCAGGCGGACGTGGTGATCTCGCCAGCGACGATGGCGACACCGGTCTTGACCATGGTTTCACAGGCCACGCGCGCCTGCTTGTCGCGGGCAATGATGGCATCCAGCACCGCGTCGGAAATCTGATCGGCGATCTTGTCCGGGTGCCCCTCGGAGACAGACTCGGAAGTAAACAGGGAATATTCGCTCATGGCGTCCTCGACTCTCTCTATCACATGCTGGCGAGCCGAAACACGACCGCCATCGTTAAGGAGATAAAATTACGCCGCCAGCCGATGGCGATTTCGGCACGGCGCATGACAGGTCCGGCGCGAGACGAGGCCGGCTCGGGGGTGCAAAGTTTACACGCTGGATGACTAGCTGCCTAGCGATTGGCCCTCGGCGGCATTGCCTTACAGCAACCGCAGCATCATGTCACTTGCCGCCATATTTATGCACGATACCCACCAGCCGTTCGATGCCTTGGGTTACGCTCTCGCGCTGCCAGGCATTGCGCCCAAAGATTACACCCCGAGCGCCATTATCCAATGCATCTCGGGTGAAACGTGCCAATGCTGCGTCATCATTCATCGCCGCCCCACCCAGAACGAGTACCGGAACCGGACAACTCTGCGCCAGGGCCTGCATGTCTTCTGGACTTCCAGTGAACTGCGCCTTGATCAGATCGGCCCCCAGCTCGGCGCCGATCCTCGCGACACGCGCGATCCGCTCAGCATCGAGTCGCCCGCCTTCCCGACTGCCCCACACCACCGCTTCGACGATCATCGGCAGCCCGATCGCCTCGCACTGATGGGCGGCCTCCGCCACCGCTTCGAGATTGTCGGCTTCCCGCCTGGGGTCGTCGTAACCAGAGATCAGGCACATCACCACGGCATCCGCCCCCATCGCCTGCGCCTGGGCGGGCGTGGCGATCATGCGGTGATGCTCCTCTCCCGCGAGGGTGAAGTCGCCCACCATCGGGTAATCGATCCGCAGCACGACCCTAGGCGCCCCGCTATCGGCAAACAGATCGCCGCATGACTTGAGCACGCCCGGCGACAGCAGCACCGCCTCAGGCCCAGCCGCGACGATTGCCTCGCAGGCTCGGCGCACATCGACCGCATGTTCCACTGGTCCCGCCAGCAAAGTACGGTCGAACGCCACCATGCAGCTCAGGCCGGTATCACGACGAAACAGCCGCCCGGTGCGCATTCCGTTCGTGGAGACAGTGGTCGCGGAAAAAATGGCAGTCATGATGCGGCCTCCGAGGCTCGGGTTGGCGAATGATCGTGTTCCGGCATCAGCGAAACGCCATGCAGGCGTGTCGCGATCTCGCACACCACGTCGATTTCCTCCCGGCGGCGTGCCTCGGCCCAGCCAAGCGACGCGCCGCACAGGCTCGCAACCTCATCGATCACCACGCTGTCGAGCTGGCCCGAGAGCGCGATGGGTAGACGCCGGAACAGCACGTCGGCCAGATGTTCGACGCGTTCGAAACGGCAGACAAAATCGATCTCGCCTACCCGATAATCGGTAAGCGATACGAGCGAGCGCTGCCGACACACGCCCTCGGCGCTCATCTTCGCGCAGTGCCGACCCACCTCTTCGCCCCGTGTGCCATAGCGATCCAGCAGCGTGATCGCCCGGTGCCGGTCGCCCTCGCAGAGCGCCGTCACGCGGGAAAGCCAGGTCTCTCGCGACGCGGCATCGCGAGGGTAATCCCGCCCCCCGCCGATGGCCAGTTGCCGGGTATCGATCTCGCGGCGCCGACCGAGCCTGGAGAGCACGTCGTCCGCCACCTCTTCTGCAAAGCCACGGAAGGTGGTCCACTTGCCGCCTACCAGCGACAGTACCGACCAGTCGTGGATGCGATCCTCGACGATGGCATGATCGCGGCTGACCTGACCCGGGTCGGCGGCATCGCTGCGCGGCAGTGGCCGCACCCCGCTGTAGCGATAGCGCACCTGATCCGGCCCTATCGTCACGTCGGGAAACAGGTAGCGCACCGCTTCGAGCATGTAATCGCGCTCGGCATCGTCGCAGACAGCCTGATCAGGATCGATGCAGCGAATATCGGTGGCACCGATCAGCACGTGGTTCATGAAAGGGTATACCAGGCAGATTCTCCCATCCGGCGCACCGAAGTAGATCATGCGGCCATCGAGTTGCTCGCGAATCTTCGGCACATCGACGATCAGGTGGCCGCCCTTGGTGCCGCCGATATGCTGCGTTTCCCGTCCCAGTTGACGGTTGATCTCATCAATCCAGGCGCCGCCGGCGTTGACGATGATCTGCGGCCTTACCGTGAACGCGTTGCCCTCCTCGTCTTCAAAATTCAACCCCTCGCCATCGCCACCGGTCATGTTGACGTGGTTGAGCGCCATCGCCCCACGGTGGGTTCGACAGCCATCGTCGATCAGCTCGAATCCCAGACGCTCTGCCTGACTGATCGCCGCGTCGTAATAAGTGTGCAGCGCCCGCACATCACGCCGCATATCTGGAAGCGATTCACGCACCCTGCGCCCCAGCATCACCGAATGACGTGGCATGCTGCGAAAATGACGGCCGAAGAAGTCGTAGAGCGTCAGCCCCACTTCACTGATCAGAATGCCGCGATCATCCATCTTTGCCGGGCGGCGGAAAAAACGCTGGATCGACGGCCAGATGCCGCCCCACCAGCTGTGGGTCGGCATTGCCGTACGCAGCGGATGCACCACGTGCGGCGCGTTACGCAGCAGCAGGTTGCGCTCACGGGTCGACTGCGCCACCAGCCGGAACTCGCCAGTTTCCAGATACTTGAGACCACCGTGGATCAATCGTGAAGGCGCGGCGCTAGCCCCGGCGCAGAAGTCCTGTTTGTCGACGATCAGGGTATCGACGCCCTGCAGCGCCAGATCGCGAAACAGCCCGGCGCCGTTGATTCCGGCGCCGATGATCAGCACCGAGACTGAGGGGTCGGCTCGCAGGCGTTCCAGCATCTGCTGACGAGTCAGCGGTGGTGAATTCAGAGATTCCATCATCGGGTGGCTCCCGCCGTCGGCCTGGATTGAGATTCGGATTCAGCGTCAGACTCCCCTGGCGACGAAGCGTCGGCATCGAGTACCTCCCACAGCGGGCGCAGGCACTCGATCAACCGCTGGTAACGTTCGAAACCTTTCTGGCACTCGGCCTGGCGACGGGCATCCGGCATATAGCGGTGATCGACCTCGCACATCCGCGTGGCTGCCTCGATCGACGAGAACGCACTGGCCGCGACGCCCGCGCAGATCGCCGCGCCCCAGGCCGCCGCCTCCTGAATGCGAGAGGTTTCCAGCGGCCGGCCGAGCGAATCGGCGAAGAGCTGGGCCAGCCGCGGCGAGTGACTTCCGCCGCCGGTGATGCGGATGCGGTCGATGGCGAAGGTCGACGCCAGGGCATCGACATGCACGCGATGATTAAACACCACGCCTTCCAGAATCGCGCGCAGCACATGACCACGATCATGCCAGCCCTGCAGACCGAACAGGCCCGCACTGGCCGGCTCGTCATAGGGCGAGCCATAGAGGAAGGGATGATAGACCAGCCGCGATGGGCTCCGGAATGCCTCGTCCAGCGCCGCCTCCATGTCAGCGAGAAACGCCCCGGCGCCGCCATCGCCGGCCCGGCCCCACTGGCGGTGAAACCATTCGATATTGCTCGACGACGCCGGTGAAATCGCCATATTGAGCCACTGGCCCGGGCGCAGGCCGTTGCGGGTTGCCCAGCGCGGATCGGGGTTCGGCGCGTCGGAAAAGACTTCGTTGATGCTGAAGGTACCAGCTGCAATGGTCAGCGTATCCGATTCGATATTGCCCAGACCCACCGCGCTGGCCGTGACATCGTGAAGCCCAGTCGCCACGGGAGTCCCTGCCTTCAAGCCGGTCTCGCGGGCCGCCGCTTCGCAGACATACCCGGCGATCTCGTCGGGCATGCGCACCTCCGGCAGTGCCTCGAGGACGCCATCAATCCCCAGCATCGACAGCGCGTCAAGGCTGTAGCGCTGGGTATTGACGTCAGTATAGCCCGTACTGGCCTCGGTGAAATCGGTCGCCACCATGCCGGTCAGCTTGAAACGCAGCCAGTCCTTGCAGGTCAGTACATGCCCGAGTGCGGCAAACCGCTCAGGCTGACGATCCTGCATCCACGCCAGCAAGGTCACCGGAGAGAAAGCGAAAGGCGTCTGCCCGATCCGCGCCAGCGCTTCGTCACGCACGTCCTCCTGGCACCAGCGCTCCACCATACTCGCCGCGCGGCTATCCAATGAGGTGATCGCGTGACCGAGCGGTTTGCCCTTGCGATCGAGCGGATAGAGCCCGTCGCCATGCGCCGTGACCCCGATCGCCAGGATTTCACCACCGTCCAGCTTGGCCGCTGCCAGAGCGCCGCGTATCGCCGCTGCAGCGCTCGCCCAAGCGGCGTTCATGTCACGCTCGACCCAATGCGCCTGAGGATGTTCGAGACAGCACGCCTCCCGCCCGACGCCCATGACATTACCCTTGGTATCGAAGATCACCGCCTTGGTGGAACTGGAACCGCCATCGAGCCCCAGCAGATAACCGCGTGACATGGCTGCCTCCCTGCTATCGCCTTCGTTGAATCATTCAATAGTGCCTTGCATGAACGCCACTTAAGGTCATTTCTAACATTATTCTGTGACGTAAAGTCGTTAGACGTTAGTGTTAAAAATCTTTTATTATTTTATATAAACTAAAAATATCAACTACTTACAAATTTACGATCAAACAGAAAACCTATCCAAGACCAAAGTTATACGGAAATATGTCACTTCTTTATGTTATTTATTACCTACCGGCCACGGTTGCGATAGTTGCCGGAAACCTCCAATAAAAACCCGCCTCCCCACAGGAGCTCGCCGTCATGCCCAACGCCATACTTCGCAACGTCTTGTGCGCGCTGCCATTCGTTCTCGGCACGATCTCCATCGCCGCCACGACCACCACGGCGAATGCCGACGATGCCCAGAGCGAATATCGTTTCGTCGTGGTTCCCAAGGTCGTTCACCCCTGGTTCGACCAGCTCAACGAAGGTGCTCAGGAAGCCGCCCGGGAAATCCAACGCCTGACCGGCGCCGAGGTGACGGTTCAATACACTGCTCCGCAGAGTGCCAGCGTCGCCGAACAGAATCAGATCCTGGAGCGCGCTATCGCCACGCGTCCCGATGCCATCATCACCGACCTGCTCGACCCCACCGGCAATCGCACCGTGGTGCGCGAAGCCTTGGATCAGGAAATCCCCGTCTCGGTCATCGACGACAAGGGGATCGAGGATATGCACTTGCCCGTCGTCGGCAGCGACTACTGCACCCAGGCAAAGGTCGCGGCAGAACGCCTGGTCGAGCTTCTAGATCAGAAAGGCAACGTGGCGATCATGATGGGCGTACCGACCGCCTCCAACCATGCGCAGCGTGCCGAGTGCAGTCGGACGGTATTCGATCGCTACCCCGACATCGAGGTGGTCGCCACCGGCGTCGACAACGACAGCATCTCCACGGCTCAGAACCAGGCCGCTGCGATCATGCAGTCCCATCCCGACCTGGACGGCTGGGTGCCCTCCAACGCCGCCGGCCCCATCGGCATCGGTCAGGCGGTCAAGGAAGCCGGCAAGGTAGGTCAGGTCAAGATCGTCGGCATCGACGACCTCAACCAGACCTTGAGTCTGATCCAGGAAGGCGTGATCGACTCCACCTCCGCTCTGCGACCGAGAATGATGGGCTACTGGTTCATCATCAGCGCTTGGCAGCGTGCCAACGGCGCGGAGGTGCCCGAGTACATCGATACCGGGCACGTATCCATCGACCAGAACAACGTCGAAGACTACCTGTGAATCAGCAACCTGCTTGCGACCTTCTCATATGCCAGCTCAGGAGCCCATCATGACACTTCCCGAAAGCATGCAAGCAGTGGTCTGTCGTGGCCCCGGCGACTATCGCCGGGAGCGCATACAGACGCCTCAACCCGGCCCGAGCGAACTGATTCTCAAGATCCAGGCCTGCGGCATCTGTTCGAGCGATCTGAAGTGCCGCGATGGCGCCGCCATGTACTGGGGCGACGGAGATCGCTTCCCGCCTTTCGTCAAGCCGCCGATGATCGTCGGCCATGAATTCGCCGGTGAAGTGGTCGCGATGGGCGAAGGCGCAAAAGCGCACTTCGGGGTTGCGCTGGGTGACCGCGTAGTGCCGGAACAGATCCTGCCCTGTCGACAGTGCTTTTATTGTCAGCGCGGTCATTACTGGATGTGCGAGGTGCACAACATCTTCGGCTTTCAAGGCGGCGTCGCCGAAGGTGGCATGGCGGAGTATCTACGCGTGCCAGCCAATGCCGTGTTGCATTCGGTCGATCCACGCTTGAGCGTCGAGGACGCCGCCTTCCTCGAGCCGCTAGCCTGCGGCATCCATGCCGTCAATCGAGCCGACATCCAGTTCGACGATACCGTAGTAATCGCTGGCGGCGGGCCGATCGGCCTGGCGATGGTCCAGCTAGCCAAGCTCAAGACGCCCAAACAGTTGATTCTGGTCGACACTCATGACGACCGCCTGGCGCTGGCCCGCGACTACGGCGCCGATCACGGCTTCACCCCGCATCGCGACGACATTGCTAAGAAGATAAGGGCGCTCACCGGTGGCTACGGCTGTGAGGTCTATATTGACGCCACCGGCTCCTCGAGTGGCGTGACCCAAGGCCTGGAAGCCCTACGCAAGCTTGGCCGTTTCGTCGAGTTCAGCGTGTTCAAGGAACCTACCACCGTCGACTGGTCGACCATCAGCGACCGCAAGGAGCTGGATATTCGCGGCTCGCATCTTTCACCGCACACTTATCCGGTGGCGATCAATCTGTTGGCTCGAGGCTTGGTGACGGCGCATGGCATCGTCACGCACCAAGTTCCGCTGACCGATTTCGAGCGCGGCTTCGAAATCGCCGCCCAGCGTGATTCGATCAAGGTCGTGCTGATCACCGACGATACCTAACACATCCAACTCTCCAGAATCAGCAGGCTGAGGTAAGCTGTGCCGGCTCTATTGTCAGCGTCTGCGTTCGCCACGGGAGAAACATGAGCTCGCTCAATACCACCACGCCCCGTACCAAGGCTCACATCAAGGGCGCACCGGCACGTCACCAGGCGATGCTGGATTACCTTATTCAAGCCGGCTCGGCGCAGGTCGACGAGCTGGCCGAGCGGTTCGGCGTCAGCCGCATGACGGTACATCGAGACCTCGACTCGCTTTCCGAACAGGGCATGGTCAACAAGCAGCACGGAGGCGTCACCACTCGCTCCTCCAGCGTGTTCGAAAGCAACTTCGCGCTACGCTCGCACATCGCGACCCGGGAGAAGCAGGCACTGGCCCGAGCAGCACTGGAAGAGATCGCGCCTGGCGAAGCGGTGATGCTCGACGATTCCACCACCGTCAGCGAGCTGGCCTCACTGCTGCCCAACCGCGAGCCGCTGACCGTGATCACCAATGGGCTGGAAAGCATGGATCGGCTCAAGGCCGCCAGCGGTATCAAGCTGATTACTCTCGGCGGGGATTACCAGCCTCGCTTCAACGCCACCTTCGGCTTGCTATGCGAGCAGACGCTCGTCAATCTACGCGCCAATATCGCGATACTTTCGGCCTCCGCGATCCTCGGGACAACGACCTACGTTCAGGACCCGGCCGTGACCCAGATCAAACGCGTCCAGATGGCAGCGGCCGAGCGGCGCATCCTGCTGATCCACAGCGCCAAATTTGGCCATAGCGCATTGCATCGACTGGCCGATCTCTCAGAATTCGACCTGGTGCTGATCGATGCTGGGCTTTCCGCCGAGCATCGCGCCGCATTGGATGAGGCAGACGTCGTTTATCGATTGGTCAAGGCTTAACCGTTCATCGTCAACAATCCTCGGTGCTCGTAACGCCGCATTCCTTCACGAGGCGGTAATACGCTGGCCACACGCATGGCAGGATTCGTCGATGGGCACTCTATCAGTCAATGGCCACCGGACGACATTATGCAACACCACCGGTCGAGAAGATGGATTAAACGACGCACGACATCGCTGCCCCGGACGCGCCGGGCAGGGTACAAAAGTCCACACACAGAATGACTAGCTGCCTAGCGATTGGCCCTCGGCGGCATTTGATGCTACGTGGTTTCTCGGCGACAATATCGAACCGAATCCCGGGGCCCGCACAGCCGGCGCCCCGCGCTCGATATCGGCGGCGTAGGAAAGAGTAAGGAGAAGCCGAAAACGCGCTCACATACCGGCGCTCTTTCCTACGCCGCTTTACCCGATGCCGCAGGCGAGGAGCTAGCCAATGCCGTCCCGTTTCGAAATGGCCAATGCCATTCGTGCCCTATCCATGGATGCCGTCCAGAAGGCCAGTTCCGGCCACCCCGGCGCGCCCATGGGCATGGCCGATATCGCGCAGGTGCTGTGGAATGAATACCTCACGCACAACCCCGCCAACCCGCACTGGGCCAACCGTGATCGCTTCATGCTCTCCAATGGTCATGGCTCGATGTTGCACTATTCGCTTTTACACCTGACGGGGTACGGCATCTCGCTGGAAGACCTGCAGAACTTCCGCCAGTTGCACTCGAAAACCGCCGGACATCCGGAATTCGGCTACGCACCGGGCATCGAGACCACCACGGGCCCCTTGGGTCAGGGCCTAGCCAATGCCGTGGGCATGGCCATCGCAGAGCGCACTCTGGCCGCGCAATTCAATCGCCCCGGCCATGCGATCGTCGATCACTACACTTATGTCTTCGTCGGCGATGGCTGCCTGATGGAAGGCGTCTCGCACGAAGTCTCTTCGCTGGCGGGCACCCAGGGGCTGGGCAAACTGATCGCCTTCTACGATGCCAACGGTATTTCCATCGACGGTGAAGTCGAAGGCTGGTTTACCGACGATACCGCCAAGCGTTTCGAGGCATACGGCTGGCACGTGGTGCCCAACGTCGATGGTCACGACCCCGAGGCGGTCAAGGCAGCCATCGAGCTGGCCCGCACCAACGACGACAAGCCCAGCATGATCATCTGCAAGACGATCATCGGCTTCGGCGCGCCCAATAAGCAGGGCAAGGAAGAAAGTCACGGCGCGGCACTCGGCGAGGACGAAGTCGCCGCCGCCCGCGAGCAGCTCGGCTGGCCGCATCCTCCGTTCCACGTGCCGGAAGACATCTATCAATCCTGGGACTCCACCCAACGCGGTCGCGAGGCCGAAGCCAACTGGGACGAGCGTTTCGCGCGCTATCAAGCCGCCCATCCAGAAGAGGCCCGCGAGCTCGAACGTCGCCTCAAGGGCGAACTACCGGCCGCGTTGACCAGCGAGAAGCTCATCGAGGATGCCCAGGAAAAAGGCGAAAGCCTCGCCTCGCGCAAGGCCTCGCTGGCATGCCTCAACGAACTCGGCCCGCAGCTACCCGAGCTACTGGGCGGCAGCGCCGATTTGGCGCCGTCCAACCTGACCTTCTGGAAGGGCGCCCAGACCATCACGCAGTCCGAGGCCAACGGCAACTACCTGCATTACGGCGTGCGTGAGTTCGGCATGGCCGCGATCATGAACGGTATCGCCCTGCATGGCGGCTTCGTACCCTATGGCGCTACCTTCCTGATCTTCATGGAATACATGCGCAACGCCGTGCGCATGGCAGCGCTGATGGGCCAGCAAGTCATCCACGTCTTCACCCATGATTCCATCGGGTTGGGCGAAGACGGTCCGACGCACCAGCCGATCGAGCAGCTCACTACGCTACGCTCGACGCCCAACCTCTCCACCTGGCGCCCCTGCGACGCCGTGGAAACCGCCGTGGCCTGGGACGCGGCGCTCAAGCGTCAGGCCGGCCCCTCAGCCCTGGTATTCTCGCGCCAGAGCTTGCCCCACCAGAACCGGGATAAACAGCAGCTGGCCAATATCGAGCGCGGTGGCTACGTCCTCAAGGACTGTGACGGGACACCGGAACTGCTTCTCATCGCCACCGGCTCCGAAGTCGGCCTGGCGATGGATGCCGCCAGTGAGCTGGAAAGCGCAGGCAAACGCGTGCGCGTGGTCTCCATGCCCTCCACCGATACCTTCGACGCCCAGGACGCCGACTATCGTGATTCGGTTCTGCCGCGTGGTGTCACCGCGCGCCTGGCCATCGAAGCCGCGCATCGCGACTTCTGGTTCAAGTACGTGGGCCTCGACGGCGGCATCGTCGGCATGACCACCTACGGCGAATCCGCACCCACCGGCGATCTGTTCAAGCACTTCGGCTTCACCGTCGACAACGTCGTCGCCGAAGCCGAGCAACTGCTCGACGACGCTGCGGTCTGAGTCTGCTCGACCCCTCAGCCGTTTAGAGCACAAAAGGCACGGCCAATCGACCGTGCCTATTTCCTGCTATCTTTTACATTGCTGCACGAAGAAACATGATGATGGGAGACTGCTCAGCGGCACACGTAAAACAATGCGCAGCTACTACATGGCCACTGTCCTCAAGGCAGGGGAAACCTCCACCGAAGGTGATGGCACTCTTCGGCGAAGGCGCGCCCAAGCTCGTAAGCGTCTCGGCATTCTTGCCGATGCTGGCTAGAACTGATTTTCCTGCCCACAACTCACTGCAAGTCGTCAAGCTTATTCCGAGTGATCAGATCGACACCGGTATCCATGTAGTCGGGAGGCTTGATCCCCAGTGACTGCTGCCACAGGGCCTGTATGGTCCAATACCCTTGTGCTTCGGGCCGATTGGCAACGGATGAGTCGGCAACCCCCTCTTCGATCAACTGTAGCATCTCCGGGAGCTTTTCCAGACCAACTAGCTTGACCTCACCAACCTTGCCGGCTTCCTTGATCGCTTGAGCTACACCAATGGGGCCGGAAGCTTCCGACACGACCCAGCCATCAAGCTCTGGGTGCGACTGCATTAGAGCGGCAGCCTGCTGCTGAGCTTTGGCAATACTGTCATCATTGATCGCGGTGCCTACAACCTGGATATCGGGGTGCTGCGCAAACACCTCTTTATGGCAGCGCACGCGGATAGCGTGGTTCGGCGCTGTCGGCGTACCCATCATGATGGCCACCTGGCCTTTCTCGCCAAGTTTCTCAACTAGCCGCCGAGCGGCAATTTTGGCCTGCTCACAAAAATCATTGCCGACGCTACTGACCTCCAACCCCTCCGGTGCGGGCGCATCAAAAATGACGACATTGATGCCCTGATCGAGCGCCTCCTGAAGAATGGCCCGGTTGGCATTAGCGTCCAAAGGATCTACGGCAATGCCGTCCGGCCGGGTCGCTATAGCCTGTTCAAGAATCTGATTTTGGACCGCCACCTGGGATTGCTGCGGTGCACTGTATTCAATTTCCACATCAGCACCACTTTGCGCCTTAATCATCTCCGCCGCTTGCTGGGCCCCCTCATTAACGCTATCAAACCAAGGCGCTACAGCCTTGGGTACAATCACAAAGCGGTAATTATCCTTACCCATAAAAGAAGAAGATAGCGGCTGCTCATTGGCATGAGCCTGCTTCGCCAGCATCGGCATTATCAACACGGCGACAACAAGTAATGCCAAACACAGCCAGTAAACACGCGTCACATCAAATCGAAATTAGTTATTATTAAACATGCACCCCCTTATTCTTGTCACTCTAACTTATTCTCGTTATCGAGCCTTCCTTTAAACAGGGCCAGCTCCTTGGCCCAAGATTGACCAATTAATGGAACTAATCTCGCTTGAAGTAGCGCCGCGAGATCGAGTCAAGTGCGATAGCGACAACCACGATGGCACCAGTAACCATCGCTTGCCAGTAAGGCGACACCCCAATCAGTACGATGATGTTTTTGATTACACCAATGATCGCCGCACCAAAGATCGCCCCCAGTGGTGTACCAATACCGCCAGTCGTAGGCACGCCACCAATGACCGCGGCAGCAATTGGGCCCAGTACCCAAGAGTCACCGATAGAGGGCTGCGCCGACCCCAGCCTGGCTACCATCAACATACCAGCCAACGCCGCCAAGAAACCGGCGAAAGCGAACACACCAACGCGCACTCTATCGGTATGAATGCCCAGCATCTGTGCCGCGGAAAGATTACTACCTACCGCGTACATATAGCGCCCAAAAGGTGTTTTCAAGGTAATGAAGCAAGCCAACGCCAAGAACACCAACATGACCCAGAACGGCACCGGCATACCTAACCAAGTTCCACTACCCATAAAACCAATGTCGGCAGGGATCCCTGTAATCGCAACCCCTTTAGTGATAACTAAGTTCAGCCCCCCATAAACACCCGCCATGCCGATAGTAAGCACCAACGATGGCAAGCGAAAAAGCGTGACCAGCAAGCCATTTATCACCCCGAAAAGGGTTCCTATCACCAGGCAGAGTCCAAAAGATAGCCACGGATTAATCCCCATGTTGACCATCATGATCCCACCGATAACACCACAGAAACCACCAATAGCTCCTAAGGAAAGATCCAACTCACCAAGGATCATCAACATCGACTGTCCAATGGTAATAAGACCAATAAACGCTAGTGTTCTAGCGATAATAACCAAGTTATAACTATTGAGAAAATTCTCTGACAAAATCGATGCGGATACTAGTATAATCACCAGAACACTGATCACCCCACTGAGAGGGTTGCTGACCATGAATCCCATTAATTTACGCAGCATTCCCATCTCCTCCGTGGCCATGAATGGCACCAACTAAGTCGGCGCCAGTAGCGCTCTCAATGTGAAAATTACCACTAATGTGCCCTTCATACATTGTTATAATTCGATTGGCGCAGCGCTGGAGCTCATCCATCTCCGACGATACTAGAATGATACCGACGCCACGTTCGGCAAGCTTTTTCATCAACCTATAAATCTCCATCTTGGTACGCAGGTCGATTCCCTTGGTAGGCTCATCAAAAATGAGAACTTTGGGATTGCACGCCATGGCCCGGCCAATAATCGCCTTCTGCTGATTCCCTCCAGATAAAAAATTAATATCCTTATTGAGTGTCGGCGTCTTGATATCATAATCACGAACAATCTCGCCGACCCGCCCACATTCTTTACGAGAAACAATGAAACCTCTTCCTGCAGTTTCGCCAAACAGTGCCATACCGATGTTTCGGCGCACGCTCTGCCCAGGAAAAATTCCGTGATACTTTCTTTCCTCGGAAAGATAAAATAATCCATTGCGAACCGATTTACTTGTATTACCGAGACGCCATTCCTGGCCTTCAAATCGTAACGTACCAGCACGAGCGGGAAGGAATCCGAACAACGTCTGCATGACTTCGGAGCGGCCGGCCCCCACTAATCCAGCAAACCCCAGGATCTCGCCGCGTTGCAGTTGAAACGAAACGTCCTCGAAACTCTTACCGCTTAACCCGGCCACCTCGAGCAAAATCTCCTGAGCATTATCACTCTCATCCGGCTGCAGCTGGGCATCGGTCTTAATTTCCTGACCGGACATCAGCTTGACCAATTGCTTATCATCCAGTTGTGAGACGGGTTGGGTATCAATTTTCTGTCCATTACGAAGCACACTGATGGTGTCACTGATCGCAAACATCTCATCGAATTTATGCGAAATGAACACTACCCCACAACCTCCCGCCACCACGTCGCGCACTACGCGGAATACCCGCTCGACTTCGGTTTCCGTCAGTGATGAAGTCGGCTCATCGAGTATCAAAATTTTCATCGATTCGTTGGTACAGGCTCGCGCAATCTGCAGAAGCTGCTGGTCGGAAATCGAGATGTTGCCCACCTTATCGCCAGGCTGGGCAGCGATATTGAAACGCTCTATCCAGGATTGTGCTTCCCGCTCCAACTGGCGGCGCCGAAAGACCATGCCGCCATGGTGCGAGCGGGAAAAAGGCATGAATAGGTTCTCGGCCACTGTCAGATTAGTGAAGAGGTTGATTTCCTGAGGCACATAGGCCACGGTTTTATACAGATGCGAATGTTCAGCAGCATCCTCGCCGTCAATTATCAATCTTCCTGACGTTGGATGCTCAGTACCGGTCAGGATCTTTACCAGTGTTGACTTACCCGCCCCATTCTCCCCGGCCAGTGTATGCACCTTGCCCATCTCGACTTCGAGCTCGATATCATCCAGCGCCGTCACGCCAGGAAAGGTCTTGCCTACGTGGTCTACATACAAATAAGCCATCAGATCCCCCTTACCACTTCAGCTCGGACGCCACCTCGGGGGAGCGCCCGAACTCGACTCAGGCCTGTCATGGATCATCAACAGACGTGACAGAACAACAGCAACACCCCTTACTGCTTGTTGTACGAGTCGACATTATCCGGCGTGATCATCACATTACCGGTATCGATATGATTAGGTGTGACGGCGCCGGTGGAGTGCTGCCACATATTCATTACCGCCCAATATCCCTGCATGTTGGGACGTGATGCTGAGGAGGAATCCGCTACGCCTTCCTTGATAAGTTCCAGCATCTGGCTGAGATCATCGAGGCCAACTAGCTTGACCTTGTCTGTCTTGCCAGCTTCTTTGATTGCCTGACCGATACCAATTGGACCAGCAGCATCAGAGGCTACCCAGCCATCAAGCTCAGGATTCGCCTGCATAATCGCAGAGGCCTGTTGCTGCGCCGTGCTGATGTCGTCATTGTCGACCCCCGTTGCCACGACCTCGATACCCTCTGCAGTATCGAATACTTCCTGTGCACAACGCGCACGTTCGGCATGGTTGGGAGCCGTGGGGACACCCATCATAATCGCCACCTGGCCCTCTCCATCGAGCAGTTCCACCAAACGATTGGCTGCCATATTGGCCTGCTCACAGAAGTCACTACCCACGGTCGTCAGGTGCATGCCGTCCGGATTACTAGAGTCGAACAATGTGATCGGGATTCCCTGGCTCTTGGCATCACGCAGCACACTACGGTTGCCGTTAGGATCCAGCAGGTCCACGATCAGGCCATCTGGACGCGTGGCAATAGCACGTTCGATGATCTGATTCTGCTCGGAGACACTGGCGCTTTGGGGGGCAGAATACTGAATTTCGACCTCAGCACCGGTTTGGGCTTCAATAGCGGCCGCTGCCTGCTGAGCGCCATTATTGACCTTATCGAACCATGGATGGACCACTTTGGGCACAACCACGAAACGGTAGCTATCGGCAGTTTTGGTTCCCGGGCTATCGGCCGCCTGAGCTGTAGTAGCAAGCGTTACGGAAGTCAGCACACTTAACGCCAACACCATACCGGCTTTGGTGATTCTCATGGCACCTCTCCTGACTTGATTATGATTCTGAGTAATTGGAGGCCTGCAGCATCAGGCTTCTTAAATGGCGCTTCCTCTAATAGGCACCTAGGGTGCTTATAACATATGAAATCTGACTGATCATATGTATAGCGCATTTAGCCTTAATTAAAGGTCACAAAAGACAATGACGCAATCTAGACTTTAGTGGACGTGCTGCCAACTCACTAACATACATGGATAAATTCACAATTCAGGCCCTACCTTGTTAGCAACAAGCGAAATTCACTTGCACTCATATGATCATAATACGAAACATATGATCATCACTGACCAACCTGATCTTGCACTTCAACAGGCTTAGCGCGCCGAAGATAGAACTTAGCTACCATCGCGCTCATATGCTGCGATGCGATCAACCTTCGCCTGAGAGCTTCCACCCGAAAATTCACTGGACAGGAAGGTCTCAGCAATCATTTTGGCCAACTCAAGCCCAATGACACGAGCCCCCATAGTGACGATTTGCGCATCGTTACTCTTACGCGCACGCTCCGCAGAATAGGTGTCATGCGCCTGCGCCGCGCGAATACCCGGCACCTTGTTGGCGGAAACCGCCACTCCTATCCCGGTACCGCATATCAGTACACCGCGATCAACCCGACCCTCAGAGACCGCCTGCGCCACCTCAATGGCCACATCGGGATACAGCACCGGCTTGGCGTCATGAGTGCCGAAATCTTCAACGTCGTACCCCAATGACTCGATGTGCGCGACCAGTACCTGCTTCATGTTATAGGCGGCTTCATCACACCCGAGAGCAACTTTCCACTTCTCAGCCATATTCATCTCTCATTGCTAACTTCGATATTGATACCCGGCACCACCGGGCCGCGGTAACCCATATCAGCATCCTAGACCGAAAATGCTCATATGAACAACAATGTTGCACATGATCAAAAACACCGGGAAGAGCGCATAAAGAAATTTCGTAAGCAGGGGTGTAAGCGCAGACATACACGCTAAAACCGCTGACCACACTCAACAAAATCCCCAAAGACACCACCAAAGTCGCATATCTATGGCCTTTTCCATCGCTATGATGGGCCTTAACACAATGCAAAATCATATGAACAACATCAGATCAAATCTTCAAAACGAATTATCTTGATGGAAAATCCAATTTCACGGATAGCACCCTCCGCCGAAAGAGGCCTTCCAGCTAAGTCATCAACCGGGAGCGTCGGTCATGACACGTCTGCATAACGACCCTGTGGAATTCGTCGATGAAGCCATCGAAGGTTTCGTCGCTGCACATGCGCAACACGTCTGCCAGGTTTCAGGCGGTGTCATACGCAACACGCGTAGCGAAAAGGGAACTGTCGCCGTAGTTATCGGTGGCGGTTCTGGTCACTATCCGGCCTTTGCCGGCCTTGTCGGGCAGGGGCTGGCCCACGGTGCAGTGATGGGCAACCTGTTTGCATCACCTTCTGCCCAACAGATCTATAACGTCTGCAAAGCAGCCAATAATGGTGGTGGTGTACTGCTAAGTTTCGGCAACTATGCAGGGGATGTGCTGCACTTCGGCCAGGCCCGCGAGCGCCTGCTTCGTGAGGGGATTCACTGTGAGATTGTGGCGGTCACTGACGACATCTCCAGTGCCAGCCTAGACGAGTTACAGAAGCGACGCGGCATTGCCGGTGACTTGACAGTATTTAAGACCGCCGCCGCTGCCGCAGAACAAGGCTACTCGCTGGAAGAAGTTGTCCGAGTCACTCGTGCCGCCAATTTGCGCACCCGCTCAATGGGCGTAGCCTTCGATGGCTGCACCCTTCCGGGAGCTAACGACGCGCTGTTCCATGTCCCTGAGGGCAGAATGGCCGTCGGCATGGGCATTCATGGCGAGCCGGGTATCAGCGAACAGGAAGTACCCCGTGCAGACGAACTTGCGGAGTTACTGGTCTCTCGCCTGCTCAAGGAAGTCCCTGACGTCATCGTCAGTGCTAACGGCTCAAGGGCAGCTGTCCTGCTGAACGGGCTGGGCGCAATCAAATATGAAGAGCTATTTGTTGTCTACCGTCGCGTGAATCAGCTCCTCAAAGAAGCAGGCATCGAAATTGTCGAGCCAGAGGTTGGCGAACTGGTCACCAGTCTGGATATGGCCGGCACATCGTTGACCCTATTCTGGCTCGACGATGAGCTTGAGCGCTTATGGCGGGCGCCTGCAGATAGCCCGGCCTACCGTAAGGGCAACTCGAAACCGGTCGCCCAGATCGATAGATCTAAGCTCGACACACCAGTTGATGACACCACCCCTCCGGCCAGCGAGGCTTCTAGCGAAGCCGCCCATTGCATCAACAAAGCTCTGAGCACCATTCGCCAACTCATCGATGACAATGTCGATGAGCTCGGACGTCTGGATGCCATTGCCGGTGATGGAGATCACGGTATCGGCATGCAACGCGGCGCCGTGGCAGCATCAGAGGCCGCCAACAAGGCACTCAGCAGCAATGCCGGCGCCGGTACCTTGTTAAATCTTGCCGCGAAGGCCTGGGCTGACCGCGCAGGCGGTACGTCCGGAGCAATCTGGGGCGTCATACTTAACGCCTTGAGCGTTACTATCGGCGACCAAGACAAGCCAACAGCTGACCATTACGCTCGCGCACTTATCAAAGCCAAAGAAGATGCCATGAGCTTTGGCAAAGCCAAGGCTGGTGACAAGACACTGGTCGATGCACTAATCCCTTTCAGTCAAACGCTTGAGCAGCAAGTCAGCAGCGGTGATGATTTGGCAAACGCCTGGGACAAAGCCTCTGCGGCAGCCACCGAAGCGGCCGAGGCAACAGCAGACATGATCCCTCAGATTGGGCGCGCCCGCCCGCTTGCCGAGAAGAGCCTCGGGACACCTGATCCAGGCGCCAAGTCTTTCGCCATGATCGTGAGTGCCGTTAAAGATATAATTCAAAGCCACCAACGTTAGTCACCATATAGAGGCATTCATGCAACGCTCTACCATTACGCTGGGCATCAGTTTCAAGATGTACTTTGGTTATGCTCAGACGCTAACATGGTGCCGCGAGATTGCCGCTTCACTGGAAAAACATCCGGCTGTGCTCGATGGCCGGGTATCGTTGTTTGTACTGCCCAGCTTCCCCGCAATAGCGCCGGTACTCAATATTTTTAACGACAGCCCAGTCGGCGTTGGCGGCCAAAACCTGTACCCATCAGCCTACGGCGCCTATACAGGTGAAGTGAGTGGCGCCATGCTAGCTGAAATGGGATGCCGCTATGTAGAGATCGGACATGCCGAGCGCATGCGACTCTTCGGAGAAGATGCCGAAACCGTGGCCACCAAGATACAGGTGGCGTTGGCACACCAACTGATACCGGTCCTCTGCATCGGTGAAGCTAAACGTGGCTCGCCAGAAGCGGCAATCGCGAATTGTCGTGCACAGATCGACAGTGCACTATCATTGGCCACGCCGGAACAATGCCAACAGCCGATCATCATCGCCTATGAGCCTCACTGGGCAATTGGCGCTTCAGAACCAGCATCACTTGAGCACATTGCTGCGGTCTGTCAGGGGCTACGCGAGCATATGAACTCACACCCCGCAACCAGCATCATCTATGGCGGCAGTGCCGGCCCAAACTTATTGACCAAGCTAGCAGGGCAGGCTGATGGGTTATTCCTGGGACGCTTTGCTCACGATCCGGCCGCGTATAACACCATCGTTAATGAGGCCTCGATACTTGTCACCTCGTGCTGAAGGCCTACTCCCTCAGTCCAGTATCAATGGTGTTGCGCACGCCATGGCTAAAAAACGCAATGTAGGATTAGCGTGCTGAATGATCATTGACCTGAGTCGCCTCATCCAGCGGAATGGTGCAGGAGTTGATCACACTGGTGGCCAAGGGTATCGGTGACGCCCGTACACAGCCCCCAAGATTCCCACCGTCTTGGTATCTTCACTGGTAATCGCCACCACGCATCAGGCCTTTAATGTCCGTCGCATGACGTACACGCCCGGCAAGCATGGCTTGCCGGGCGTTTTCGTCTGGGCCGTATGTCCACGGCGCCTCAGTCCAGGTCAGTCGTCGAGATACTGACCATGCAGCACACGGTCGGCATGGCCCAAGCGATTGGCCGCCGTATTGTGCTGGTGCCAGTAGGGATAGAGCAGCGCCGGACGGCTGACTTTCTCGATGGCGGCGATCTCGTCGGGCTTGAGCGTGAGCTCGGCGCTCGCCAGGTTGTCCTTGAGCTGCTCATCCTTGCGCGCGCCAATCACCGCGGTGGACACGCCGGGGCGGTTCAGCGTCCAGGCCAGCGCTACCTGGGCGGCGGAGACGCCGTGGCCGTCGGCGACTTCTACCAGCGTATCGATCAAGTCGAAGAGTCTGTCCTCGTCATGGATCGGCGGCTCGGTCCAGCCTTGACTGAAACGCGTGCCGTCGGGGTTGTGCTGGCCACGGCGATACTTGCCGGAAAGCAGGCCCCCGGCGAGCGGGCTCCAGACCATGGTGCCCAGCCCCTGATCGACGGCCGCCGGCATCAGCTCGAACTCGGCATCGCGGGCCTGAGCGGTGTAATGGATCTGCTGGCAGATCGGCTTGATGAAGTTGTGCCGCTCGCAGATCTTGAGCGCCTTCATGACGTGCCAGGCGGACCAGTTGGATACGCCGTAGTAGCGGATCTTGCCGGCGCGTACCAGTTGATCCATCGTCTCCAGCGTTTCTTCCAGAGGCGTAAGACCATCCCACTGGTGCATCAGATAGAGATCCAGATGGTCGGTCTGCAGCCGTTTCAGGCTGGCCTCACACTGACGCAGGATATGAAAACGCGACAGGCCGTCGTCGTTGGGGCCCTCGCCCATCGGGAAACGTACCTTGCTGGCGATCAGTATATCGTCACGCTTGGCCTTGATCGCTTCGCCGAGGATCTCTTCCGAACGACCCTCGGAATACATGTTGGCGGTGTCGAAGAAGTTGACGCCACGCTCGATGGCCATATCGATCTGGCGCTGGGCGTCGCTCAGCCCGGTGTCGCCGACGCTGGCCATCTTGCCGACACCGCCGAAGGTCATGGTGCCTAACGTCAGTGGCGAGATGCGCAGGCCAGAATGGCCGAGATGACGATATTCCATGTTGGCTCTCCTGATTGATGACGAAATGACAGCCGCCCGCTGGACGGCCGCCGGAGCGACTATCACTCCTCCCGTGCGGGAGGTGCCATGAACTCGGGGCCTACGGGGTCCGTGACATGCTCGTCGATGATGGCGTCGATGTCGCGCAGGTCGCTGGATGTCAGCGACCAGTTGCCAAGCGCATCCAGCGGTGTCACCTGATCCGGGCGCCTTGCACCCCAAAGGGCAATGGCATTGGGATGGGAATCGAGCACCCAGCGCACCGCCAAGGCCAATACTGGCTTGTCGTGGTGCTCACGAGCGAGTTGCGTCAACGCCTCGACTGCCGCGAGATACTGCGCGAAGCGAGGCGATTGGAACTTGGGGTCGGATTGGCGCAGATCGTCGCCGGTGAAGGCCGAATCGGCGTGCATCTTGCCCGTCAGCAAGCCGCGACACAGCGCGCCATAGGCCAGAAAGACCAACCCTTCGCGCTGCGAATAGGGAATGATGTCGCGCTCGGCATCGCGCTCGAACAGATTGAGCGGTGGCTGCACACTGTGCAACGGCGCCACCTGACGAAAGGCATCGAACTGCTCGGGACTGAAGTTGCTGACACCGATGGCGCGAATCTTGCCGGCACGGTATAGACGCTGCATGGCGTCGGCGGTTTCCTCCATCGGTACCCGTGGATCCGGCCAATGGACCTGGTACAGATCGATCGCCTCGGTGCGCAGGCGCCGCAGCGAGTCTTCCACTTCCTTCTCGATGCGTGCCGCGGAGGCATTGCGCACCACGCCGTCACTGCCTTCCTGCCACTCCAGCGCCGTCTTGGTGGCGAGCACCACCTTGTCGCGCTGCCCGTACTCGGCCAGCGCCCGACCGACGACCTCCTCGGAATGCCCAAACCCGTAGGCCGGCGCTGTATCGATCAGCGTAATGCCGCGATCCAGCGCGGCATGAATGGTACGCACCGCATTGGCGTCGTCGGCGCCGCCCCATTTCCAACCACCGATTGCCCAAGTGCCGAGCCCCACGCGTGACGGCGTGAGGTCGGTCCCCGGTATCGTGATGCTTTCCATGCTGCTCTCCTTTGCCTGTCAGCGGCAGCGTGCCGCCTTCCGGAACGCTATCCAGCGTGGTCGCCGACCGCAACTTTGACAAGATTTACGAGAGGAGAAAGCGGAGGATATGCGCCCCCGGGCGCCACGACACGAGCCGATGTCGGGCACCCAGGAGAGGCTGAACAATCAAAGCGACGGAGGACGCTGATCAGGACGTAATGAGACCGACTCAGAACGCCCAGTCTTCGTCCTCGGTACGCTCCGAACGCCCGATGACGTAGGAAGAGCCGGAGCCGGAGAAGAAGTCGTGGTTCTCCTCGGCCCCTGGTGAGAGCGCCGCCAGGATCGCGGGATTGACCGACTCGGTGGCGCCGGGGAACAGCGGCTCGTAGCCCAGGTTCATCAACGCCTTGTTGGCGTTGTAATGCAAGAACGCCTTGACCTCTTCGGTGAGTCCCACGTCGTCGTAGAGCGATTCGGTGTACTGCACCTCGTTGTCGTAGAGCTCGAGCAGCAGATCGAAGGTGGCGTCCTTGATCTCTTGCTGGCGCTCGGCGCTCTCCTTGGCCAGCGCCTGCTGGAACTTGTAACCGATGTAGTAGCCGTGGACCGCTTCGTCGCGAATGATCAGACGAATCAGGTCGGCAGTGTTGGTCAGCTTGCCGCGACTGGCCCAGTACATCGGCAGATAGAAACCGGAGTAGAACAAGAACGACTCGAGGAAGACGCTGGCGACCTTGCGCATCAGAGGATCGTCCATACGGTAACGGTTGAGAATCAACTCGGCCTTGTTCTGTAGATGCGGATTCTCTTCACTCCAGCGGTAGGCATCGTCGACATCACGCGTCGCGCATAGCGTCGAGAAGATCGAGCTGTAGGAGCGCGCATGTACCGACTCCATGAAGCTGATGTTGGTGAACACCGCCTCCTCATGGGGCGTCACGGCGTCCTCGATCAGCACCGGCGCGCCGATGGTGCCCTGAATGGTGTCGAGCAGCGTGAGCCCGGTAAAGACGCGAATGGTCAGCGTCTGTTCCTGCTCGGTCAGTGAGTTCCACGCGCTTACGTCGTTGGACAACGGCACCTTCTCGGGCAGCCAGAAGTTGGCGGTCAGCCGGTTCCAGACCTCGAGGTCCTTGTCGTCCTGGAGGCGGTTCCAGTTGATGGCATCGACACGCGTCAGATGACGCGGTGCGGCGGTAGCGGTCATGACGGTTCTCTCAGTTCCGGCGGTGCGCGGGCACTGTCACCAACGCACCGGTAATCTCGATGGAGTGGTCGCGTAGGCGACAGCTTACAGGGTGCAGGACACGCAACCCTCGACTTCCGTGCCTTCCAGCGCGGCCTGACGCAGACGCACGTAATAAAGCGTCTTGATGCCCTGACGCCAGGCGTAGATCTGCGCCCGATTGATATCGCGCGTGGTCGCGGTATCGCGGAAGAACAACGTCAGCGACAAGCCCTGATCGACGTGCTGCGTGGCCTCGGCATAGGTGTCGATGATCTTCTCAGGACCGATCTCGTAGGCGTCCTGGTAGTATTCCTGGTTGTCGTCGTTGAGATACGGCGCCGGGTAATAGACGCGCCCCAGCTTGCCTTCCTTGCGGATCTCGATCTTCGACACCACCGGGTGAATGCTCGACGTCGAATGGTTGATATAGGAAATCGAACCGGTCGGCGGCACCGCCTGGAGGTTGCGGTTGAAGAGCCCATGCGCCATGACCGACGCCTTGAGCTCGCGCCAATCGTCCTGGGTCGGCACATGGATGCCGGCCTTGTCGAACAACTCGCGGACACGCGCGGTACGCGGCCCCCACGCCTGCTCGGTATACTTGTCGAAGTACACACCGCTGGCATAGTCCGAATCCGCGAAACCGGCGAACGCCACGCCGCGCTCGATAGCCAGCTGGTTGGAAGCGCGCAGCGCATGATAGGTCACGGTGTAGAAGTAGAGATTGGTGAAATCCAAACCTTCTTCACTGCCGTAATGAATATGCTCGCGGGCCAAGTAACCGTGCAGGTTCATCTGCCCCAGGCCGATGGCATGCGAATGCTTGTTGGCCTCGGCAATCGACGGCACCGAGCGGATATCGCTCATCTCGGAGACCGCCGTCAGCCCGCGAATCGCGGTTTCGACCGTGGCCCCGAAGTCCGAAGAGTCCATGGTCCTGGCGATATTCAGCGAGCCAAGATTGCAGGAAATATCCTCGCCGATACGCTCATAGCCCAGATCCGCATCGTAATCGGACGGCGTGTTGACCTGCAGGATCTCCGAGCACAGGTTGCTCATGTTGATGCGGCCGGCAATCGGGTTGGCGCGATTCACCGTGTCCTCGAACATTACATACGGATAGCCCGACTCGAACTGGACCTCCGCCAACGTCTGGAACAGCTCGCGCGCGTTGATCTTGGTCTTGTGAATACGCGCATCGTCGACCATCTCGTCGTATTTCTCGGTGACGCTAATGTCGCCGAACGGCTTGCCGTAGACGTTCTCGACATCGTAGGGCGAGAACAGATACATCTGCTCGTTGCGCCTGGCCAGATCGAAGGTGATGTCGGGAATCACCACGCCCAGCGACAGCGTCTTGATGCGAATCTTCTCGTCGGCGTTTTCGCGCTTGGTATCGAGGAAACGCAGGATATCCGGGTGATGCGCGTTGAGATACACCGCGCCGGCGCCCTGGCGCGCGCCCAGCTGGTTAGCGTAGGAGAACGCATCTTCGAGCATTTTCATGATCGGAATGATGCCCGAGGACTGGTTCTCGATATGCTTGATCGGTGCACCCGCCTCGCGGATGTTACTGAGCAGAAACGCCACACCGCCGCCACGCTTGGAAAGCTGCAGCGCCGAATTGATGGAGCGCCCAATGGACTCCATGTTGTCCTCGATGCGCAGCAGGAAGCACGAGACCAGCTCGCCGCGCTGTTTCTTGCCGCAGTTGAGAAACGTCGGTGTGGCCGGCTGGAAGCGTCCGTGGATGATTTCATCCATCAGCTGCCGAGCCACCGTCTCGTCACCCTGCGCCAAGGTCAGCGCGACCATGCACACACGGTCCTCGAAGCGCTCCAGGTAGCGTCGCCCGTCGAACGTCTTGAGCGTATAACTGGTGTAATACTTGAACGCGCCGAGAAAGCTTTGAAAGCGGAACTTCACGGCATAGGCGCGCTCGAAAAGCGACTTGATGAAGGCGAAGTCGTACTGATCAAGCACCTCCTTCTCGTAATAGCCCTTCGTCACCAGATACTCGAGTTTTTCTTCCAGCGAATGGAAGAAAACCGTGTTCTGGTTGACGTGCTGCAGGAAGTACTGACGCGACGCTTCGCGGTCCGCCTGCAGTTGCAGACGCCCCTCGTTATCGTAGAGGTTGAGCATCGCGTTGAGGGCGTGATAATCCAGCGTCTGCGTCGCACGGCTCAGCTCGACGGAGGACGTATTCTCGGTAGTTTCCACGGTATCATCCAGCATCTGTCATCTCCGCCGCCAGGCAACTATTCACCTTGGCGACATCCTCGGGCATTCCCATCAATTCGAAGCGGTGCAGCAACGGCACCTGGCACTTGTGCGCGACCACGCGACCGGCTAGGCCGAAGGCGGCACCGAAGTTGGTATTGCCAGCGGCCACCACGCCTTCGATCAGGGCCCGGTTGTGGGGGTCGTTCAAGAACCGGATCACCGGTCCCGGTACTGCCGTGCGTGGATCGCCATCGCCGTATGTCGGCAAGATCAGGATATAGGGACGCTCCACGCGCAGCAGGACATCGTTACGGCTACGCGGGATAGCCTGCGCCGGCACGTCGAGCTTTTCGACGAAGCGCCGCGTGTTGCCCGATTGCGTGGAAAAGTACACTACATCGCGCATTCTGCCCCCTCCTCTCAGGCGAGTTGGCGAATCAGCTCGGGACGAAAACCTGACCAATGCTGCGATTCCGCCGCCACGACCACCGGCAACTGGCGATAGCCCAGCGATTCGACGGTTCGTACTGCCTCGGGATCCTTGCTGATATCCACCACCGTATAGTCGAGCCCCTGCTTATCGAGGGCGCGATAGGTGGCGTGGCACTGCATGCAATCCGGCTTGCTGTAAATCTTGATGCCCATGAGAATGATAGTCCTTTGTTTTCGCAAAGAAGCGAGGTAAGACGAAAAATAATCGATCGAGGATGACGCGATGCCGCACCAGGCACCGCATCTCAATACACCACATATGGTAGTACAAACTCAGGGGCGCGCATAGATATTGACGATTTCATGGAAATTCGTTAAGCACGGCCCAGAGCGAGCAGAGCCCGTCTATGGCGGGAGAAGAGCCATCTCAGCGCCGCGATGAGGGCCCAGCCAAATAGTCTTCGAGTAGCCATTGCAGCGGCGCGGCCTGGCGCGCGGCCCCGAGTACTAAATGACGCATAAGACGTGACGGTGGCCGCGTATCGCCGTACAACGTCACCAACGCTCGCGAGGCATGCCACAACGGCAGAATCGCACGCTGATGATGGCGCGCATAAACCGCTAGCCGCGCCGGCATCCCAACATCTTCCACCGCCTGGTCGTGAGGCGTCAGCGCCTCGACCAGCCGACGCACGCTAGCCAGGCCGACGTTGAAGCCATGCGCCGTGACCGGGTGCAGCCCCACCGCCGCATCGCCCACCAACGCCACGCGATCGGTGACCAGATGCTCGGCACGACTGACCGTGAGCGGATAATCGTGCAAGGCGTCATGGCAGTGCATCTCGCCCACACTACGCTGATAAAGACGCGTCGCCTCCGCCGCGAATGCTTCCGACGACAACGCCTTGAGCCGCTCGGCATCGTGCGGCGGGAGCGTCATCACCAGCGACGCAGTATCGCCCGCCAGCGGCAGCAATGCCAAGCCACGCTCACCGGTGAACCATGACCAGGTCACTTCGCGATGCGGTAACGCATGCGCCATGCGGCGCACCAGCAAACGCTGGCCGGTGTCATGAATCTGTGCGGAGAGCCCCGCCAAGCGACGCGTTGCCGATAAACGCCCATCGGCGGCCACCACCAGACGCGCAGGAATGTGCGACTGGTCATCGAGCCACACACTACGCCAGCCAGCGCCGGCGCCCAATGCATTCACCCGGCGCCCAGTGACGAGTTCGATATGCTCGACACCCTGCACCGCTTCGAACGCGGCGCGCCTGATGACATGATTGGCGACGAGTTGACCAATGCGGTCTTGGCCCTCGCCTCGCGCACGGGCCAGGGTCATGCCCCGCGGGCGGTCCCCGTTGTAGAGACGCGCCTCGCGAATAGGTGCCATCTGGTCTGCGGGGATATCAATGCCCGCCGCCGCCAGCTGCTCGCGCGAGGCATGTGTCAGCGCGATCTCACGTCCATCGTCGCCGGGCGAGGCCAGCGCCGTGTACGGCGCGGCATCGATCAACGTCACCGACAAATCCAGCGCCGCCAGCTCCAATGCCAGGCACAGCCCGACCGGCCCCGCACCGACGATCACCACATCTTTGATAGCGATACCTCCGGCAGGTTGCGGCATGCGCCCTCCGCATCAAATGAGCGTGCCCGGACTGGGCACGCCACCATCATAATCGGCACGACGGTCGCGCGTCATAAGCGTGACAATGGGTCGCGACCTTAGGCTATGGACGAAAAGTCGGCAAGACGACCCGGCAAGACCGAGTCGTCATTCAGTGTCGTTAGGCCGCGCGTCAGGCAAGAGTTACCTCGGAGGAGAGATAGACGTCCTGAAGGGCGTTGAGAAGCTCGACGCCTTCGTTCATCGGCTTCTGGAACGCCTTGCGTCCGGAAATCAGCCCCATGCCGCCAGCGCGCTTGTTGATCACCGCCGTGCGCACGGCTTCACCCAGATCGGAATGGCCTTTGGAGCCACCGCCGGAATTGATCAGCCCGGCACGCCCCATGAAGCAGTTCGCCACCTGGTAGCGCGCCAGATCCACGGGATTGTCGCTGGTCAGCTCGTCGTAGACCTTATCGTGGGTATGCCCGAAACCGACGGCACGATAGCCACCATTATTCTCCGGTAGCTTCTGCTTGACGATATCCGCCTTGAGCGTCGCCGCCATGTGGATCGCCTGGCCGGTCAAGTCCGAGGAGACGTGATAGTCCGTGCCCTCGTGCTTGAACGCCGGATTGCGCAGATAGGACCACAGCACGGTCACCATGCCCAGTTCATGGGCGCGCTCGAAGGCCTCGCTGATTTCCTGAATCTGTCGACGACTCTCGGGCGAGCCGAAGTAGATGGTTGCGCCCACCGCCACGCAGCCCATGTCATGCGCCTGCTCGACCTGCGCGAACAGCGTCTGGTCATAGATCGCCGGATAGGTCAGCGTCTCGTTGTGGTTGAGCTTGAGCATGAAAGGGATCTTGTGCGCATAACGGCGCGCCACCGAGGACAGCACACCCAACGACGAAGCCACGCCGTTGCAGCCACCTTCGATGGCCAACTCGACGATGTTCTTGGGATCGAAGTAAAGCGGGTTAGGCGCGAACGACGCTCCGGCAGAGTGTTCGATCCCCTGATCCACCGGCAGGAAACTCAGATAGCCGGTTCCCGCCAAGCGGCCATGATTGAAAAGCGTCTGCATGTTGCGCAGCACGTGCGGGCTGCGGTCGTTTTCCGACATCACCCGATCGATGAAATCCGGCCCCGGCAGGTATAAATCTTCCTTGCGAAACGTCTGGCATTGGTGCTCCAGCAGTGTTTCCGCCTCAGCCCCCAAGAGCCTTGCGATATCGGTCATGTTGCTTCCTCCCTGTCATCCAAGCCTGGCTATACGCACGACGTGGCAGCCGACGTCGATCGTCAGGCTGGCACATGCTCGTGGAGCATAGCAATTCACGCTCGCCACGTAAGCGTCAATGTCGCCCCCGGCATCCGCCGCGTGCTCTGGTATGATGCGCATCAATCTCCGGCACGTTCATGCAAGGGCCATCCGCATGCTGTCCATCCTACGCGGTTTTCTGATCCTGACGGCGTTTTTGATGCTCGGCGACATCATCGTCGAGCTGTTCGCACTCCCGCTCTCAAGCGGGGTGGCCGGTATGTTATTGCTCACCCTCTGGCTGCTCCTGCGCCACCGCTTGAGCCACGACCTCGGTGCCGCCAGCCAACCATTGATCGGTATGCTGGCGCTGCTCATCATGCCCGGCGTCGTCGGCATCTTCTTCCAGGCCGACGAATTCAGCGGCCAATGGGTGACCATCTTCATCGCTTTGATTCTGGGCACGCTGCTCAGCTCGTTAACCACGCTTTGGCTGATGCAACGCCTGGTTTCCACGCCCCGGGAGCGACCGCATGAGTGAGCTTTTACTGCGCCTGGAAAGCCTGGCCCACACGCTCCCGCACCGCCCCGAAACCGCCATCGTGCTCACCCTGGCGGCCTATTTCGCCGGCCTGCGACTTTTTGGCTGGCTGCGCTCGCCCGCCTGGTGCCCACCCATTCTGCTCGCCGCCTGCCTGCTGGCCGGCTTGCTGGCACTTTTACCGCTCGACTATGCCGAGTACCGCCGTGGTGTCGGCTGGCTGACTTGGCTACTTGGCCCCGCCACCGTGGCGCTGGGCGTGCCGCTCTACCAGCAGGTGCATCACATTCGGACACTGTGGAAGCCCATCGTGCTGACTCTGCCGCCCGCCGCCATGCTCGCGGCCGGTTACGCGGTGGGAATCGCCTGGTTGTTGGATGCCCCGCCGACGGTGCTGGCCTCGCTAGCGCCAAAGTCGGTGACCGCCCCCATCGCCATGGGCATCGTCGAGGAGCTACAGGGCTCGGTCTCGCTGTTGATGGGTGCCCTGCTGATTACCGGCGTGATGGCCACGCTCAGCATTACGCTGCTGGCGCGCTTGGGAAACATCCACGACCAGCGCGTCATCGGTTTTGCGCTGGGCGTCAACGGCCACGCCATCGGCACCGTGCGTGCCTTCGACATCGGCCCCACCGCCGGCGCCTTCGCCTCGCTTGGCATGAGTTTGACCGGCGTATTCACGGCGCTATGGCTGCCGTTGATGTGGCATATCATGGGTTAGCGCTAGCCTGCGGTGACATGAATGCCCAAGCTGAATCGTGTCATGTCATGCCAACGTCACGCAGCCTTGGGCAAGCGAGGCGTAACTGCGCTAACATCGGCACTTCACTGTCGAAGCGGGGCTCACGAGCGTCTGTCCATGTCCTATCGCATCGCCATCAATGGTTACGGCCGTATCGGCCAATGTGTCCTGCGAGCCCTCACCGAGCGCCATGCGACTGACCTGGTCGTCGTCGCCATCAACGAGATGTCCGATCTCGATACCATCGCCTACCTGACGCGCTACGATACCACCCATGGGCGCTTTCCCGGCCAGGTGGAAGCCCGCGACGGTGCGCTGGTCATCGACGACCATGCCATCCGCGTGCTGTCCGAGTCCGACCCGTCGCATCTCCCCTGGGCCGAGCTTGACATCGACCTGGTGCTCGAATGCTCGGGCAGCTTCAAGGACCGCACCACCGCCGAACGGCATATCGCCGCCGGCGCCCAGCGGCTACTGTTCTCGCAGCCCGCCGAGGCCGATGTCGACGCCACCATCGTGCATGGCATCAACGACGCCGAGCTACGCCCTGAGATGACCATCGTCTCCGCCGCGTCCTGCACCACCAACTGCCTGGTACCGCTGTTGACCGTGCTCGACGAGGCGCTGGGGCTGGAGCACGGCGTGACCACTACCATTCATTCGGCGATGAACGACCAACCGGTGATCGATGCCTACCACAAGACCGACCTGCGCCTGACGCGCTCGGCCATGCATTCGATCATCCCCGTGGACACGGGCCTGGCACGCGGCATCGAGCGCCTCATGCCGCATCTTGCTGGGCGCTTCGAGTGCCTGCACGTGCGTGTGCCGACCATCAACGTCTCGGCCATGGACATGGCGCTGTCAGTGCGCGAGACCACCACCGCCGAGCAGGTCAATGCGCTGTTACAGACCGCCAGCCACGCGCGCCTCCACGGCTTGCTCGGCTATACCCAGGAACCGGTGACCTCGGTCGACTTCAACCACGATCCGCGCTCGGGTATCGTGGACGCCACCCAGACCCGCGTGGCCGGCAGCCATCTGATCAAAATGCTGTGCTGGTTCGACAACGAGTGGGGCTTCGCCAACCGCATGCTCGACGTGGCGACACATTGGCTGGCGCTCGCCTCTCAGGCAACGCCCGCCACATCGACACACGCCACACCCTCGACAGCGTCGTTTTCGTCTGACATCCCTTCACCCAAGTGAGGAACACGCCCATGAATGTGCGCAAGATGACCGATCTGGATCTCGCCGGAAAACGTGTACTGATTCGTGAAGATCTCAACGTGCCCATCAAGGGCGACCAGGTCACCAGCGATGCGCGCCTGCGCGCCTGCCTGCCGACCATTCAGGCCGCACTCGACGCCGGCGCTCGGGTGATGCTGATGAGCCATCTGGGCCGCCCCACCGAAGGCGAGCTCGACGATGAGTTCTCGCTCGCCCCGGTGGCGACGCATCTCGGCAAGCTGCTAGGCCGCGAGGTACGCCTGGAAAAGGACTATCTCGACGGCAGCGTCGATATCGCCGATGGCGAGGTCGTGCTGCTCGAGAACGTGCGTTACAACACCGGCGAGAAGAAGGACGACGAGGCACTGGCCAAGACCTACGCCGCGCTCTGTGACGTCTACGTGATGGACGCTTTCGGCACCGCCCATCGTGCCCAGGCCTCGACCCACGGCGTGGCGCGATACGCATCCACCGCCTGTGCGGGTCCCTTGCTGGCGGGCGAGCTCGACGCACTGGAAAAGGCACTGGCCACGCCGGCACGCCCGATGCTGGCCATCGTCGGCGGCTCCAAGGTATCCACCAAGCTCGAGGTACTCACCGCGTTGTCCGAGAAGTGCGATCAACTGATCGTCGGCGGCGGTATTGCCAACACCTTCATCGCCGCGGCGGGCTACAACGTCGCCAAGTCGCTGCATGAGGCCGACCTGGTCGATCAAGCCAAGGCGCTGATGGCCAAGGTCAACATTCCACTGCCGTCCGACGTGGTGGTCGCCACCGAGTTCTCCGAGCAGGCCGAAGCCACCATCAAGCCGGTCGACCAGCTCAACGACGACGACATGATTCTCGACATCGGCCCGGATACCGCCAAGCGCTTCGCCGCGCTGCTCGAAAACGCCGGCACTATCCTGTGGAACGGCCCCGTCGGCGTGTTCGAGATCGACCAGTTCGGCAAGGGCACCGAGACGCTCTCGCGCGCCATCGCGGCCAGTACGGCGTTTTCCATCGCCGGTGGCGGCGACACCCTGGCAGCCATCGACAAGTACGGCGTCGCCGATGATGTCTCCTACATTTCCACCGGCGGCGGCGCCTTCCTCGAATATGTGGAAGGCAAGCAACTGCCCGCCGTGGCGGCGCTCGAAGCCGCCTCCCGATAACCTGGCTTAAGCCACCACTCAAACCACTACTTAAAACGACTACTCAAGCCACTACGTCACGATCGGCGGCCTGCGGGTCGCCTTGTACTTCTAGAGGAATCACACTCCCCATGGCTCTGATCAGCCTGCGTCAACTGCTCGACCACGCCGCCGAACACGCCTATGGCGTTCCCGCGTTCAACGTCAACAACCTGGAACAGATGCGCGCCATCATGGAGGCCGCCGACCGCACCGACTCACCGGTTATCGTGCAAGCCTCCGCAGGCGCGCGCAAATACGCCGGTGCGTCCTTCCTGCGCCACCTGATCCTGGCCGCGGTGGAAGAGTTCCCGCATATTCCAGTGGTCATGCACCAGGATCACGGCACCAGCCCCGATGTCTGTCAACGCTCCATCCAGCTCGGCTTCTCGTCGGTAATGATGGACGGCTCACTCAAGGAAGACGGCAAGACGCCCGCCGACTACGCCTATAACGTCGACGTCACCCGTCGCGCGGTGGCCATGGCGCACGCCTGTGGCGTCTCGGTGGAAGGCGAGCTGGGCTGCCTGGGCTCGCTGGAAACCGGCCAGGCCGGTGAGGAAGACGGCGTCGGCGCCGAGGGCACGCTGGATCACAGTCAACTGCTGACCGACCCGGAAGAGGCCGCACAGTTCGTCGCCGCCACCCAGGCCGACGCCCTGGCCATCGCCATTGGCACCAGCCACGGCGCCTACAAGTTCACGCGGCCGCCGACCGGCGACATCCTCTCCATTCAGCGCATCAAGGAAATTCACGCACGCATCCCCGACACCCACCTGGTGATGCACGGCTCCAGTTCAGTGCCGCAGGAATGGTTGGAGACCATCAACGCTAGCGGGGGCGAGATTCCCGAGACTTATGGCGTGCCGGTCGAGGAAATCGTCGAAGGCATCAAGCACGGCGTGCGCAAGGTCAACATCGACACCGACCTGCGCTTGGCGTCTACCGGTGCGGTGCGTCGCTTTTTGGCTGAAAACCCCAGCGAGTTCGATCCGCGCAAGTTCCTCAAGGCAAGCGTCACCGCCATGCGCGATGTGTGCATCCAGCGCTTCGAAGCCTTCGGCACCGCCGGCCAGGCCAGCAAGATCGCCCCGCTCAACCTCGAACGCATGTTCGAGCGTTACGCGAGTGGCGAGTTGAAGCCGCAGATCTCGTAAGCCCTATCGAGACCGGGGGAGACTTGAGAGCGCCGTAGGCGCTCTCAAGCGCTTCAGGGAAGGATTACTGCTTAAGCACGAACGGGTCGGTGTATTGATCGACATTGTCCGAGGTGATGAGAAGGCAGTCGAAGAGCCTCTTCTCGCTATCCATGCCGGTTTCACCGTTCTTGATGTATTTATCCGCCATGCGCACCGCCGTTTCCGAGAAGATGGCCACCGGTTGCAGCACGGTATATTCCATCTCTCCAGCTTTGACCGCCTCGACCGCGTCGGGCGAGCCATCAAAGCCTCCCACGACCACGTCATCGAGCTTGCCGGCTTCCTTCAGGGCCGAGATAGCGCCCAGCGCCATCTCGTCGTTACCGCTGATCACGCCATCGATGTCGGGGTTGGCCTGTAACATGCTCTGCGTCTTGTTGAACCCTTCAGTTCTATCCCAGTTGGCGACATCGACGCCGACCTGCTCGAGGCCGGGGTATTGGCTGAGGACGGTTTCGTAACCGTTGGAACGGGTTGCGGCGTTATTATCCGAAGGCGCGCCCTTGAGCTCCACGTAGCGTGCCGAATCGCCCACTGTTTTGATCCACTGCTGTGCACCCAGCGCCGCACCCTGGGCGTTGTTCGAGACGAGCTGTGCCTGAGCCAGCCCCTGCTCGTTGATTTCGGCATTGATGATAAACACCGGGATATCCGCTTCGACGGCCTTGCGCACCGCCCCAATGGAGCCGTCAGCATTGGCTGGGTCGAGAATGATGGCATCGACCTGATTAGTGATGGCCGTATCGATCTGGTTGCTTTCCTTGTTGGTGTCCCCCTTGTGAGAACTCACCTCGGCGCGATAGCCAAGCTCTTCCGCGGTTTCCTCGGCGATCTTGCCTTCCGTGAACCAGTAGGGGTTGGAGGTGTCGTTGACGATAATGGAGATACGTCCTTCGTCCTGGGCCGCGACCCCACCCGCGAAGAGCGGCGTGCTCACGGCCAGTGCAGCTATCAGCAGGCGTTTTCCTTTCATGAACATAATCGACCACCTTTACTCTTATGATTGTGTACCGGCGTTACCGGCAGTACTTCCCGAGACCGGCGAACGCTCAGTGGCGCTCTCCGATTGCGGTGAAGTCGTCTTGCCATCGGAAGAGGCTTGCTGCGTCTTCCGACCGCTGTATTGAATGCTGTTGAGCAAGACCGCAAGAATGATGACGGCCCCTGTGAATACGGTCTGCCAGTAGGAAGAAACCCCTATGATGACCAGACCATCGGAGAGAAACCCGATCACGAAGGCCCCCAGCAAAGTACCGCGCACATTGCCGCGGCCACCGGAGAGTGCCGCACCGCCGATGACGACACCGGCGATCGCGGTCAATTCATAGGTCGTCCCAGCGGTCGGCCCTGCCGAGGTCAATTGCGAGGACAGCACCAGTCCAGCAATGGCCGCGCAGATGCCCGATAGCACATACACCAACACCTGCACGCGTTTGACCGGTACTCCCGATAGTTCTGCGGCACGGGCGTTACCGCCTGTGGAATACACCCACCGTCCGAAGGGTGTACGGCTCAACGCCAGGACGCATAGAATCGCGACGGCCGCGAGCACCCACACCCCGACCGGCACGCCGAGAAGACGGTTGAAGCCCAGCCAATCGAAACCGGTATTGCCCAGTTCTGGACTACCGCCCAGATTGTTATAGGTCAGGCCGTCGGTCATCAGCAGGGCAACGCCCCTTGCCACGTACAATAGACCCAAGGTCGCCACGAAGGCAGGCACCTTGAAATACGCAATCAGCACGCCATTGATGGCACCGACCAGTGCGCCCAGCCCACATGTCAGAATGACCACGACCCACACGGGGGGATAGAACACGACACCCAGTATTTCGAAAGACACACCCTGCATCAGAAAGCCTGCAAAGACGCCTGCCAGACCCAGTGTCGAGCCCACGGAAAGATCGATGCCACCCGTCAGAATGACCAACAACATACCCAGCGATAACAGCCCGAAGATGGCGACATGAGACGACATGGTCAGGAAATTGCTGGTCGAGAAATAGACCGGGGAAAGAATCGAGAAAATGACGATGATCGCGATCAAGGCGAAGAACGCACGTCCCTCCAGAAGAGCACGCTTTATATCGAAATCGCCGCCGAATAGTTTGCCTCGTCCATTGCCATTATCTTGGCTGACATCAGACATTGTAATTATCTCCGCTATAAGTGGATCAAGCGACCACGGCCTCGCCCGAGGCAGCCATAATCTCTTCTTTGGTGGCATCGACACCGAATTCGGCCGCCATTCGGCCACGACTCATGACGACGATACGATGGGCAATACTCAGGCATTCGCCGACTTCCGACGTCGAAAACACCACGGCCAAACCCTGTTGCGCCGCGCCCTCACTGAGCAGCCTGAAGACCTCGGCCTTGGCACCGATGTCGATTCCCCGACTGGGTTCGTCAAGCAGCACGACTCTGGGGTGAGTGGCCATCATCTTGCCGATCACGACCTTCTGCTGATTGCCGCCGGATAACGAGCCGATGGAGGCGGCAGCACCGTCGGTCTTGATATGAACATTGCTGATAGAGTCCCGCACCACGTGATGCTCACGCCCACGCGATGTCAGCAGCCCCTTGGTAAAGGCACCGATACTGGCAAGCGAGAGGTTTTCGCCCACCGACATCGTCTGCACCAGACCATCACGCTGACGATCTTCCGGCACCAGCACCAGGCCTTGTTCGATACGCTCCGCGATACTCAGCCGCGAGATATTCTCGCCATGCAGCAAGACCCGGCCCGCGGCCATGTCGCCGCGCCCCGCCACGCTTTCGAGCAACTCGGTGCGGCCCGCCCCCATCAACCCATAGATGCAGACGATCTCGCCGGCGCGCACGCTCAATGACACGTCATCGACCACGGCGCGCCCGGGTACCGACGCATCCGGGACGGTGACACCCTCGATCGACAGCACGGCATCTCCCATCGCGTACCCATCCGGCGGGGAACCGAGATCGAAGTTTTCCCCCACCATGTTGCGTACGATCCATTCGAGATCGATCTCCGCACGAGCGGCATAGGCCGTCATTCGACCGTCGCGCAATACCACAGCATGGTCGGTAATGGTCAGGGCTTCCTCGAGATGGTGGGAGATATAAACGAGCGAGACGCCGCGGCTTTTCAGGTCACGAATCACGCGAAACAGCACTTCGACTTCCGAAGCGCTCAATGCCGAGGTCGGCTCATCCATGATCAGGATGCGTGAATTGACGGATAACGCACGGGCGATCTCGACGATCTGCTGCTGCCCGAGGCGCAGATCTTCCACAGGCGTGAGTGGATCGATGGGTTCATTCAACTCTTCCATGAGTTGACGCGTCTGGCGCGATTCCTCCGTGTAATCGACGCCGCCATTGCCGACGATTTCACGGCCCATGAAGACGTTATCGCGAACGTTCAAATTGGGCGCAAGGCTGAGCTCCTGGTGGATAATCGATATCCCCTGGCGCTGTGCCTCCGTGGTCGAGGAGAAACGAACCGGCTCGCCTTCGAGGACGATTTCTCCCGAGGAAGGCTGCATGACGCCCGAGAGAATCTTCATCAGCGTCGATTTTCCCGCGCCATTCTCGCCGAAAAGCGTCGTCACTTGCCCATAGTGGACATCGAAATTGACGGCCTTCAGGGCATGAACATTACCGAAAGACTTGGCGATATTGCGCGCCGACAGGATTACTTTGCCCAGCGCCTCTTCCTGATTGGTTGCATATTCGTTCATCGCATCAAGCCTCCGGCTCATTGCACGCTAAAGTCGACCGGTGTCACGAGCCAGTTATTCGGATTGATCAACTGGAATACGCCCGTCACTGTCACGGTCTTGCCTTCCAGGTCTTGTGTATCGATATCCGATAGCACCTGAGCCTTCATGGCATCGTTCAAAGCGGCGCCCGCATTCTGATATTCGATCTGATTCTTGAATTGACCGAATTCGATCTCCCCCGTGGCATCCCGCAGGTCGGTACCATTGATGGCCGGCCCGGTCTGAACCCTCACCACCAGATCATCGGGCGCCCCGTCGGCCTTGACTTCATATGTCCCGGATGTGCTTTCACCCACCACGCCGGTAAAGGTAACGGGCATGATAGGACCGACCCCGCCTGATACACCGTATTTTTCACCCGCCGCACTTTGATCTTCGGCAATCGCACTAGACAGCTTACCGATACCGACGGCTCTGCTATCGACATCCTCGCGAATCTTGGGAAATTCTTCTTCGGCGAAGCGTGCCATTTTTGCGCCTTCCTGCCCCTCTTCCGCTCCGATCGGCATCACCGTCGTATCCCAGGCCATGGCGGCAAGCAGGACGACCGCAACACCGATCATTACCGCCTTACCGCGCCTTTTTTTCCATTGTCTCTGAGGCATGGCAGCCGTATGTGAAGTCATGATGAAGCGCCCCCTGGCGTCGCTGATGAGTGGTAATCAAGTCCCGCGCCGGATGACGGTTGTGACCGTTACGCAGGACATCGCGACATCACTCACCGGGCATGAGAATGATCTTGAGTGCGCTACTGTCGTGCCTCATCAGCTCGATACCCTTGTGGAAATCCGCCAGTGGCAGCTTATGAGTCACCACACCCTCGGTGGGGAAATCACCGCTCTCGATCCCTTCGATCACGTGTGGATAGCAGTAAGGTCCTAGATGCGAGCCCAGTACGTCGAGCTCTTTGCGGTCACTGATGATGCTCCAATCGACCGTCACCGGATCCTTGAAAACGCTGAACTCGACGAAGCGACCCAGCTTACGCAACATCGCCAGCCCCTGCTCCACCGACTTGGGCGCGCCGGTCGCTTCGATGTAGATGTCACAGCCATAGCCGTCGGTCATATCCTTGACGATCTGGACGACATCTTCGTCACCCGGATTAAGCACCACATCGGCACCAAATTTCTTGGCCAGTTCCAGGCGCTCGCCGTGCAGATCAAGCACCACCAGCTTGGCGGGGCCGGATTTCTTGGCCGGGCCAATCATCCCCAGCCCCAGGGTGCCGGCACCTGAGAGCACCACGATGTCACCCAACTGGATTTGCGCTCGTTCCACCGCGTGCATGGAGCAGGAAAACGGCTCGGTCAGCACGATGTTTTCCACCGGCACATCATCCGGCAGTTTGTGGTTGATGGCTTCCTTGGGAAACTTCATGTACTCGGCCATTCCGCCATTGACGTTGTTCTGGAAGCCATACACGTCGTGCTTCTCGCACATCCAGTACTGGCCGCGATGACAGAAGCGGCAGTCCCAGCAGGGCACGATCTGCTCGGAAATAACTCGGTCGCCGACCTCAAAACCTGTCGCGCCGGGGCCCATCTTGACGACGTTCCCGATGAACTCGTGCCCTGGGATCATCGGCGCTTTGATATAGGCAGGCTGATCCTCGTCACCCCAGAAACTCGGCGCACCTTCATACGCCTTGAGATCACCAGCACAGATGCCACAGGCCTCGACCTTGACCAGGATTTCCTTGTCACCGATATCGGGGACCGCGACGTTTTCCAGTCGATAATCTTCTGGCGCGTAGGCAACGATGGCACGCATCGTGTCGGGGATGTCGGGGGATGAGGTGAGCGTATCGTTCATGATGGCCTCCATTGAGCTGGCGCTCATTTATCATTTGATCTTTTGTTGCTCAAATGAATTAACGCTTTTCAGTATAGCCAGGTCAATGAAGTCGGCGACCTTTTCGTCTTATACTTTAGGATTGCTTTTTAATTTACTGAAAATAAACAACTTTTAGAAAGATATCTGAAAGTTAACGTCCGCAAAGTGCAAGAAGGAAAAGACAGTTCGCACAAAAAGGCCGTTCAAATAAACACATCAGTGTTCATATGAACGGCCTTGCACGACACTCGGTCGCATATTGCCTCAGCTTGGCGCCGAAGTGGTCGCTTCATCCAGACGCAGGATGGTATGGGCGTTAGTCACGCTGGTAGCCAAGGTATCGATGACGCCGGTACGCAGGGCTCCCAGGATTCCCGCCGCCTTAGTGTTTTCGCTGGCGATCGCCACCACGTCGGGAATCCGCGCCAAGTCGGTGATGGTCAAGCCAATGACCCGACCCTGCATGGGTGTTTCCGACGGCCGGCCATGCATATCGATGAAATCGTACCCCATCATGTCACCCACCGTTCCCGAAAGCCGCGCCTCGGCAATTTCCTGGGGCGTGAACCAGCCCATGCGTACCATGTTGCTGTCCTCACTGAGATCGCCGACACCGATCATCGCGGTATCCGCGCGCCGTGCCCTGTCCAACGTCTGACGCACGGTGGGGTTTTCATACATCGAATCGCGCAGCGACGGGTTCTGCACCAGCGCCGGCGCATACAGCGTCTCGCTATCACCACCATACTTCACCGCCAGGCGGCGACAGATATGATCAGGATTCATGTACTCTCCGGCACGCAACGAGCCGCCAATGGCACACACGAACGAACATTTGCGCTCGCCTTGTTCGAAGACGTTATCGGCCACTGAGCCCACGTTACGCCCCATGCCCACTGCCACGATCGAACCATCGTGCAGCTCGCGCGACAAATGATCGGCCACCAGACTGGCCACACCGGAACGCTGAACGTCGGGGTCGGTATGGTCGAGCGCAATCAAGGCGCGCTTGATACCGAAGCGGTTTATCAGTGCCTGCTCGACCTCGGCGCTTACCGCAGGATGCTGACGAACCCGCACATCGACGATGCCCTCGGCATGCGCGCGCTTTAAAAGACGCCCCGCCTTGACCCGGGAAATCCCCAGACGGTTGGCGATCGCCTCCTGGGTTTCGCCCTCCACATAATAGAGAGAGGCGATCTCAGTCATCAGCGCGACCTCGGCGCTCTCGACACGTTCACTCATGGCACTGCCTCATACGATCCGCTTCCTGGCCACTTCGGGCGATGTGCACCAAGATACCACAGCGAACAAGCGCACTCTCATCGATCAGACGCTCGAGGAATCACGAAAGGCCTCTTTTTCGTATTCCAGGATACGCTCGATTTTGGCGCGCGAACCGCCACCGCCGAACTCGGTTTCCAGGAAGGTCGTCACCACGGCCTTGGCCAACTCCGGACCAACCACACGGGCGCCGAGCGTCACTATTTGCGCATCATTGCTCGAGCGCGCCTTGGCGGCCGAATAAGTGTCATGCGCCTGCGCGGCACGAATACCACGCACCTTGTTGGCCGAAATCGCCACACCGATGCCAGTCCCACAGACCAGCACTCCCTGCGTCACCTCTCCCGATTCGATGGCACGCGCCACCCGGACCGCTACATCGGGGTACAGCACCGGCTCAGCGTTATAGGTGCCGTAATCGATGGGCGCGTACCCCAGAGCGCGAATGTGCTCGATCAGCAAGGCCTTGAGCTCGAATGCGGCCTCATCGCCGCCCAGTGCGATGCGCATTGCTGGTGCATAGCCGTTTGAGTCTGACATGTGTTGTCTCCCGTGATGATTCCTCCCGCTTGCGATCGGTATGCTGTTACCGCTCGCGCTATGTTCAAAATATCAGTAACCGAACATTTGTAAAATTCTCGATCACGAAAAGTCAGCGGCTAATTTGCGCCACCCTATTATTCGAGTTCCTGATTAATAAATAAAAACCTTTTAATTCAAGTACTTAATATTAAACATCGCTTTCAGAGCTCTTGTTCACGACCAAAGTCTCAGACGTCGACACCGGCCATGCCTTGACAGTCTTGGGCCCCAAGCCTAAACATCTGATCAGCTAAAGATCATTATATAATTCGTCAACTCAAGTGGCGGATCGCCACGCCCCATCGTCGGTCACAACGAACAATCGGCCACAACGAACAAGAGGAATACGCCATGCAACGCATCATCAATGACCCCGACAACGTCGTGGACGATGCCATCAAAGGTTACTTGCACGCCTCGCCGAGCTTGTTTGCCGCCACCGATCACTCGCGTGTTCTCAAGTATCCGGACAGCCCAAGCGACAAGGTCGGTATCGTCACCGGTGGCGGTTCAGGCCACGAACCCGCCTTCCTGGGCTATATCGGCGCGGGGATGTGCGATGCGGTGGCCATTGGCGAGATATTCTCGTCCCCTACCGCCGATGCATTCCTCGAAGCCTTTCGCTCCGTGCCCCATGAGCAGGGGGTCGCTTGCCTGTACGGCAACTACGCGGGCGACAACATGAACGTGAAGATGGCCAAGCAGATGGCCGAGATGGACGACATCGAGGTCAAGACGGTGATTGCACGCGACGACGTGGCCTCGGCACCGGCATCAGAGCGCGACAAGCGACGCGGCGTCGCCGGCGAGGTGATGATGTGGAAAATCGGCGGCGCAGCGGCGGCCCGGGGCGACAGTCTCGACGAAGTCATTCGCCTGGCGCAGAAGGCCGTCGATGCGTGCTCGAGCATCGGCGTCGGACTGAGTAGCTGCACCATCCCTGCCAACGGCAAACCCAACTTTTCGATCGAGCCCGGGCACATGGAACTCGGCATCGGCCACCATGGCGAGCCGGGGATCGAGGTCGCGCCGTTGACCAGTGCCGAGGCCATCGCCACGGCCATGTGCGATCCTGTGCTCTCCGACCAGGATTTCGCCGGCAGCGAGGTGGCGGTGTTGATCTCGGGGCTTGGCGCCACGCCGGTGATGGAGCTCAATATCCTTTACGCACACATCGCCGAACGGCTCGAAGACGCCGGCATCCGCGTGCATCGTACGGACATCGGCAATTACTTCACCTCGCTGGAGATGATGGGCGCCACGCTCACGCTGATGAAGCTCGACGACGAGCTCAAACCGCTGCTGGACGCCCCGGCACGCTCGCTGGCCATCACGCAGTGCTGATCGGAACCGCTACTACGGAGACTCACCATGCAAGTTCTGGACGCGACTCACGGCAGGGACATTCTCGAGGAGTTGGTCGAGGTCATCGTCGACAACCGCCAATACCTGAGTGATGTCGACGGTGCGATCGGCGACGGCGATCACGGCATCAACATGGCCAAGGGATTTCGACTTTGCGGGGAGTCGGTCGCCGGCCAATCGCTGTCGCTTTCCAAGGCGCTGGGCACGCTCGCCACGACCTTGATGGGCTCGATCGGCGGTTCGATGGGGCCACTTTACGGCAGCCTCTTCATGGGCATGGCCAAGTCGACCAAGGACAAGAACGTCCTCGATGCCAAGGATTTCGGCGAAATGCTGGCCAGCGGGCGCGAAGCGCTCGAGCAGATCAGCGACGCCAAGGTCGGCGATAAGTGCCTGCTCGATACTCTGGTGCCGACCATCGAACGCTACCGCGACGCCGTCGAGAGCGGAGACGACTTTTCCCAAGCATTGCAAGCATTACGCAATGGCGCCCAGGACGGTCGTGATTCGACGCTCGACCTGGAGGCCAAGATTGGGCGCGCGGCACGCCTTGGCGAACGCTCGCGCGGTCATCTGGACGCCGGCGCGGTGTCGTGCTGCCTGCTACTGATTCGGCTAGCCGACAGCACCGAAAACCGCCTGGAAAAAGCCGCCGCCTGAGCACTAGCGGCGGCTCACTGAGTTACTCTCCATTTCCTCGCCCCCGGCGCTGCCTGACACGTCGTGGGCTTTCACGCCCGCATACAGCGGCGGAGCACACCATGGTTTCACAGCTCGACTCACTCAAGGCACTATCGCAAGTGGTCGCCGACACCGGGGACCCAGCCGCCATCGAACGCTATCGGCCCGTCGATGCCACCACCAACCCATCCTTGATCCTAAAGGCATTCGAACTGCCCGGCTATCAGCCACTGATCGAGCGGATTCTGGCTGAGGAGCGTACCGAGAAGCCGCATGATGCCGACCATTTGGAGCGCATCGTCGACCGACTCTCGGTGGGCATCGGCAGCGAGGTCGCCCAGCTCATTCCGGGGCGCGTCTCCACCGAAGTCGCCGCTAAACTCTCGTTCGATACCCAGGCCAGTATCCGCAAGGCCCATGAGTTGGTGGAGCGTTACGAAGCGCTGGGTATCGGTCGCGAGCGTATCTTGATCAAGCTCGCCTCGACCTGGGAGGGCATTCGCGCCGCCGAGGTGCTCGAGCGCGAGGGTATCCAGTGCAACCTGACGCTCTTGTTCAGCGACACCCAGGCCCAGGCTTGCTTCGATGCCGGGGTGTTTCTGATTTCACCTTTCGTGGGGCGTGTGACCGACTGGTATCAGAAAGAAACCGAGCAGACGTTCGGCCCCGACGATGACCCCGGCGTGCGGTTCGTGCGCCAGGTATGCGAGCGTGCCGACCAGGGCGGTTACGAGACCGTCGTCATGGGGGCGAGCTTTCGTACGCCGGAGCAAGTCCTGGCTCTCGCCGGCTGTCATCGACTGACGATCTCCCCCGCCTTGCTGGAAACGCTCGAGGCGCGCGAAGGCAATGTCGACGCCAAGGTGCGCTTCACGCATCCCGAGGCACGACCCGCCAAGCCCCTCGGAGAAAGCGCCTTCCGCTGGCAGCATAATCAAGACCCCATGGCCATCGACAAGCTGGCCGAGGGCATCCGGCGCTTCGCCGACGATCAGACCTGCCTCGAGGACTTGATCGCCGACCGGCTCGCTAACTGATTCACCGCTCATGGAGGAGACACCGATGCCCTCTCGATTCACACTGGCCAATGCCATTCGCGCCCTGTCGATGGATGCCGTGCAGGCCGCGAACTCTGGCCACCCCGGCGCGCCGATGGGCATGGCCGATATCGCTGAAGTGCTGTGGAACGATCATCTCAAGCACAACCCCAGCAACCCTACCTGGCCCGACCGCGACCGTTTCGTACTCTCCAACGGGCATGGCTCGATGCTCTTGTATTCGCTGTTGCATCTCAGCGGTTACGATCTGGCCATCGACGACATCAAACAGTTTCGCCAGCTCCATTCGCGCACGCCCGGGCATCCCGAACTCGGCTATACGCCTGGGGTCGAAACCACCACCGGCCCGCTGGGTCAGGGGCTCGCCAACGCCGTCGGCCTGGCGCTGGCCGAACGCACCCTGGCCGCGCAGTACAATCGTCCAGGACATGACATCGTCGACCATCGCACCTGGTGCTTCGTCGGCGATGGTTGCCTGATGGAGGGCATCAGCCACGAAGCCTGCTCGCTGGCGGGTACTCAGGGCCTCGGTAAACTGACCGTCATCTATGATGACAACGGCATCTCTATCGACGGCGAGGTTGCAGGATGGTTCACCGACGAAACCGCCAAGCGCTTCGAGGCTTACGGCTGGCAGGTCATCGCCGACGTCGACGGACATGACCCCGCCGCCATCGAAGACGCCATCACCGCCGCCAAACAGCACGACCAGCGCCCGACCTTGATCATCTGCAAGACGGTCATCGGCTTCGGCGCACCCAACAAACAGGGTACCGGCGCCTGTCACGGCGCCGCCCTGGGCGAGGATGAAGTCGCCGCCGCACGCCAGCGCCTCGATTGGTCGCATCCGCCGTTTCACGTGCCCGACGAGATATACACAGGCTGGAACGCCGCCACGACCGGCCAGCAAGCCGAAGACGCGTGGCGCCAGCGCTTCGCGCGCTACGCCGAGGCTTATCCTGAGCTCGCCGAAGAGCTCGAGCGCCGCTGGCATGGCGAGCTACCCGGCGACCTGGGCGGCAGCGCCTTGATCGAAGAGGCTCAGCAAACCTGCGACTCGCTGGCCTCACGCAAGGCCTCACTGGGCGTGCTCAATCGTCTGGGACCCAAGCTGCCGGAACTACTCGGTGGCAGCGCCGATCTCGCGCCGTCGAACCTGACGTTCTGGGACGGAGCAAGCGTACTCTCCGCGCAGTCCCCCGAGGGCAACTACCTGCATTACGGTGTCCGTGAGTTCGCCATGGGCGCCATCATGAACGGCATCAGCATGCACGGCGGCTTCATTCCCTACGGGGCGACGTTCCTCACCTTCATGGAGTACATGCACAACGCCGTGCGCATGGCCGCCATCGCGCGGCGCCAGGTAATCTTCGTCTACACCCACGACTCCATCGGCTTGGGCGAAGATGGCCCTACGCACCAGCCCATCGAACAGCTCAATGCGCTACGCATCACATCCAACTTGGCAACGTGGCGCCCCTGCGACGCCACCGAAACCAGCGTGGCCTGGCTGGCGGCGCTCAAGCGCCAGGACGGCCCCACGGCCCTGGTCTTCTCGCGCCAAGGGCTACCTGGGCAAGCACGCGATGTCGCGCAGCTCGCCGCTATCGAACGTGGCGGCTATGTGCTCAAGGATTGCGACGCCACGCCCGAGTTGATTCTCATCGCCACCGGTTCGGAAGTGGGCCTGGCCATGGACGCCGCCACCCAACTCAACGATCAGGGGCGGCAGGTCCGCGTCGTCTCGATGCCCTGCGCCAGCGCCTTCGATGCCCAAGACGCCGATTATCAGGAGACGGTGTTACCGCCTGCGGTGACACGCCGCCTCGCCATCGAAGCCTCGCATCCCGACTATTGGCGCAAGTACGTCGGTCCTCGAGGCAGCGTGATCGGCATGACCGGCTACGGGGAATCGGGCAAGGCCGAAGACCTTTTCCGCCACTTCGGATTCACCATCGAGAACGTGATCGACACGGCCCGCGCCTTGCTCGACTGAGGCGTCTGGCGACATGGCCGCCGGGGTCATGTCGCCGCACACCTGCCAAGTTGCGGTAGGGGAAGCAGCGATGTCTGGCGGCGAGGCTATCCTTGCAATGAGCACATATAAAAATAGCCGTGAACGAATGAGTTCACGGCTATCCTGCCAGCTTAGATGGAACATTCAGCTTTCTCGAGCCGACCTCTTCGTGAGTATCTAGCCTGGCATGCTAACTGCCAATCGAAAGCGGATAGTTGAGGATGATGCGATTCTCATTCAGGTCGCGGGTATTGACCTCGGAGCGGAAGCTAGAGTTACGCCACTTGATGTTGAGGTTCTTCAGCGAACCGTTTTGGACCGTGTAGGCAAGCTCGGTTTCTCGGCCCCACTCGCTACCGTCGCTGCCGTTCTCGTAATCGATGTTGTCGCCGCTGATGTAGCGATTCATTATCGTCAGCCCAGGCAGACCCAGCGCTTCGAAGTCGAAATCATGGCGTAGCTGCCAGGAACGCTCACCGGAATTGTCATAGCTGTTGTTGAAACTATCGTTGGCCAGCGAGCCACCACTGGCTCCGTTGACACGCATCCACGTATCGCCACTGACTTTCTGTAGACCGAGATAGACGGTATTGCTGCCGAAGTCTAGACCAAACAGTCCGGAGTAGGTGTCATTGTCCAGATCACCAGCACGGGCTCTCCCATCATCACCGCCATGGAAGTAGCCGATATTGGCAGTCAGCGCCACGTCCTCGGCCAACGGTTGAGTATGTACCACCTGCGCGTATTGCTGCTCGTAGACATCTTTCAGCTCTGCGCCCCATAGGCCAAAGGTGGTCCGTTGTTTGTTGAACGTATACTCGCCACCGATGAAGTTGAAGCGATCAGACTGGCCGCCGCCATAGGTCATGTCATCCATGCTCTTGCTGTCTCGGGGGCTGTTCTGGCGGAACTGGCCGGCCGTGAGCATCAACCCGTCGATATCGTGGGAGGTGATCATACCGCCCTCGAAGGTCTGCGGTAGCGAACGCCCGTCGTCCGAGCGCAAAATGGGCAGCACCGGCATCATTTCGCCAACCTTCAATACGCTTTCACCGACTTTGGCTTTGGCGGCGATACCAAAGCGACCGTAGTTATCGGCCGGATGCGGATCGGTACCGGCATCCTCTACGGGCAACAGACCGGTGCCGTAAGTATCGCTACCGCCATCCAGCTTGACTGCAGCGCCGGCAATTACATCGACGCCGAAACCGACCGGGCCGGGTGTGTAACCGGACTCAATATTAAGGATCAAGCTTTGAGTCCACTCTTGGGCCTTATCGCGCTCAACGCTCGAGTCCTCGAAATCGCGACCGATAAAGTAGTTACGGAAGGTCAAGTCGACCTTGGTGTCATCGACGAAGCCTTGAGCGTGGGCGTTCATGGATGCGCCGAGGCAAATCCCGAGGCTAGCCAGAGAGATCGCGCTGGTGAGTGGTTTGCGTGTCATCATTGGTTTTATTCCCTCTTGTTTTGTTGCCGCCAGCCGTCGCGGTCTTAGCCGCGATGGTGCTTGGCAATTGATCCGGCTGCAGGTGCAGCTAGAGATTATTATTAGCAGTGCGTATGGCGCAGGGTGAGTATACCGACATAATGGAGGAAGTCTGGACACCAACCTCCATACATCACGTCGTCATGTGGCATGGCATAGCATTAATATTCGCACAACGAACTTTTTTTCACATGACAAACAAAGCTTGGCAATATTCTTACTCGTCTGTCAAACGGGGAGAAATTCGCATAGCGAATTTAATAAAAATACACAAATTTTCAGGATGTTATGAAACATTTCCCGCCAAAAATTCAGACTAAAGAAGTAGTTACAAAGACATCGCAAAAGGCATGCAACAAGAGAAATTCTGCCATCTACTATTCGACTAAAGAATAATATTTAATATATTTTTATATATAAACGTAAATAACATGAGCCGCATCCAAATAACTTCTTCCTAGAGGAAATCCGGGATAAGCAGTACGTTATTCCTGCCGAAAGGTCGATAGATCGATTCAACAATTTTCATCGGGCTCAAAGAGGAACCCTGTCATTTACATTGGCAATGGTTGAGCTGGGGGCGAATACACGCCCCCTTGATTCTCTCCTTCAGCATCGCCAAAACGAGTAGTGAGGCAATCAGGAAGACTGCCTCGGGAAAATTCGTCACCGACGATCCCGTTAAGGAGGATGATATGAGCCGCAAGACCCTCACCGCCGTCAATCCCGCCAACGATCAGGTGCTTGGCGAGCACGAGATGCTCGACGATGACCAGTTGGCCGAAAAGCTCAACCAAGCCCGCGAGGGCTATGCCGAATTCCGTCACTTGCCGTTGGCCGATCGTCGCCAACGGCTCACCGCACTGGCCGACTTGATCGACCAGCATCAGCGCGAAATCGCCGAAATCATCGCCCATGAGATGGGCAAGCCCTTCCACCAGGGCATCGCCGAGACGCAGATTTCCTCGGCCATCGTGCGCTTCTACGCCGACAACCTGGACTCCCTGCTCAAGCCTCAACCGCGCCAGGTAGAAGGCGCACAGAAGGCGGAAATCGTCCACGATCCGATGGGCGCCGTGCTTGGCGTGATGCCGTGGAACTATCCGCTTTATCAGGTAGTGCGTTTCGCCGCGCCCAATCTGGCGGGCGGTAACGTCTGCCTGCTCAAGCACGCCTCCAACGTGCCGGGTTGTGCCAAGTACATCACCAAGCTGTTTCATGATGCTGGCTTCAAGGAAGGCACCTTCACCTGGCTGCCGATCGGTTCCGACAAGGTCGAAGGCATCGTTCACGACCCGCTCGTCTGCGGCGTCACGCTGACCGGTAGCGAGGAAGCCGGCCGCGCCGTGGCCAAGATCGCCGGCGACGCCATCAAGCCCAGCGTGCTCGAGCTCGGCGGTATCGATCCGCTGATCGTGCTCGACGACGCCGATGTCGACAAGGCGGTGGAACTGGCCGTGAATGGCCGCTTCGACAATACCGGGCAAAGCTGCGCCGCGTCCAAGCGCCTGATCGTCGAACGCCCGATGCTGGAACGCTTTACCGAGCGGCTCATCGACCGCGTTCAGAAGATGAGCACCGGCGACCCCATGGACGGCGACACCGAGATCGCTCCCATGTCGCGCAAGGACCTGCGTGACGACCTGCACGACCAAGTGCAGCGCGCCATCAAACACGGAGCGCAACTCGAAACCGGCGGCGAGATCCTCGACCGTCCCGGCGCCTGGTATGCCCCGACCGTGCTGACCAACGTCGCGCCCGGCAACCCGGCCTTCGACGAGGAACTGTTCGGCCCGGTGGCCTCGGTCATCGTCGCCGACGATGCCGAACATGCCATCGAGCTGGCTAATAATTGCCGCTATGGGCTGGGCGGTACCGTGGTCGGCCAGGACGTCAAACGTGCCGAACAGGTCGCACGCCGCCTCGAAGTTGGTATGAGCTTCGTCAACCGGCCCACCACGCCCATCGCCGAGCTGCCCTTCGGTGGTGTCAAGGAAAGTGGCTACGGTCGCGAACAGAGCGAATACGGCTTTGGCGCCTTCCTCAACGTGCGCACGGTCTATATCGCCGAGTGATGGAACGGTGACATGACCCCAAGAAATGGCCCCGCCAATATTGGCGAGGCCATTGCGTAGAACGCCACGTCAAGACCGGTGGATATCTAGAAGTTGTAATTGATGAAGCCGCCTGCGTAAGCCTGGGTCGCATCACCGATATCGTCGACGATGGGGCTATCCTTGGCGTCACCGGTCAGGCGTGACACACCCACCAACCCCGTGATGGACCATGTCCGCGTGAGGTAATAACTCAGACTGGCATCGGCGCCGACCTTGAAATAGCCCTCGTTCGGCGCGTAGGCATCTAACCCCGAACGTTGGCTTTCCCGCGCGGAGATGCCGAACATGTCCTCGGCCCAGGACTCGCTCCCATAGGCAATGCTCGGTCCCAGCGAGACAGACAGCTGCTGGGTCAAACGTGAACGCCAATGCGCCTTGGCCTTGACGTGATAGCCATCCACGTCCCCGGTCACTGGCGTTTCAACCGCCGCATTGTATAGCCAATTGCCCTCGGTGTACTCGGCTCGCAGCCCGGCCGTGACACCGCCATCGACCTTGTCTAGGCGATGCAGATCGTCCTCGTCGTCGCGCCCAAGGGTATAACCGAGAAACGGCGACACCTTCCAGCCATCCCGGTTGATAACGTTCCACCCCACACCATCGCGTGCGTTGATATACACGCTATCGCCATAGGTCAGGTCGACCGACGGCCACGCGGAGGTCTCGTAATCGTCGCTCCCCAGGTAGTCGGGAGAGTAAATCGCTCCCGCGCCGAGACTCCCCTGCCAGCCGCCTTCCTGTGCCTGGCTGGGAATTGCCGCCGTCATCAGCGGCAGTCCAACGGCCAGCGCCACGTATCGATACTTTGCCTGCATAGTTCCGACTCCCTGAATGCCATTGCATAGCCATCGAGTATCACAGCGTACCTCATCATGGATGCGTACTCGTCAAAGCCTTTACATACAATATAGAAGGTATTTGTGCTGTGCTAGCCCACCATTGCCAAAAAATTATTAGCACGCTATATTCTCGCCATCATTCGCTTCAGGAACGTTTTCATGGCATCTCCTAAGCTGTTCTCACCGCTCATGCTCGGCGAGCTCGAATTGGCCAATCGCATCGTCATTTCACCAATGTGCCAATACTCCGCCGACGCTAACGGCAGCATGACCGACTGGCACAAGATTCATCTGGGGCATCTCGCCTTCTCAGGAGCAGGGCTGTTGATCGTCGAAGCCTCCGCCGTCGCGCCGGAAGGACGCATCACCTCCGGCGACGTGGGGCTTTACTCAGACGATAACGAACAGGCGATGGCGCGTGTACTCGAATCCGTTCGTGCCCACTCGCCGATGCCGCTCGGCATCCAGTTGGGCCATGCCGGACGCAAGGCCTCCTGCCAGGCACCCTGGGACGGCGGCGCCCAGCTAAGCCTGGACGAAGGCGGCTGGCAAACCGTGGCGCCTTCCGCCGTCGCGTATCAGGACGGGCAGCGTCCACCACAGGCAATGAGTCTGACTGATATCGAGCAGCTCAAGGCGAACTTCGTCGCCTCGGCCCAGCGCGCCGAGCGTCTCGGTTTCGAGCTGATCGAACTGCACGCGGCGCATGGCTATCTATTGCATGAGTTCTTGTCGCCGCTTTCCAACCAGCGCGATGACGAATACGGCGGCAGTCTGGAAAATCGCATGCGAATCGTGCTGGAGATATTCGATGCCGTACGTGCGGTGTTCCCGGATGACAAGCCAGTCGGCATCCGCATCTCTGGTAGCGACTGGGTCGAAGGCGGCTGGGATCTGGAGCAGAGCGTCGAATTGGCCAAGGCGCTCGACGCCCATGGCTGCAGCTTCATCGACTGCTCCGGTGGCGGACTGGACCCGCGCCAGACGCTGAACGTCGGCCCCAACTATCAAGTGCCATTCGCTCGCCGCATGAAGCAGGAAGTCGCCATGCCGGTCATTGCTGTCGGCCTGATCACCGAACCGGAACAGGCCGAAGGCATCGTGTTCAGCGGCGAGGCGGACGCCGTCGCCCTGGCCCGCGGCATGCTCTATGACCCGCGCTGGCCGTGGCACGCCGCCGCCAAACTCGGCGCTACCGTAAATGCCCCGAAGCAGTATCTGCGCAGCCAGCCGCATACGTTGAAAGGGCTGTTTGGTTAACGCAACATTCACGCGCCTTAGGTGCTTTTCAAGCGGCCCGCCTCGCTGCAACGAGGCGGGCCGCTTGTTGTCACGCGCTAGCTCATAGCGTCACGACTGCGCCACCATACCCGCCTAGGACTCCAACGGTTCGTAGGGCAAGCCCACATAGTTCTCGGCGATGGTCGTCAGGCCTGCCTCGGAACCAGTGACATAGTCCAGTTCGGCTTGCTGCATGCGAGCGCCGAAGTCCTCGTTCTCGGAGAATTTGTGGAGAATCGAGGTCATCCACCAGGAAAACCGCTCGGCCTTCCAGACACGCTTGAGACAGGTCTGCGAATAACGCGGCACCAGGTCGGTGCGACCCTCGCGGTAGACCTTGAGCATCAGGCGATACAGGGTGTTGACGTCGCTGGCCGCCAGGTTGAGCCCTTTGGCACCCGTCGGCGGCACGATGTGCGCGGCATCGCCGACCAGAAACAGGCGACCGTATTGCATAGGCTCGGCCACGAAGCTGCGCAATGGCGCGATGCTTTTCTCGAGCGAGGGCCCCGTCATCAGGTTGGCCGCAACATCCTCGGGCAAGCGGCTCTTGAGCTCGTCCCAGAAGCGCTCATCCGACCAATCCTCGACATTCTCTTCCAGCGGCACCTGTACATAATAGCGGCTACGGGTCTGGGAGCGCATGCTACACAACGCGAAACCCCGCTCGTGGCGGGCATAGATCAACTCGTCGGAAACCGGTGGCGTGTCGGAGAGCAGCCCCAGCCAGCCGAAGGGATAAACCCGCTCGAACATCTTCAGCCGGTCTTCGGGAATCGACTGACGCGAGACGCCATGACACCCATCGCAGCCGGCAACATAGTCGCAGTCGAGCCGTTGCATTTCGCCATTGTGCTCGAAGGTGAGGTACGGAGCGTCGGTTTCCAAGTCGTGGGGTTGCACGTTATCCACTTCATAGAGCGTCTTCCCACCCTCGGCCTCGCGCGCTTCCATCAGGTCACGCGTCACTTCGGTCTGGCCATAGACCATGACCTGCTTGCCGCCGGTATGCCCCGCCAGGTCGATGCGCACCCGGCGATTGTCGAAGGCCAGCTCGACGCCGTCATGTGGCAAACCTTCTTCATCCATGCGGCGGTCGACACCGGCTTCGCGCAGCAGATCGACCATGCCCTGCTCGAGCACGCCGGCACGAATGCGACTCAAGACGTATTCTCCGCTGCGCCGCTCGAGAATGACGTTGTCGATCCCCGCGCGTTGCAACAGCTGCCCCAGCAGCAGCCCCGAAGGGCCGGCACCGATGATCGCGACTTGGGTTTTCATGGTGGTTTCCTCTTATTCGTCTCTGAGCGTTGCCCAGTTATCGGGTTGCATTTTTCACCGATAAAAATCCACGAATAAGACAAAATCCCCGGATCAATTTATACTTTTCCAAGATCAGTACGTAACTTTGGTCGAAGAATCGACCTTCGTCGAATAGGGAGAAGGGCATGATGACACGTCAGCACGGCGCCATCCCGGTCTTTCAACTCTATGGCGAGACGCATCAATGGCCGACGCCGGACCTGCTGCACTGTGAGTCCATCGCCGAACGTAGCCGTCTGCATGACTGGCATATCCGCCCGCACCGCCATGCCGACCTGGTGCATGTCCTGCATATCGCTCATGGTGAAGTGCAGTTGACCTTCGATGACGACGTACAGCGAGTCCAGGGACCACTGCTGATCGTCGTCCCCGCGATGACGGTGCATGCGTTTCGCTTTTCGCACGATGTCGATGGCCACATCATCACCCTGGCGATGCCGCTGGCGACCCATATCGCCGATACGTTGCATCCTCAGGGGCAGATCCTGGCACGCGCGGCTTTTTATCCACTGGCCGACCAACCCGAACGCACGCCTATCGCCACGCTCGTGGCCCAGCTCGATGCCGAGTACCGCCAGCCAGCCGAGGGGCGCGACGCCTTGCTGGAGGCCTTGCTCAACAGCCTTCTGGTCCTCGCCTCACGACGTGCCACGCGTCGCCAGACCCGCCGCTCACGCCATCATGAACGCGGCGAAGCGCACCTCGCCCGCTTTCAACAACTCATCGAAGCCCACTACCATCAACAGCCCAGCATGCCCGAACTCGCCGAGCGTCTGGGCATCAGCAGTGCGCACCTCAGTGCGATCTGCCAACGGCTCGCAGGGCGCAGCGCGCAGCAACTACTGCACGAGCGTGTGCTTCTCGAGGCCAAGCGCCACCTGACCTATACCAACATGACCATCGGCCAGGTCGCCGAAAGGCTGGGCTTCAAGGAGCCGGCCTATTTCACGCGCTTCTTCAAACGCCACGTCGCCTGCTCGCCGAAGGAATTTCGCCAGCGTCAGACATAGCGTCGCTGGCGTTGGCGCAATTTCTCGACCTCCAGGTCAATGACCCGCAATCAACAGGTCACCTACTCCGTGGCCCGCCGCCCGGATACTGACGAGACTCCGTCGCCAGATACTTGATAAGATAACGTTTTATTTCACCACCCCGGGAACGCTCGATGGTTCATAAAAAGGCAATCGCACATTCAGTGTCATTCGCCGCTTTTCTGGGCCCTTTTACTCAAACCGTCTACGTTCCCATCCTCCCCGAGCTGCAAGACACGCTGTCCACCAGCCAACTGCTCATCAACGCCAGTATCTCGGTGTTTACCTTCATCATCGCCTTCATGCAGATCCTTTACGGTCCGCTGACCGACAGCCTGGGACGCAAGAAGGTCTTGCTCCCCGGGATCGCGCTGTACGTCGCGGCGTCGATCGGTTGCTTCTATGCCGACCACATCACCTCACTGCTCTTCTTTCGCGTATTTCAAGCGGTAGGGATCGCCACGGGGTCGGTGGTCGCCGTCACCGTCATCGGCGACCTTTTCCAGGGTGAGAAGCGTCTCAAGGCGATGGGGACTTTTCAGATGATGGTCGCCCTCGGCCCTGTCATCGGACCGGTGGCGGGTGGTTTCATCGCGGGACGCTTCGACTATCATTTCGTCTTTCTGGCGCTGGCCATCGCCGGGGCGCTGGTCGGCATCATCAACTGGACATTGCTCAGAGAAACTAAGCCCGCCGGTCCCGCACGTAAGATCGACATAGCCGAATACGCATGCATCGCGCGCGACCGCCAGGGGCTGACCATCGGTATTCTGGGCTTTGTCCAGTTCTACATTTACTACAATTTTCTGGTCTATCTGCCGGTGATTCTCGATCAGAGCTACACGCTCTCCGTGGCCCAGAAGGGGCTGATGTTCCTGCCGCTTTCCGTGGCCTTGGTGCTGGGAAGTTTCCTGAGCAGCCGTGTGCAGAAACGCCTCTCCACGGAAAGCCTGCTGGTAATCACCGCCTTGCTATGCGCCATCGATGTCATGGCTTTCATGGTCACGGCAGCACATTCGCTGACACTGCTCATCACGACGACACTCCTGTTCGGGTTGCTACTGGGCCTGTCGCTTCCCGCACAGACCGCGCTGCTGACGCGCGTCTTCGTCTCCCATCGCGCTACCGCCGTGGGGCTCTACAATTTCTTTCGCTTCATGGGTATGGCCAGTGGACCGTTTCTCGGTGCCCTTTTGTTCAGCCTCGGCGGTCTCACGCTACTGTTCAGCATCGCCGCCCTGCTGTTCCTGCTTATCGCCCTACTCGCTTGGCGTAATCTCATTCCCGCCCGACGCGCCTAGACAATGGCTATCTCAGAGGTACCCTTTCCCTGGAGAGGCCAATCGCGCCTAGAATGAATGTATGCATCTCGCCTGTTGCCAGGCGTGGGTCGTATTCATCGCGCACAGGAGATCCCCATGTCATTGACGCCTTCCACCATGATCGAGCTGGGCTCCCCACTGCCAGCGTTTCGGCTTCCCGATGCCGAGGGCAAGGAGGTCGACAGTGCAGACGTCGCCGGGCGCCCGGTCCTGGTGGCGTTCATCTGCAATCACTGCCCCTTCGTCAAGCATATCGCGGATGCTTTCGCCGACTTCGCCCGCGAGTATCAGGCCAAGGGCTTGTCGGTGATCGCCATCAACAGCAACGACTTTCACGCCCACCCGGATGACAATCCCGAACACATGCGTGCAGAAACCGAGGCACGCGGCTACACCTTCGATTATCTGGTGGACGAAAGCCAGGACGTGGCGCGCGCCTTCGACGCGGCCTGCACACCGGATTTCTTTCTCTTCGACCACGAGCACCGCCTGGCCTACCGAGGGCAGTTCGACGCCAGCCGGCCCAGCAAGGAAACGCCGGTCACCGGGGAGGATCTACGCGCCGCCGCCGATGCCGTACTAGCAGACCGCGCACCGGCGGCCCAGCAAATACCCTCCATGGGCTGCAACATCAAATGGAAATAAATGCTGTTCGGTACACGAGCGCAAAACGGCAGCGCCAATCAGTCAAAGGATACTGGTTGGCGTTGCCGATCAAGGTGTGAATGAAGGTATTGGCGGGCTCAGACGTCGAAGCCGCTTACTAGAAATCGAAGAATACCGTCTCGCCCTCGCCCTGGAGGCGAATGTCAAAGCGGTAACGAGGCTTGCCTTCGCCCTCTTCGCGCGTGGCGATCAGCGTCTGACGACGCGTGGGCGACTCGACTGCGTTGAGCACCGGGCAGGCCGCGTTGGCCTCGGCCTCGTCCTCGAAGTACAGGCGCGTATGCAGTTGGATATTGATGCCACGGGCAAATACGGCGAGCGTGACATGCGGCGCCATCAGGCGACCATCGCGACGTGCGACCTGACCCGGCTTGACGGTGTGGAAGCACCACTCGCCGTCGTTTTCCACCGTGGTCGCGGTGCGTCCGAAGCTGTTGAAGGGCGCGCGCAGATCGAATTCGCATTGGTAGTTGCCCTGAGCGTCCGCCTGCCAGGCTTCCAGCAAGGCATCGCGCACCAGGTCGCCGTTGCCGTCGATGACGCGGCCCACGAGTTCGATGGCCTCGCCGTCGGCCTCCGGCGAAGCAAGCCGATTCCAGATTTCTTCCTCGCGCGGCGGCAAGCCGGCGATATCCAGGGCCAAGCCGATATGCACGTAGGGGCCGGCCGTCTGTGACGCGGTTTCACGCAGCATGGTTGCAGCGCAGGGCTGTGAGTTCGGCTGTTGCATGGTTTACCCCTGATTCTCGAAATAGGTTTGCACTTCACCGCGGATCACCAGGTCAAAACGGTAGGCAAGACAATCCATCGAGCGGCTACGCGCCATGTCGAGACGACCGGTCATGGTTTCCACGGCCTCAGGATCGCGCAGGGTATGCACGATGGGACACAGCGGAATCAGCGGGTCACCCTCGAAATACATCTGCGTGATCAGCCGTGTGGAAATCGACGGGCCCATCACCGAGACGTGGATATGCGCCGGGCGCCAGCTATTGATGTCATTAGGCCAGGGGTAAGGGCCAGGCTTGACGGTACGGAAGCGATACCAGCCTTCGTCGTCGCTTAGACAGCGCCCCACACCGCCGAAATTGGGGTCGAGCGGCGCCAGGTAGCCGTCCTTCTTGTGGCGGTAACGCCCGCCGGCGTTGGCCTGCCACATTTCCACCAGCGTATTGGGCACCGGTTTGCCAAATTGGTCGACGACGCGACCGAACATGATGATGCGCTCGCCGATGGGCAGCCCGGCCTGCCCGACGAGCGCGGGATCTTCACGATAGTTGAGTAGCAAGTCGTTATCGTGAGGCCCCATGCGCAGGCGCGAGAAGTCCGGGCCGCCGAGTTCCGAGACGCTGGGCGCCTGCATGCTGACATAGGCTTGACTGGGGGAGCGCGCCACTGTCGTCTTGTAGCCCGGCGCATAGGCCGGAGGATGCCAGTTACGGTCGCGCTCGACGAAGCGCTTGTTATCGTTGAGAGGCATGCGGATCTCCTGATCGAAAGGACCGCGGCACGAGCGGCTACCGCGTTTTCATGCCTCATTGTCCGGGCCTGACGCGGCTTGCCAATTGAAATGGCTGACCGTCGCTATAACTCATTGGATATATCGGCCAAAGGTCTATACGACCAAGGCATAAGCGCCCATCGACCCCGTCACAGCGAAGGCGCTGCCATCTCGGCGACGATATCACGCAGGCATGCGCTCAAGACGTCGACACCGGAGTTGCGCGGCAGGGCGATATTGGTGCATACCCCGACGGAGCCGCCCCGCGACTCCAGACGCACAGGCAAGCGCGCCAGGCGGCCATCGTGGAGGTCTTCGCGTACCGCGTCGAGAGGCGCGACCCACAGCGCGTCGCTGGCCAGGGCATACCGCCGGCTCAACGAGAGCGACAGGGTTTCCAGCGCGATACGCGGCGGCTCGGCGCCTTGCTCGACCCAGAAGCGCTCGACCTGATCGCGCAGGGTGGTCGACGTCGGGGGAACAATCCACGCATTGGCGGTCAACGCTTCGCCTTCCAGTGTGTCGTGCGCCAACAGCGGGTGCTCGGCGCGCGCCACCAGCACCAGCGGCTCGTAATACAGGTGCTCGAACTGCAGGCCGCGAATTTCGCGTGCCTCGCTCATGCGTCCGGCCACCGCATCCAACTCCCCCATCCGCAGGCGAGAGAGCAGATACGCACTAGGCCCCGTCACCACATGCACGCGCCAGTGTGGTGCCTGGGCATGCAGGCGATGCAGCGCCCGAGGGAGAAGGCCTTCCTCGACGGTCGACAGCGCGCCCAGACGCACCACCGCTTCCTGCTGGGCGGCGTCCTGCACTGCCTGGAAGCCCTCGCCCAGACTACGCAACGCCGGGCCGGCGTGGCGCAGCAGGGTCAAGCCGGCGGTGGTCAAGGTAGCGCCTTGCGGACTGCGCTCGAAAAGCGTCGTCTCGAGAATCTCTTCCAGCTCACGAATCGTCTTGGACATCGCCGGCTGGGTAATGGAAAGCGCCTGCGCGGCCTTGACCAGGCTCTGCAACCGCGCGACTTCTTGAAACGCCATGAGATGGCGTAGCTTGACGCGAGCGCTCAGCATCGCGATTTCCTCACGAATCACGGACAGGAGTGCAACCCATGTACGAGTCACGATCGCTCGCTCTCGCCAAGGTCAACATCAGTGGGAGAAATATACTCGGACACGCTTTCCGAGTTACCGGACATTTTAGCCAACATATCCTTGCCCTGCACACCGCTAGCGTTTTCCACTCCTGAAGTCAGATGAGGAATAGGCTGAGCACGGGGAACGCAATCAATAGCGCCAAGCGTATGAAGTCGGCGGCGATGAAGGGCGCCACCCCCTTGAAGATTTCACCCAATCCCACATGGGGGGCCATGGCTTTAATCACGAAGACGTTCATCCCTACCGGGGGCGTTATCAAGCCTAATTCGACGGTCAATACGGTCACGATACCGAACCATACCGGATCGATGCCCACCGTCTGAATGATCGGGAACACTACCGGTACGGTGATCACCAACATCGCGATCGAGTCCATGAACATCCCGAGGACGAAATACAGCAGCAGGATGCAGAGCAGCACCACGAGCGGCGTAAGGTCCATGCTTAACAGGAACTCACTGATGGTGAAGGAAATCCGCGAGACCGAAATGAAATAGCCTAGCGTCTCGGCCCCCACCAGCATGAAAAACACCACCGAGGAAAGTGCCAGCGTTTCCTGAACGGACTGCCACAACCCCCTTGCCCGCATACCTTTGGCCAAGGCATACAACAAGGTGGCGAATGCCCCCACACTTGCCCCTTCCGTGGGCGTAAAGGCACCGAAGTAGATGCCTAGGATGAGCAGCAGGAAGACACCGAAAAAAGGTGATAACCCCGCCAGAGACTTAAACTTGTCGCCCCAGGAAGTGGACTCTCCCGCGACGGCCAGCGACGGTTTTATCCGCATCACCACGGTGATCGCCAGCGAATAAAATAGTAGGCCCATCAGCCCCGGGATCAACCCTGCCATGAACATATCGCCTACCGACTGCTCGGTAAGGATGGCGTAGATCAACAAGGCGATGCTCGGCGGAATCATTATGCCCAGCGTACCGCCTGCTGCTAGTGCGCCGGTGGCCAGGCCACGGTTGTAGCCATAGCGCTCCATCTCGGGCAGCGCGACACGCGTCATGGTGCTTGCCGTCGCAAGAGAAGAACCGGAAATCGCCGAAAAAATCCCGCAGGAACCAATCGCCGAGATCGCCAGCCCTCCTTTCCAGCCCCCGCAGATTACACGGGTGGAATTGAACAACTTACCCGCCATGCCAGAGTGCGCCGCCAGCACCCCCATAAAAATGAACATGGGGACCGCACTGAAGCTATAGTTCGAGAGTACTTCCACGGGTACGGATTTAACCATCGACAGGGCGGCGCCCAAGTTGATGATCTGCGAGAAGCCCACAACACCGACGATCAACATCGATAGCGCCACCGGCACACGCAGCATCATCAACACTAGCAACGAGGCCAGGCCGATACCGCCAATCATTTCACTACCCATTGGCGCTTTCCTCCTGTTGGCCGAAGACGCCACTCAGCAAGACATGCATCAAGCTTCGCAAACTGAGCAGTGCACTCAGAAAGGCGGAAAATAAATAAATAGGCCCCATGGAAATTCTCAAGTCTTGCGTGACTTCACCATGAGATATGGCACCGAGACCCGAATTGATCAGACCCACGCACAAGATGATTCCAAGCACCATGAAGCCCAGTAAATAAAAACCTTGCAGACGCGCCTTGAGGACATCATTCATACGATGCGTCAGCGCCTCGACGACCACCTGGCTTTTCTCGACGCTCGCAGCCATGGCTGCGAGCAGAGAGAACAGCAGCAGGTAGCTGACCAGTTCCACGCTACCGGACACGCTCAACGACAACACGCCCCCCGTCAGCCGGCTCAGATAGCGCAGTCCCACGTCGAGAATGGTGACCGACAACAGCGCCAGAAGCGCTATACCAGCAATGATTCTGCACAGGGAGCCCAGCCAATGGCTGAGCCGAGTGAGCCCTTGCTGCATACCGTTCTCTCCTAGCCTTATTCGGCTGAGCAGGATTTGCGCGCTTCGAGCGCGGCATAATAGACATCTCGCGCCTGATCGAGACCGCGCGATTCGAGATCACCGAGGTATTTATCGATCCCCGCCTTGAGCGGCTTTTCCCATGCCGAATCTTCGAGCGGATTGTCGATGACGCGAATGGTGTGCCCGGCTTCTTCGGCTTGACGCTTTCCGGCCTTATCATCGGCGGCGAAGACCTTGCCGGCTTTTTTCGCCCATTTCATGCCAGAGTTCTCGTCGATGGCCTTTTGTTGCTCAGGGGACAGGCTGTCATATTTGTCCTGGCTCATCGTGGCGACGAAGATCAGCGTGTAGAACGGTACCTGCGTGTGGTACTCGGTCAGCTCGTTGAGACGGAAGGTTTTCATGCCTTCCCAAGGGAGACTCACCCCATCCAGGACACCACGTTGCATGGAGGTATAGATTTCCGGTGCTGGCATGCCAGTCGGTTCGGCGCCCATATTCTTGAGGATGTTGCCCGCCACGGCCGTGGGACGGCGTATGCGCAGTCCTTCTAGGTCTGAGGGTTTCTGCACATCGGTATCGCGGGTGTGGATATACCCTGGCCCCGTAGTGAACATGAACAACACATGGGTGTCATCGTATTCGTCGGCGATCTGGCCATCATCATAGAGCATTTGCAACACGCAAGCGCCTTGCTCCGCCGACTCATTAGCCACACCCGGCAGTTCCACGATCTGGCTCAGCGGAAAGCGGCCATTGGTGTAGCCCTGCGCGGTAATTCCAATATCGGCGATACCATTGACCACCGCATCATAGGTTTCGTCGGCTTGGCTCAAGGTCTGTGAGGGATAGTTCTCGATCGTCAGTGAGCCATTGGAATCTTCTTCCACTGCCTCGGCCCAGGCTTCGAAGGCGTTTTTGTTGATCGACGAGGCACCCGGCCAGAAATGCGACATACGCAGCGTGGTTTCCGCATGGGCTGTCGACACGGCCGCCGCCGTCAGGGAGAGGGTGAGCATGCAAGTGAGCGTACGTTTCATGGTATGAATTCCTTTTATTATCTCGAGAGAGACCCGGTAAGAGCCTCTTGCTTCAATCGCCTTCCGAAGAAGGCCGGTTCCAGGCGGGGCTCTCGTTATAGGGTGTTGCCCCAGCCCAGTTTCTTGGCCATCGAGAAGGCATGGTTGGCAGCCGGCACGCCGGCGTAGATCGCCACATGCATCAGCGCCTGGCGCAGTTGCGCTTCGCTGAGGCCGATGCGTTGGGCGGTTTTCAGGTGGAGTTCCAGTTCTCCATCGCGGCCCAGCGCCGCCAACACCGCCAGGGTGATCATACTGCGCTCGGTGCGGCTCAAATCCTCGTTGCCCCACAGCTCGCCCCAGGCCATGCGCGTGATCATGTTCTGGAACGGCGCATCGAGCGTGGTGGCATGTTCGCTGGAACGCGCCACGTGCTCGTCACCCAGCACCTGCTTGCGCGTTTCCAACCCGGCGACATAGCTGACGCCGTTCTCGCCGATGTGCTCATCACCCAACCAGGCACGCAGACGCTTGGCGATGGCCTCGGGCACTTCCACGCTCGGCACGTGCGCGATGTCTTCGAGCACTTCGAGACGCGCGTCACCGAACTGGGAAGCCAACGCCTTCAGGGTGTCAGGCGGTGTTGAAAGATCCTCGCGTCCGCCGAGCAGGCGCACCGGGCCCGTGACGCCGCGCAGTTGCCCGCTGAAGTCGGACTCGGCCAGCATCTCGCAAAGTCGCGCATAGGACTCGCCATCGGTACGCGTGAGCTGGACCTTCCACCCCGTATAGGCAGCCGCATTACCTTGCACAAACGCCTCGGTAAACCAGCGCGGCACGATCTCGTCGGCCATGGCGACCAGACCTTCCTGGCGTACGCGCGCCGCGCGCGCATGCCAGTTATCCGGGGTGCCGATGACCGCGCCGGTATTGGTCAGCACCACATCGCGCAGGCGCTCGGGGGCCTGGCGCAACAGCTGCTGGCCGACCACGCCACCGACCGACGTGCCCACGAAGTGGAAACGCGCAAGTCCCAAGGCATCGGCCAGGGCCAAGGCGTCCGCAGTCAGATGTTCCGGCGTTACCGCTGCTGTCAGCCCGGTGCTCGCGCCATGACCGGGAAGATCCCAAGTCACGCAGCGAAACCGCCCGCGCAGGGCCGCGACCACGCCTTCCCACACGTCCTGATTCATGCCCAGCGGATGTGCCAACAGCACCGCCGGCAGCGCGGTTTCACCGCTATCGTGATAGGCGATCGTACGATCCACCACCGTCAAGAAAGCCATTGTGTTCTCCTCAGACGCGTTCGATTACCGTGGCGATCCCCTGCCCAACGCCCACGCACATGGTGCACAGCGCGAAGCGCTTCTCGCTGAGCGCAAGCTCGTGGGCCGCCGCGGTAATGATGCGTGCCCCGGACATGCCCAGCGGATGGCCCAGTGCGATCGCGCCGCCATTGGGATTGACGCGCGGATCGTCATCGGCAATGCCCAGCTCGCGTAGGCAGGCCAGCGATTGCGAGGCAAAGGCCTCGTTGAGCTCGATGTGATCGAACTGATCGAGACGCATATCGAGCCGCGCAAGCAGCTTGCGCGTCGCCGGCACCGGCCCCATGCCCATGACTCGCGGCTCCACACCGGCTGTGGCCATGCCGTGGATACGCGCGACCGGCACCAGGTTATGACGCTTCATCGCCGCCTCGCTGGCAACGAACATCGCCGCCGCGCCATCGTTGACCCCCGAGGCGTTGCCCGCAGTGACCGAACCCATCACGCTGGAGCCGACAGCCCGGAACGGCGTGGGTAGCGTGGCGAGCTTCTCCAGCGTGGTCTCGCGTGGATGCTCATCACGATCGAAGACCAGCGGTTCCTGCTTGCGCCGGGGAATTTCAATGGGCACGATCTCGCGCGCAAGCCGGCCGCTGTCTTGGGCCTGCTTGGTCTTGAGCTGCGAGGAATAGGCGAACCGATCCTGATCCTCGCGAGAGATATTGAACTGCTCAGCGACGTTCTCCGCCGTTTCGGGCATCGAGTCGACCCCGTACTGCTCTTTCAACAGCGGGTTGATGAAGCGCCAGCCGATGGTGGTGTCCTCCATCACCTGGCCACGCGAGAACGCAGTCGGCGCCTTGCCGACCACGTACGGCGCCCGCGACATCGACTCGATGCCGCCCGCAATCATCAGCTCGGCCTCGCCAGCGCGAATGGCGCGCGCTGCGGTACCGACGGCGTCCATGCTCGAGCCGCACAGCCGGTTGATGGTGGTGCCGGGCACGCTGGTCGGTAGGCCCGCGAGCAGCAGCGACATGCGTGCCACACTGCGGTTATCTTCGCCGGCCTGGTTGGCACAGCCCATGATCACGTCGTCGATGGCCGCCGGATCGAGCTCCGGCGACCGTTTAAGCAACGCACGGAAGATGTCCGCAGCGAGATCGTCGGGGCGCACGCTAGCCAAGGCACCACCGAACTTGCCGACCGCGGAGCGCACTGGATGACACAGGTAGACATCAGTCATGCCTCTTCCCCCGCATGATGGCGATCAGTCCTCGCCTTCAATTCACGCAACACGTTCAACTCCTTGTCGCTGGGCGCGTCGGTTGTCTCGAGCGTCTCGGCGAAACGAATCTCCCAACCGGTAGCTTCCTGCACCTGCTCGGCCGTCACGCCGGGGTGCAACGAGACGACCACCAGCTCCTTGGTCTGAGGATCGGGCTTCATCACGCACAGGTCGGAGATTACTCGGGTCGGGCCACGGCCGATATTCGGCACGCCATCACGCGCCTTGCCATCACGGCCAAAGCCCAGCGTAGTGACGAAATCCACCTCATCGACGAAGGTCCGCTTGGAGTGCTTGAGCGTGATGAACACCTCGCCGGCGCTGGTAGCGATCTCCGGTGCCCCGCCGCCACCCGGCAGGCGTACCTTGGGCGACTTATAGTCACCGATCAGCGTGGTGTTGAGGTTGCAGTAGCGATCGATCTGCGCGGTGCCCAGGAAGCCCACGTCGACCTTGCCGCCCTGCAACCAGTAGCGGAACATTTCCGGCACCGAGACGGTGGTCAACGCGGTCTCGCACAGTTCGCCGTCGCCGATGGACAGCGGCAGCACGTCGGGCTTGGTCTGCAGCGTGCCGGACTCGTAGATCAGCACCACGTCCGGTGCGTGTATCAGGCGCGCCAGATTGGCGGCCTCACTGGGCAAGCCGATGCCCACGAAGCAGGTCATGCCGTTTTCCAGCGCTTTCGCCGCCGTCACGGTCATCATTTCAGAGGAGGTATATTCGTTACTCATCGGGCCTGACCTCCTGCGTTGTAAACATTGTCATCGAGCCATGTCTGGAAGGTGTCGCGATCGCGAGCGATGGCATCCCACTCCTTGTAGAAGCGGTTGTCGCGCGGGTAATAGCCGTGAGCGTAGGAGGGATAAGCACCCTTCTCGGCCACTGCAATGGCATCGATCGCCCATCCCGGAATCACGCAAGCGTTGGTGCTGGCTTCAAGGTCGTCGACCACTTCCTCGACGGTAACGATGCTCTTGTCGGCCGCCAGGATCGCTTCCTTCTGCACGCCGATGATGCCTTCCACCAGGACGTTGCCCTTGCGATCCGCCTTCTGCGCATGCACCAGGGAGACGTCGGGACGCACCGACGGGACCGCGGCAAGCTTCTCGCCGGTGAACGGGCACTCGATGAACTTGATCTGATCGTTGACCTTGGGCAGGTCGCTACCCACATAGCCGCGCAGCACCGCCAGCGGTAGCCCCGCCGCGCCGGCCTCGAACGAACACGCCATGGCCGCGTGGCTGTGCTCGAAGATATCCACCTTGTGCGGCCAGCCTTTCTCCACCGCGTCGCGCAGACGATGCAAAGACCCCACACCCGGGTTGCCGCCCCACGAGAAGATCAACTTCTTGGCGCAGCCGGCACCGATCAATTGGTCGTAGACCAGATCCGGCGTCATGCGGATCAGCGTCAGGTCGCGCTTGCGCTGGCGAATGACTTCATGCCCGGCGGCGAAAGGAATCAGGTGGGTGAAGCCTTCCATGGCCACGGTGGCGCCATCTTCGACATAGCGCGACACGGCGTCATGCAGGCTAAGAAATTCGGCCATGCGGATTGCCTCGCAAATTGTTCGCTTGGTGAACACTGGTTTGTGATACGAACAAAATAATCGCGGAAGCATGCCTCGTCAAACATCAGGATGACTCAACGATTAGCCACCACGTTGGATAAAAAGCCCCAAATAGCTTTTGAAACAATGAATTATGAAAAATATAGGCGTTCGTTCACGCGCTCGACCAGACAACGGCTACTACCAATGTATAATTCGGGACGCACCGCCTGACGCAGTGCTTCGGCATCGATTCCGCTCCCCGTCACCTTCTCGTGGTCCAGCAGGGCCTCGGCATAGGTCACCCCGTGACGACGCGCGTTTTCCGACGCCTCGCGGGCAACGCGTCGGGCATCATCGCTGTCCAGCACACTCTGCAGAACACGCGCGGCGGGCTCGGCCATGATCGCGCCGCCGGTAATCGCCAGGTTGCGCGCCATCGCCTGATCGTGGACCTCGAGTCCGCCCAGCAGATGCCGCAGAGTTTCGAGAGCGCCTTCGAGCAGCATCACCGCATCGAGCAACGGCGCCCACTCGGCATGCCATTCGCCCAGCCCACGTTCGAACGGCTGCGCCCCGGCATTGGAAAATACACTCAATGCAGCATGTATCTGGCGCGCCGCTGCACGAATGCGCGCACAGCCTACCGGGTTACGCTTGTGTGGCATCGACGACGATTCACCGACCCCAGCTTCGGCCGGTTCCGCCAGTTCACCGATCTCGGTCTGAGTCTGCAAGGCGATATCCAGGGCGATTTTCTCGGCGGCCACAGCCACGGCATCCATCGCGCTTCCTAACGCATGAACCGGCTGACGATCGGTATGCCAAGGCAGCCACGGCTCGGCGAGGCCCAAACGGTTCGCCATGCCGGTCATGATCGTCACGCCCGCATCATCAAGGCCTGAGTGCACCCCAACGGCCCCGCCGAATTGGACGTAGAGCCCATCATTAAGCACATCGTTCAGACGTTCGCCGGCCTGGTGCAGCCCCCACAGCCATTGTCCGACCTTGGCGCCGAAGGTAATGGGTAGCGCCTGTTGCATTAATGTGCGCCCGACCATCGCGGTGTCGCGGTGGTTGATCATCAATGACCGACCACCCTCGATGGACTCCATCAGCAAGTGCTGACAACGCGTCAGCCTCGGCTTGAGCAGTAGCATCAAGGCGCTGTCGACAACATCTTGGCTGGTTGCCCCGCGATGGAAATGTGGCTTCAATGCATCGGGAAGCGCCGCCTTGGCCTGCTTTACGAAAGGAATCGCTGTGTTGCCACCCTTGACGGTGTCGTCCGCCAGCGCCTCAATATCGAAAACATCAAGTGTCAGATGCCGACCCAGCGCCTCGGCAGTACCCTTGGGCAGCATATCCAAGTTCTCTTGCTCGGTAGCCAGTGCCAGTTCCACATCGCGCATCGCCGCGACCAAGTCCTGAGCCCGGCACTGTTCACGGCCAGTAGAACTCGTGAAAGGATGGCGTAAAAGTTGCTCGTACAATGGAGTTCTCCCTCGTCGCCTTCCACCAATAGCACATTGGCGGACATGTGTTCGCAATTCGAACTCTATGCTAGAGTCAGCCAGATGACCGAGCAACACAATGCTAATGATCCGAACACGACGGCGCACAATCGATGACTACACAGACCAACGATGAACCTCTTAAACCGGACGATCGCGATTTCGTGACTGCGCTGGCCAGCGGTCTGGACGTCATACTCGCCTTCGATCATGACAACCCACGCATGACGCTCAGCGAAGTTGCCACCAAGACAGGCATGAATCGCGCCCGCGCCCGGCGCTTTCTGCTAACGCTCAACGCACTGGGTTACGTGCGCAAGGAACATCGCCATTTCGCGCTGGCGCCCAAAACGCTGCAGCTTGGCTATGCGTTTCTTTCGGCCAACAGTTACCGCAAGGTGATTCAGCAGCACCTCGAGGACATCACTCAACAAACCGGTGAGTCGTCGTCACTGGGTGTACTCGACGGCAGCGACGTGACATACGTGTGCCGTTCGGCGGCACCGCATCGGCTGATGGTGATTACACTAGCAATCGGTACCCGCCTACCGGCTGTAGCAACTTCGATGGGACGTGTGCTACTCGCGCAATTACCCGACGACGAACTCGACACGTTGCTTGAGACGGCCACCCTCGAGCAGCATACCGAGCGGACGATCACTGACGAGACCGAGTTCCGCGACTGCCTGCGCCAAGTTCGCGAGCAAGGGTATTGTATCGTCGACCAAGAACTCGACTCCGGTCTGCGCTCTCTTGCCGTGCCCACCTTCGACGCCCACGGCAAGCTGCTCGGTGCCATCAACGTGAGCACCAACGCAGCGCGCATCGATATGACGATGCTGAACGAGCGTTTCTTGCCGCTACTTCGTGAGAAAGCGCAACAGATCGCTAGTCAAGTCAACTAACACCCCTTCGCATTACAACCTTCGACGTTAAGGAAGGAGAGATGGCAGGCAGCCTGATCGAACGCACGCTGCGCGTACTCGAGGCGCTCTTGAGCGAGCCTGATGGCATTCCCCTGCAACGGTTGACCGAGCGGCTGGAAATCCCCAAGAGCGCCGCTCATAGAATTGGCAACGAGTTGGGCCGACCAGGGTACGTCCGTCAGGAAACACGCACCGGCCATTACCGGCTGTCGACCCGGCTTATTGCATTAGGGTTTCGTTACTTGGGCAGCACCGGCGCCAGCGATGTGCTGCAACCGGTCCTCGACTGGCTGACGACCAAGACCGGAGAGTTGGTGCCTCTGGGCCTGATCGAAGGCGACCGCCAGACTTGGATTGCCAAGGCGCAGGCGGACCGGGCTACCCTACGATCCGGACATGGGGCGCGAAGCACCCTTGCGCTATACCGCCTCGGGCCAAGCGTCACAACTGTTCTAGGAGTGAACCACCCATGACCGCTACCCCGATTCGCTAGCCGCCATGCTCGATATCCTCGCCATCACCACACCTATCTTCCTGCTTATCGGCATCGGCTACCTTGCCGTGATGCTCCGACTGTTCAGTAAAGATCAGGTCCAGGGGCTAGGGGGATTCGTGATCAATTTCGCGCTGCCAGCCCTGATATTTCGAGCACTAGTCCAACAGCCACTGGATGAGGTCTTCAATCCTGTCTACCTCATCGCCTATGGCGGTGGCTCAGCCGTGCTGTTTCTGGGTGCCTGGTGGCTAGCCCGTCATCGCGGCAAGCCACTCGGCGAGAGCGGTATCTTGGCGCTGGGTATGTCGGCCTCCAACAGCGGTTTCATCGGCTACCCCATCGCCGCCATGGTCGTCGGCTCGAGTGCAGTCCTCGCCTTGGCCCTGAGTATGGTGGTCGAAAACCTGCTGATGATTCCCACCGCCTTGGCAATCGCCGAGGCAAGCTGTCAGCGCGGCGCCTCATTTTTAACCATACTGCGCAAGACCATGGCGCGCCTGACGCGCAATCCGATTCTGATCGGCATCCTCGCCGGCATTCTCGCCGCGATCAGCGGTATCACGCTTCCCGCACCATTGTTCAAGGCTGTCGACATGCTGGCCTCAGCCGCTGCACCGACCGCTCTATTCGTGGTCGGCGGCACGCTGTACGGGCTACGTATTGGCGGCATGCTGAACGACGTCTCTCAGGTCGTGATCGGCAAGTTGATCTTGCACCCATTGCTGATACTTTTGATGCTCTGGTGGCTTCCTCCCATCGATCCGACACTAGCCACTGCCGCAGTCATCCTCGCCAGCGCCCCGATGCTTAGCGTCTACCCCATTCTCGGCCAGCGCTATGGTCACAGCGAGTTGTGCACGGCCTCGCTGATGCTCGCGACCCTACTGTCATTTATCACCATCAGCAGCTTACTGTGGCTCATTCTCCATAGCAGCTTCTTCGTCACGCCCTGAGCCTGACCCTGAAACTCCAGAGCCACTTCTGAAGTGACGGCCGGGGGATATAATATTGACTAGAAGCTTGGAACTGTATGGTGCCAAGCTTTTCCATGTTCGCCGGGTTAACTGAGTCGATCGACGACCCGATGACAGTGCCTACCTGATAGCAACCTAACTTTCCAGAAAGAGCTTCGCCATTTATAATCAAGACTAAATAGAATTAACCAAATTGATAATTCCTTTTCTACCGAACTCGTTTTTCCATAAATGGGGAACAATATGAATGACACCGACCGCAACGCGGTATCGGCACCTGTGAAGGTGCTGCTTATCGTTGTTGGACTGATCGTCGCCGTTATAGGGCTGGGCCTGGCGATCGGCGGCGCGATGTTGATCTCGCGCGGAGGTAGCTGGTACTACCTGCTGATGGGCTTAGCACTCCTGGCCTCAGGTATTCAGATTGTACGTGGCAGTCCCATGGGAACTGCAATCTACACCCTGGCTTTGCTGGCCACGGTGATATGGGCTTTCTGGGAAGCGGGTCTCGACTTCTGGGCATTGCACGCGCGGATATTCACCTTCCTTTGCATCTTCTTCGTGCTGATGCTGTTGCATCCGCTGACCCTCAAGCGGGCTGGCCACAAGCCGGCAGCCGTGCTCAACCTTAGTGTTGCTGGTGTGGCCCTGCTCGTCATTGCCGGAATGGTCTGGGGCATGTTCCAGCCTCATGGACGCCTGGTCGCCGAGGCTCAAACGGGCCAAAAACCGGTTGCCGATGAAGCGCCATCGGACTGGGAACATTACGCTGGTGGCAAAGACGCCAAGCGTTTTGCGGCACTCGATCAGATCACTCGCGACAACGTGCAGGATCTCGAAGTCGCCTGGACTTTCCGGACTGGCGATATTCCGGAAAGCCCTGGCGGTGGCGGTGCCGAAGATCAGGGCATCCCCCTGATGGTGGATGACACGCTCTATTTCTGCACACCCCATAACACCGTCGTTGCAGTCGACAGCGCGACGGGCGAGGAAGAGTGGCGCAAGGAGTTCCCGACAGAGACAAATACCTGGGTACGTTGCCGTGGGCTAGCGTATTTCGATGCGACCCAGTCTGTCGAACAGCCGAGCGCTCCGGACAGCTCCCAGGTGCCCTCAGTCTCAGTAGCTGAAGACGCTGCCTGCCAGCGCCGCATCTACATGAACACGATCGATGCTGTGCTGGTGGCCCTCGATGCTAACACTGGCGAGCTTTGCACTGACTTCGGTGATGAGGGGAGGGTTGATCTCAAGGCTGGCCTTGGCAATGCCGAATCCCCGCTTTACTCGCTGACATCACCACCCACCATGGCGGGGACCACGGTCGTCGTGGGCGGACGCGTCGCGGACAACGTCGCACGTGATATGCCGGGTGGGGTCATTCGCGGCTTTGATGCGATTACTGGCGAGATGCGCTGGGCCTTTGATCCCGGTGACCCGCAGGACCGTCAAGCGCCTGAGGACGATCAGACCTACGTACGTTCGACGCCTAATGTCTGGGCGCCAATGACCTACGATGCGATGTCAAACACCGTCTACATGGGGGTCGGCAATGCGGCTGCTGACCTTTGGGGCGTGGAGCGCTCCGAGCTCGAAGAGACCTATAGCGGGACCCTTCTCGCCCTTGATGCTACAACGGGCGACGAGAAGTGGCGTTACCAGACGGTACGCCATGACCTCTGGGATTATGACGTGCCCATGCAGCCTACCCTGATCGACTTCCCTAAAGACGATGGTACGACCGTACCGGCATTGGCTTTTGGCACCAAAGTGGGGCAGATCTTTGTACTTGATCGCCTGACCGGGGAGCCACTGACCGACGTCGAGGAGCGTAAGGTAGAGCCTGCCAGCATACCGAATGAAAACTATGCGACGCACCAGCCGGTCTCGGTCGGCATGCCCCAGATTGGCGCCCAAAAGCTGACGGAAAAGGACATGTGGGGTGGCACTCCCTTCGACCAGTTGATGTGCCGCTACATCTTCCGTGGCTATCGCTACGATGGCCTGTTTACCGCACCAGATACCGACTACTCGCTGAGTTTCCCCGGGTCGCTGGGCGGCATGAACTGGGGTGGGGTGTCCTATGACCCAACGTCGCAGACGATGTTCGTCAACGACATGCGCCTTGGCCTCTGGGTTCATATGGAACCTCAGAAAGACGGAGCTGCCGCGTCCGATGGTTCTGAATCCGTCAATGCTGGCATGGGGGCTGTACCATTGAAGGGTACGCCCTACTCGGTATTGAAGGATCGCTTCCTGTCGCCGCTTGGCATTCCCTGCCAGGAACCTCCCTTCGGTACGTTGACCGCTGTTGATATGAAGACCCGCAGTGTTGATTGGCAGGTGCCGCTCGGCACCGTCCAGGACACGCAGCTTTTCGGCATGAAGACCCATCTACCCATGCCGATCGGCATGCCCACCATTGGTGGCTCGCTCGCCACGCAGGGTGGGTTGGTATTCTTCGCGGCGACACAGGATAACTGGTTGCGTGCCTTTGACAGTGCCACTGGCGAAGAAGTCTGGAAGGCACGTTTGCCTGTGGGGTCGCAGGGCACACCAATCTCTTACGTCTCGCCCGAGACCGGCAAGCAGTATGTGGTGATTTCAGCCGGTGGCGCTCGCCAATCGCCTGATCGCGGCGACTACCTCATTGCCTACGCACTACCCGATAGCTGATTGGGCGTGTCATAACCCACAACGGCAAAACTGCCCATCAGGTTTCCTGGTGGGCAGTTTTCGTCATGGAACGCTGCATTATCTTTCGTTGGTCGATAGTACAGGCACAGCCAAGCGTGTCCCGACACTGGCGGAGGATAGTCAAGCTGGAGTTGAACCGAAGAATCGAAAACGGCGGGCACTCCGCAGAGCGCCCGCCGTTGACTCAATAATGCCGATTACTAGCAAGGGTCAATAGCCCAGCAACCTCGGCAGCCCTGTTACCGTGATCGGCACGAAGGTGATGATCAGCAGTACGAGCAACTCGACCAGGAATAAGGGGAGGATCCGTTTCGACAGCCGACTCAGCCCCACCCCGGCCACCGAGTCGGCAACAAACAAGCATAGCCCCATGGGCGGCGTGATCATCCCAATCATTAGGTTGAAAATCACCACGATGCCGAAGTGCACCGGGTCTACCCCCAGACTCACCGCGATAGGGTGCAGGATCGGTACCAGTACCAACATCGCGGCGATACCCTCCAGAAACAGCCCCACCAGAAGAAACAGCACGATGACTGCCAGCAGGAAGGTCCACTGCACCGAGATGTACGAAAGCGTCAGTTCAGTGAGTAGATTGGGAACGCGATTGTAGGTCAGCAGCCAGTTTGCCGCTCCCACCGCAGCGATGATGATCATGATCACCGCACTATCGACCATGGTGCGAGAGAAGATACCCGGCAGGTCTCGCCAGCTCAGCTTGCGGAACAGTACAATGCCCACGAACAACGCATAGGCGACGGCGAAGGCCGCAGCCTCGGTAGGTGTGACTATGCCCAGCAGGATGGCACCGACCACGAAGACGGGCATCAGTAACGGAATAATGCCATCGATCAGGACGGTGCGCTTCTCCTCCGCCGGCATCCGAGTGTCCGGGCGCTTCTCGTACTTGCTGGCGAACAGCATCACGTAACCCGACAAGAACACCGCCAACAAGACACCAGGCACGATCCCCGCTAGGAACAGCGACGGTACTGAGACGCCGGAGACGATCAGCGCATAGATAATCACCGGGATGCTTGGCGGGATGATCGGCCCGATAACCGAGGAGGCGGCGGTCAGTGCCGCAGCGAAGTCACGCGGGTAGCCTTCCTTTTCCATCTCGGGGACGAACACCCGTCCCAGCGCCGAGGTATCGGCTACCGCAGAGCCCGAAAGCCCGGCAAAGATCACCGAGGCCCAGATATTGACATGCGCCAAGCCGCCCTTGACGCGCCCAATCAGCACCTTGGAGAAGGCAATAATGCGCACTGTGATACCGCTCTCGTTCATCAACTCACCCGCCAGAACGAAAAGCGGGATCGCCAGCAGAGCGAAAGAATTGAGGCCCGAGAACATCTCGGTGGCCACGGTGGATAACTGGTAGGGAAGGCCGGCGGTGGCCATGAAATAAAGCAGCGCAGCCACGATAGAGAACGCCACCGGCACACCGACAGCAAGGGCGACCAGCAGAATGACGTAGACCATGTCAGGACACCTCGGGAGACGTAGAGCACAGCGCCGTCAAGCGCTCGACGACCTTGATTAGCGCGGCGATTGCAAGCAGCACACCACCCAGACACAGCGCGAACTGGTAGGGAGCCAGGGTGCCAAAGATGGAGAAGAACTCGAGTCCCGTGGCATCACGCAAGCTGCGCACCGTACCGCTAAGTCCAGAGATACGCATACCGCCACGACTCGCCATGAACAGATAGCCCGACCAAGCCAACAGAGCGCCGATCACCAACACTGCCAGATCGACGACCACGAACAGTACCTCTCGCATCCGCGACGGCAGAAAGTCGACGACGATGCCGAAGCGCACATGGCGATCCTGCACGTAAGCCAGCGCCAGACCAAACATCACGCCGTAGATGCCCAAGAAGACCGGAATCTGATCGCCCCAGGCCAGGGAACTGCCGAAAACGTAGCGGATGAGGGCGTTGCCAAACACGATCAGGAAGATCAGCGCCATCGCGAGGCCGGCGCCGACAGCGAAGACTCCCGTGGCGATACGCCGACTCTGGCGAAAGAGGGTAGCCATGATCATTACTTTCCATGCGAAACGGATGTCCGCCGTACCCGTCGTCAGGCACGGCGCGAGAGCTTATTCACCGGTGTCGTTAGTGGCGTCGGCCACGGCCTCCTGAAGACGGTCGATCCAGACGGCGTCGTCTCCCAAGTCGTCGCGCAGCCATTCAATCACAGGCGGTTGGGCTTGCTCGCGGAACTTTTCAAGCTCCTCCGAGGTGGGGCGGTAGACCTGCATCCCTTCTTCCTGGACGGCCTTCAGGCCTTCGGCGGTAGTGAACTGCTGGATAGAACGCCCCATATTGCCAGCGATGACGCCAGCGCGTTCGAGTACTTTCTGATTCTGCTCAGAAAGTTGGTTGAAAAACTGATTGTTGATCAACAAGAAATCGGTGCCATAAACATGACCATCTAGGGTCATATAATCCTGAAGTTCATGCAGGTTATTGTTGTAGATGGTACCCACCGGGTTTTCCTGGCCGTCAACGACACCAGTAGAGAGTGCCGTAGGCAGCTCTGACCAGGCGATCGGCGTGGGCTCGGCACCAAGCCCCTCGATCATCTCTACGTAGAGCGGAATGTCCTGCACGCGGAACTTGAGGCCTTCCATATCCGCTGGCGTGCGAATCTCATGATCACTGTTAGTGAAATGGCGGAAACCTGTCTCGCCATACCCCAGTGTACGTAGGCCGGTCTGTTCCAGGCAGTGCTCGGCCAAGGCATCGCCGAACTTGCCATCGAGCACCTGCCAAGCAACTACCGGTGACTCGAACATATAAGGAATGTCCAACACCCCGGCAGCGGGGCAGACCTTGGACATGGCCCCGGAAACCATTACCACGGGCGTCATGCCATCGATGGCCTGCTGGATCATCTCGTCCTCGTCACCCAGCGATCCGGCAGGATAAAGATTTACCGTCAAGTCTGTCTCGGACTCGACAATATTCTTGAAGATCCGGGCGGCAGCGCCCTTTTTGGAGCTCTGCCAATTATCTGGGTCGACATGCCCGAAACGGATCGTCTGGGGCTGAGCCTCGACGACTGAGGCGGTACCGAACGCCAGTACGGTACCAACGAAGGCAAGTTTTGCGGCTCTGAAAGTCATGGGTGGTCCCCTAGATCTGGTTTGTCATCTTTATCGATCACCGACGGCAGGAATGCCGGGTTCGCTTTACGAACTAAAGTACACAAAACGAACACTAGAACCCCCGCTACTGGAGTGTCAACGCGCGGTGTGAGGATTACGACCAAGGTTGAAGGCGCGCTATCTCCACCTCTTCCAGACGTCTCGTCTCTGTCCAGTGGTCGTACTTTGCCCGACAGTGCTGATCAGGCGACGAGACAAGACCCATGGCGAGATGAATCGTGCGCATCTGCACACGGATTGCGAGATGGTCGCCCTTCTGTCCAAAAGGCAGCGGAACGCCGTAGCGCAGTGAGGCGACACAGAAAGTACACCCGGCCAAAAAGAACCGGGGCTAAGAGGTCCCGATATTCAGTCCGTAGCGATCGGTGCGTCCAGGGCAGCGTAGTAGCCCTGACTACCCAGCCCGGCGATGACACCGTCGGCGCGCCTTGAGATGTAGGAATGATGGCGAAACATCTCGCGCTTGTGGATATTGGAAAGGTGCACTTCAATGACCCGGCCTTCATAAACATTGAGGGCATCGAGAATTGCCACCGACGTGTGACTATATGCTGCCGGATTGATCACGATCAGATCAGTACCATCGAGCCGTGCCGCTTGAATGGCGTCGATCAACTCACCCTCGTGATTACTCTGTCGACAGGCGATCTCCCAGCCGTTAGCCTCAGCCTTCTCATAGAGCCGGTTATTGATGTCATCAAGCGTTTCATGGCCGTAGATTTCCGGCTGACGCATGCCCAGCAGATTAAGATTGGGGCCATGCAGCACCAGGACCTTGTGTGCACTCATGCGCTTTTCTCCTGCAGCAAAGTCTGCTTGTAGTGATCGAAAAGGGTCTCGGCTTGTTCATCGGCCAGCGCCCGCTTATCGGCGTCCTCGCAGAAGAACTTGAAGGCATCCACACCTTGAAACACAAACAGGCTGACACCGCTGACCACCTGAGCACTCGCTGCATGCGCCGCAGCAATGAACTCGGTAACCGCTGGTACGTAGACGGCATCGAAGATCCACTGATCGCGACGTATGAGCGACTTAGGCAGCGGGCAACCGGGGCTCTTCTCGTGACCGGTCGGCGTGCAGTTGACCAGGCCATCGCAACGCGCTGCAGTCGTCTCGAGCGCCTCGGGGTCGATCGTCGAGGCCGGGAAGCCAGCGTTACTGAGCTCATTGGCGAGGCGCTGCGACTTGCCGGCATCAAGGTCCATGAGAACAATTTCCTCAGCATCCAGCTTGCCCAGGCCGAATGCCACTGCCTTGCCTACACCGCCGGTGCCGATCAACAACACGCGACCGGGGTGGCGAGTGCCAACGGTGGCGCGATAGCCGCTGATAAAACCGGTGAAGTCGGTGTTCTCAGCCTGGATCTCACCATCATGGAAGACAAGGGTATTGGCAGCTCCCACCAGGCGTGCACCCTCGCCAATCCTCGTGGCCAGTCTCACTGCTTCCTCTTTGTAGGGGTACGTCACATTGACACCGCGATAGCCCTGCGTCATCACTCGTCTGACCTCGCTATCGAGCAATGCAGAGGGCTGCTCATTGGTGTCGAAGAGATCGTAGCTAGCAGAAATACCCGTCAGTTTCCCCAGCCGTACGTGCAAATCGGGTGAGCTGGAGTTCATGATGCCCTTGCCGATGAGACCGAGTTTCATGCGTTGGCTCCATTAGTGAGTTCGGCACTGTCAGGCGCCTGTTTCATGCTGCGTGATGCCACTCAGCGTTGCGTCGCTTGGGCGGCCAGGCGGATCGGCGCGTTCGCTGCACCGAACTGCGAATAACTACCACGCCGCTCGACGATCTCGAAGAAGAAACGCCCCATGAACGTTTCGGTATAGGCGTGGAAAAAGTCACCATCGTCGTTGCGGTCGAAGAGGATGTTGCGTTGACGCATCGCCTCAAGCACGTCGTCGTCGAGATCGAAGCGGGCAGCCAGGTCATCATAATAGTTGGCAGGGATACGCAGCACCGGAAGTCCCCGTGCGCGCATCGCATCGATAGTGGCGAAAATATCGCAACAAGCGAAGGCAATTTGCTGAACGCCACCCTGGTGCTCCGAAAGGAACCGACCCGGTAGCGTCTCGCGCGCCGAAGACACCGTCAGAGGAATACGAATAGAGTTATCGGGGCTGGTAACGGTCTGGCTGACCACCATGCCGTGCGGGTCGGCGATCTCATGTTCGGTACCGGCGTCGAAGCCAAACACCGTACGATGGAACAGCAACCAGCTCAGTAATTGAGTCGGGGGCAACACATAGGAAATATGATCGATGTTGATCAATCCGGCGTCATCGTCCTGACCGTCTTCGAAGAGATGAAAGTCAGTTTTCCATTGCATTTCACGAGCACGCGCATCGTCAACCAAGTAGACCAGGCTGCCCTCGATGCCACGTAACGCCGGGATTTCCATTTCCCCTTCACCAACCGGACCATTAAACAGCTGAGCCTTGTAGTGTTCTGCCCGTGTCATCGCAGCGTCGAGCTCATTGACCCGGAAGCCCACCGCGCAGACCGATGTCCCATGCAGGAGACGAAAGGTATGCGCAAAACTGTCGGTCTCGAAGTTGAGCACAAGGTGAATGTCACCTTGATGCCAAAGCTCTACATTCTTCGAGCGATGGCGACCAATGTGACGAAAACCTAGCGCCGAGAAGAACTCGCCGAGTGGCGCGGCACTTTCCTCGTCGAGCGTAAATTCGATGAAATGGACGCCATCGTATCCCACCGCAGGCGGCTCGGTTTCAGACCAGGGAGCACCCTCGGCGAGTTCTTCAGTCCAGACCAACGAACGTAGCCCATCGATCGCAGTGGCTTCGGTGGGCGCCGCACGAAAGGCGTCATTGAATATCTCCAGCGACAGCGGCCCCTCGTAGCCGGTACGCGCTAACGCCTGCATGAAAGCTGCCAGCGGTAGTCGCCCTTGCCCGGGGAAACAGCGGAAATGGCGGCTCCATTGCAGCACGTCCATGTCCAGAAGCGGCGCATCGGCAATCTGCACGAAGGCAATCTTCTCGGCGGGGATTTCGGCCATGGTCTCCAACTCATGACCCAGTGACAGAATGTGGAAGCTGTCGAGCACCACGCCGAGCGCCGGGTGGTCTGCACATCTCACCACGTCCCAGGCCACTCGATAATCACTGATGTGGCGTCCCCAAGCGAGTGCCTCAAAGCCAATCCGCAGTCCACGTCGGGCGGCTCGCTCGGCCAACTCATACAGATCCGCAGCGGCGCGATCGAGATCGTCGAAAGATTGCGGTGAGACATTACTGCAGACCAACAGGAAGTCCGTCCCCAACTCTTCCATTAGATCAAACTTACGCTCAGCACGCTCGAAATTGCGGTCGCGCTGGGGCTCGGGCATCGATTCAAAGTCGCGGAACGGTTGAAAGGCAATAATCGCCAAACCGAGCGACTCGCAAAGCGCGCGAATATCGCTTGGCGAACCATCGAACGTCAGAAGATCATTCTCGAAAATCTCCACGCCGTCATAACCTGCCCGGGCGACGGCCTCCAATTTGCTACGAAGATCACCGCTCAAGCACACGGTGGCAATGGCTCGCATGACAGCCTCCTGAATGGTCGGGCAACGTACCGTCGTTGACGTTCATACTCATTGTAGAATGACAGTCGCCAGACGGCCCACTTTGTTCGCATAGCGTCCTTTAGTTCGCATTATGGACTTTGTGCGCACAATCTTGTCAAGCGCGCTCACCCTGAAAGCCCTCGTATATCAGGGATCAGAGTACCGTAATCCCAATTACGGCACGGAGTTCCAGATGTCGCTCGACATTGGTCGTAGTCAGGCATTCGGCGATTGACAGCATAGTTGGGCGACCTTAATTTGTTCGCAAATAGGACGAAAATTCGCTTAACGAACACATGTCTCTGAAACATGCTGACTAAGTCAGCCGCCACTACAAAAATTCGATCACTTGGAGGACAACGCCATGATCAAGCAGACATTGGCAGTCTTAGCGGTATCCGCCGGGGCGTTAGCCGCTGCTTCGTCGGCCTTCGCCGACTACCCGGAGCGTAATATCCAAGGCGTCATCCAGTGGGGCGCCGGCGGTGCCACCGATAACGTGGCACGTAGCCTAACGCCCCATGTCGAAGAGGCACTAGGCACTAGCATCATCCTCAATAATCGTCCCGGCGGTACCGGCGTCATCGGTATGAACAAGGCCATGCAGCAACCCGCCAACGGCTACACCGTGCTCTACGGTGCCGAGAATCCACAGCTCTATCCCATCATGGACCTTGCCAATTTTGATTATAGTGACATGACGCCGATCAACGTGATCGGCCAAAACATAGTAGTGATCGCCGCGCCTGCTGATAGCCAGTTCGACAACTTCTCGGAACTACTTGACTACGCGCACGAGCATCCGAGCGAGCTGCGCATGGGGGGTACCGGAGCCGGCGGCCTACCGAGTACCGTGCTGGCGATGATCAACTCCGTCGATAGCCTCGATGTCCGCAGCGTCACCTTTGGCGGTGAAGGTCCCGGAAGCACCGCATTGCTCGGCAATCACATCGACTTTATGCCGATGAGTCTGGCTGCCGCCCAGGATCAGATCAAAGCTGGCCGCCTCAAAGGCCTGGCAGTCGTCGCCAAGGACAAAATCAAGGAACTGCCGGATACACCGCCCATAACCCAGGCGTTACCCAAGATCGACTCTTATTTACCATGGGGGCCATTCTGGGCTGTGGCGGTACACAAGGACACGCCGGATGACATCGTCACCAAGCTCAGCGACGCCTATCAGAAGGGTGTTGCCAATAAGGACTTCCAGAAGTTCCTCGCTGAGAATGGTGGCAAGTCGCTCAACCTCCAGGGCGAAGAAGCCAAGCAGTTTCTCGAGCGCTGGCAGTCGGTAACCACCTGGGCCCTACAGAAGGCTGGTAGCGCCAAGGTATCCCCGGAAGAAGTCGGCATACCTAAGCCGTAATCCCCACCCGGCGAAAAGACGGCGGGGTACTGCGCCGCCGTCGCTTGCATGGAGTTTCCCATGTCCGACGAAAAGCAACTCAAGGCAGGCGAACGCGCCTTCAACGTGCTGTTGCTCCTGCTCAGCTTGGGCGTGCTCTACGAGGCTTACCAGATCGCCGGCTTCGATTTGCCTAACTCGCCTGGTGCCTTTCCCATACTGCTGGGCTTGATCATGATCGCCTCTATGATTGCCATTTTATGGGGACAGCGCCAGCATCCCAAACTAGGCACGCAAGGCATTCTCGACGAGACTCGTCAATTCCTCCACGCTTATTTACCACTAGCCATCGTCGTCTTCTCAGCTATGGCTATCGCTTATCTGTTTCTACTGGAATTCTTGGGTTTCATCCCCGCCACGGCGATATTTCTATTTGTCTCACAGGTTTATCTCCGACACGGTCGTTTACTCGCATCGCTGATCATCACCGCAGTGGCTACCGGCGTCATCTATGCGCTTTTCAAACTGCTTTTCCAGGTCTATCTGCCCTGATCGATCGAGGTTATTTAAATGGCTGACTCCATTTCTTATTTCTTAATGGCGTGGCTCGATCCATCGCTATTAATGCTGACCGCCATCGGGACCTTAGCCGGCATCTATGTCGGTGCGATTCCAGGCCTGTCAGTGACCATGGCCACCTCGATTCTCATCTCATTCACCTTTTCATGGGAGGTGAACGAGGCGCTCGCTCTAATTGTGGGCATCTATACCGGTGGGGTTTATGGTGGTTCACGCACCGCTATTCTTCTCAATATTCCAGGTGCACCATCGTCGGTGGCAACATCATTCGATGGGTACCCGCTCGCCCAGAAGGGCGAAGCGGGGCAGGCCATCGGCTTCAGTACCGTCATGTCAGTGATCGGCGGACTAGTCGGTGTCGCGGTACTCGCCAGCGTTGCGCCCTTTCTATCCGACATGGCCCTGAAATTCGCGCCACGCGACTATTTCCTGATTGCTGCTCTCGGTCTTCTGCTGGTCGGTAGCCTGGCCGCCGAGTCGTTATCCCGCGGCATCTTCGCCGCCGCGATGGGTGCCGTTATCGGCCTGGTAGGACTCGATCAAGTTACCGCCGCCCCGCGTTTTACGATGGGCAGCATGCAGTTAATGGGCGGCATTCACTACGTTGTGGTGATGATTGGCATGTTCGGGGTGGCAGAAGCCTTTGTCCAGCTACACCAGCTCAATGCCAAACCGGTACGCCAGAAAGTCGACAAGATCATTCCTTCGCTACACCTAGTGCTCAAGTTTCTGCCACTGTCGATTCGCACCTCGGTCATCGGCGTGATAGTTGGCGCCCTCCCGGGTACCGGTGGCGATATCGCTTCGCTATTCGCCTACGATCATGCCAAGCGTTCAGTCAAGAACCCAAGCAGGCCATTCGGCAAAGGTGCCTACGAGGGGCTGGTAGCTCCAGAGACCGCCAATAACGCAGCCGTCGGTGGCGCCTACGTCCCCATGCTGACACTCGGGATGCCCGGCGACGCGGTCACGGCGATCATCATCGGCGCTCTCGTCATCCACGGCCTTAACCCTGGTCCAATGCTGATGGTTGAATCGCCGCATATCTTCTGGTTTACGGTAGGTAACCTTGTTCTCGCCAACATCTTTTTGCTGATCTTCGGCCTCACCGGCATCAAGGTGTTCGCCAAGGTCGTGGAACTACCCAAGGCAGTTCTGATTCCCTTGATTCTGGTGTTGTGCGTGGTCGGCAGCTACTCGCTCAACAGTAGCATGACCGAGGTCTACTGGATGCTCGGTTTCGGTCTGCTGGGCTATTTCATGAAGATCTTCCGCTTTCAGATGGGCCCAGTGATTCTAGGGGTAATTCTCGGCCCGCTGATGGACGAGACCTATCGTCAAGCGATGTCTTCGGTGGGCAACGACACAGGTAGCTTCTTGTTATCACTGGTTTCCCATCCACTCTCCTTGGTACTGACATTGGCCGTTGTGTTGCTTTTGCTGAGCAATACGCCATTGAAACGCATCATTCAGCGCCGCCGTCAGACATAAGTGGCGAGGCCCGGGGCAGCCCCGGGCCTCCTTCCATAGACCTGTCCGTGAGTTACCCATGCCAGATGCTCTCGAAACCCACTTCGACGCCTTGGTCTTCGACTGTGACGGCGTGATTCTCGACTCGGCCAGTCTCAAACGCGCCGCCTTCGCCGACTTCTATCGTGATCAGCCACCGGCCTTATACCAAGCAATCCTCGCCTACCTGTCACGCGGTGGCGGTCAACCGCGTGACGTCAAATTCCATCATATCGAGGCGCACATTCTGGGTCGCCCAATCAATAACCATCACATCCGAGAGCTCTCCTCCGCCTTTTCCCGGTATATAGAGGCCCAGGTGGTAAATGCCCCCGTCCTACCGGGCGCCATTGAATTTCTCGAACGCTGGCGCGGGAGCGTCCCCCTGTACTTGCTTTCTGCCGCCCCTCAGGAAGAGCTTCGCCGTGTGATCGAAAAACGCCAGGTAGCAGGTTATTTCAATGATGTGTTGGGCGCTCCGCCCGATAAAACCAATGGCCTCACCAGCCTAATTGCCACACGACATCACAACGCATCACGCACGGTGATGATCGGAGACTCCTACAACGACTATCGCGCTGCGCGCTCGAACGACACCCATTTCATCGGCATCATCTCGAACAATGACAAAAGTTCCCCTTTCCCGGTAGACGTGATCACCCAACCCGACCTCATCGACTTGGAAAGTGCGTTAAGGCTGCTGACATTGGACTATAAAAATAATAGCTCCCTTCCGACCAAAGTCTAGGTACGTCCGATTGTCGTGATGTCCCGGTGTTTCTATGATGGGCCTTTCCCATCGGCGACCGCTCGACCCGTCACGACGCCGATGCCGTGCCCTCGGCAACCGCTTTTGCAGCTTCTTTTCAGGATCTTGTCATGACCGATTCCACTACACCGGATATCCTGACCTTCGGTGAAGCGATGACGCTGTTCATCGCCGAAACTCCCGGCGATCTGGCCGAGGTCGAGCGCTTCCAGCGGCGCATCGCCGGCGCCGATACCAATGTCGCCATCGGCCTGGCACGGCTGGCCTTTCACGTCGCCTGGATCAGCCGCGTCGGTGACGATGGCTTCGGCACCTTCATTCGCCGCACCCTCAAAGGCGAAGGTCTCGACTGCCGCTATCTGAGTACCGATACCGAGCACCCCACCGGCCTGGTCTTCAAGGAACGCGCCGAACACGGCGAGGATCCCAAGGTGGCCTATTACCGGCGCGGCAGTGCCGCCAGTCACCTGGGCGCGGCCGACGTGAGCGATCTCGACTTCCAGGGTGTGCGACACCTGCACGCCACCGGCTTGCCCCCCGTGCTTTCGCCGAGCACGCGCGAACTCGCCTTCCACATGCTGGAACGCGCTCGCGAGGCCGGCCTCACGGTCAGCTTCGACCCTAACCTGCGTCCCTCGCTGTGGAACAGCGAAGCCGAGATGCGCGAGACCCTCAATGCGCTGGCCGCACACGCTGACTGGGTACTGCCAGGGCTCGCCGAGGGTCAGCGTCTGACTGGCCTCGATAGTGCGCACGACATCGCCGGCTATTATCTCGATCAAGGCGCCAGCGGCGTCATCGTCAAGCTCGGTCCGGAAGGCAGCTACGTGCGCACGGCGGACGATGCTGGCATGGTAAAGGGCGTGGCCACGGCCCACGTCGTCGATACCGTGGGCGCCGGCGACGGCTTCGCGGTGGGCGTGATCAGCGCCTTGCTCGACGGACTCTCGCCACGCCAGGCCGCGCATCGCGGCAATCTCATCGGTGCCGAACAGGTGCAGGTCGTCGGCGACATGGAGGGCCTGCCACACCGGAACCGACTGCGCGACCTGGAAGCTGCACACCCATTGGCGTGACAGTACGTTCCCATGCTTCATCCATTACCAGGAGACCAGGAGTCCCAAATGACCAAGCGCATCCTCGCCTACGGGCGACTCAAGCCCCATCACCTCGAACAATTGCGCCAGCATTTCCATGTCGATTACTTCGACACGCTGGAAAGCGCCGACGACTCCGCGTTTCGTGAAGCGCTGAGGCAGGCCCATGGCTTGCTGGGCGCTAGCCTGCCGATCACCTCCGAGCTGCTCGACGATGCGCCCCACCTGGAGGCTATCTCGAGCATCTCGGTGGGGGTCGACAACTACCCGGTTGAGGAACTGACCCGACGCAACATTCTGCTCTGCCACACGCCGGACGTGCTTACTGAAACCACGGCGGATACCGGCTTCCTGTTGATCATGGCCAGTGCCCGCCGGGCGGTGGAACTCGCCACCATGGTCAAGCAAGGTCAATGGACGAGCAGCATCGGCGAGACTCACTTCGGCACCGATGTCCACGGCAAGACGTTGGGCATGGTCGGCTTCGGACGCATCGGTCAGGCCATCGCGCGGCGCGGCGCACTGGGCTTCGGCATGCAGGTGCTCTACACCCATGCCTCGCCCAAGCCGGCGTTAGAGGAAGAGCTGGGCGCCACGCACTGCGAATTCAACGCCTTGCTCGAGCAGGCCGACTTCGTCTGCGTCAACGTGCCGCTGACCGCAGAGACCACCGGTTTGATCGACGCGGACGTGCTCAAGCACATGAAATCCTCGGCGATTCTGATCAACATCGCACGCGGCAAGGTGGCCGACGAGGAGGCGCTGATCGAGGCACTCTCAAACGGCGACATCCACGCCGCGGGGCTGGACGTCTTCGCCCGCGAGCCACTGCCCGCCGATTCCCCGCTCACGCGCATGGATAACGTCGTCACCCTGCCGCATATCGGCTCGGCGACGCATGAAACCCGCGAAGCCATGGCCCAGCGCGCCGTCGACAACGTCATCGCCGGCCTAGAGGGCCAACAACCGCCGAGCCCCTATAACGACGTCACACCACACGGCTGATCTCTCTCCCACACCCCGCACGCGCCACGTTTCTTCTCGCCTGCTCCTCTGAACTGACCCCTGAAAATTGGACACCACTCCAATCGTAAGGGGTCTTTCCATGACCAGGTATTCGACGGCGTTCAAACTTCGGGTCGTTCGCTACCATGAGCAGCAAG
>NZ_JARANX010000089.1:0-2354 GCF_029889785.1 Chromohalobacter sp. 48-RD10 | reverse complement strand
GCCTTGAACTACCGTGGCGAGCGTCTGGGTGAGGGCGTTGTCGGCGAGGAAGAGAGCTTTCTCGGCGGTGCGGTGGGCGTGGAGGTAGAGTCGATCGCGGCGGCGCCAGGCGCGACCTTCACTCTGAGCCATGCGCAGCGCGTGGTGGCCGTCGAGCATCTACGCAATAATTTTGGCATTGCCGAGCGGGGTAATGGCACGGGGATTCTGGCCTGGACCCTGACCGACCCGTCGCCGGCATTGGCCGAACGAATCTTATCCACCATCGGTGATATCTACGTAACGCAGAATATCCAGCGTCAGTCGGAAGAGGCCCGCAAGAGCCTGGAGTTCTTGAGTCAGCAGGTACCCGAAGTACGCGGTGAACTTGCCAGTGCCGAGCAACAACTCAACGCTTATCGCTCCGAAAACGACAGCGTGGATATTTCCATGGAGACCCAGTCGGTGCTCGACCGCGTGGTTAATCTGGAAAGTCAGCTCAATGAGCTGGAGTTCTCCGAAGCGGAAATTTCGCGGCGATTCACGCCCAGCCACCCGACCTATGCGGCGTTGCTGGAGAAGAAAGCACAACTGAAGAAAGAACTGGCGTCCCTGGAAGACCGCATCGACGGTATGCCGGAAACCCAGCAAGAAGTCTTGCGCATGCAGCGCGATGTTTCCGTCAATCAAGAAATCTATGTGCAGTTGCGCAACAAGGTGCAGGAAATGCAGATCGCGGAGGCCAGCACCGTGGGTAATGTGCGGGTGCTGGATGAAGCGGAGCCATTTCCGCAGCCGGTGGCGCCCAACAAGATGATGAATATTGCGCTTGCCACCTTGCTGGGCGCGGCGTTTGCAGTGGTGTTAGTGATGCTGCGGGCAATGTTCAATCGCGGTCTGGAAAGCCCCGACCAGCTCGAACAACTGGGTCTGCCGGTCTATGCCATCGTGCCCAAATCGGATGACCAGGGCCGACTCAGTCGTCGCATTCGCCGGGGAGGACGCTCGCAGAGCGTGCCGGCGGGTTTGCTGGCGTGGCATCGTCCGTTGGACATCTCTATCGAGGCGATGCGCAGCCTGCGCACCAGCCTGCACTTCGCGATGCTGGATAGCACCGACAACCGCTTGATGATCGCTGGTCCTAGCCCGGGGGTGGGTAAGAGTTTCATTACCGCCAACCTGGCTGCGGTGTGTGCCCAGAACGGTCAGCGCGTGCTGGTTATCGACGGCGACATGCGTAAGGGCCAGATGCATAAGATCTTCAAGGGGCCTTCTGAAGATGGCTTGAGCGAGATATTGGCTGGGCGTCACACCTTGGCGGAAATGGCGCGTCCCGTGGAAACCGTCGAGGGGCTCGAATACTTGGCGCGTGGCGTCGTCCCACCAAATGCCTCGGAATTGCTGGCTTCGTCGCGTTTCACCGAGTTGCTGGCCACGGCTAGCGAGCGTTACGACTTGGTGATCGTCGACTCACCGCCGGTGCTGGCGGTAACCGACGCCACGGTGATTGGTAAGTGCGTGGGCACGACGCTGATGGTGGCACGCTTCCAGGTCAATCCGCCCAAGGAAGTCGAACTCGCTATGCGGCGCCTGGATACCAGTGGGGTGCGCATCAAAGGGGCCGTTCTCAATGGCTTGGAGCGCAAGGCGGCTACCGCATACACCTACGGCTATTACAACTATTCCTATCGTTAAAGGACGCCTTTCGGTGATGACGCCCGGCACCGATCGGGCGCCTTACGCGCGCCACCTCGTTTTGGTTGGGGGCGCGGCGGTTTATCCCGTTAGCGTATTTCTTCTGAACGTGGCAAATGTGCGTGAGATGGTATTTGCCAAGCGACGGACGGTGAAATGAGAGACGATAAACGGATTGCGATATACATGCCTTCGCTGGCGGGCGGTGGTGCGGAGCGTGTAATGGTGACGCTTGCCAATGGCATGGCATTACGCAATGTCAAGGTAGACCTCGTGGTGGTGAAAGCCGAGGGCGTTTACCTGGAAGACATCTCCCCGCAAGTGCGTTTGGTGGAACTTGGTGCCTCGCGCGTATTGTTTAGCTTGCCGGCGCTGGTGCGTTACCTGCGCCGCGAGCGTCCGTATGCCTTACTCTCTGCGCTCAATCACGCCAACATTATTGCGCTTTGGGCACGCAAGCTGGCCCGTTCGGGGACACGGCTGGTGGTGTCGGAGCGCAATACGCTATCTCGCGATGTGTCGAGCGGTCGTTTCAAGCGAGGGTTGCCGTGGTTGATGCGTCTGAATTATCCCTCGGCGGATGCCATAATCGCGGTCTCCAGCGGGGTGGCGGACGACCTCGCGCAGACGGTGCGCGCTTGCCGCGCGAGCGGATCGATGTTGTCTATCTGTCACTAATA
>NZ_JARANX010000088.1:0-2374 GCF_029889785.1 Chromohalobacter sp. 48-RD10 | reverse complement strand
GGGACGCGAACTCGAAATTGCCAGGCTCTTGCGGGCGATCCGCGATGACAAGATCAAAAACGTGGTATGGCTGACCGCGGACGTCCACTACACGGCGGCGCATCACTATTCACCCGAACGGGCCAGCTTCCAGGAATTCACGCCCTTCTGGGAATTCGTCAGCGGCCCGTTGCATGCCGGCACCTTCGGGCCCGGCGAGCTGGACACGACCTTCGGCCCCGAGGTGGTCTTTCAAAAAGCCCCGCCGGAAGGCGAGTCGAACCTGCCGCCGTCGTGGGGCTATCAATTCTTCGGCCAGGTCGATCTCGACGGCGAGAGCGAAGCGTTGACCGTGAGTCTGATGGATGCCGCCGGCAATACGCTGCATCGCCAGCAGCTGACGCCGGAGACGGCGTAATACGAGCCTCCGGCCTGCATCGCCGCGTTCCGACATTGAGGTTTGAGAACGGCAGGGCAATGCTACGAATCGATAAGCGGTAAGACGACGTATTCATACCCGATGATCAGGCCTGTAAGAGCCAAAAGAAGCGCCAGGATACGATTGATGCGTCGCAGCAGGGCGTGATCATGAATGGCTTTTCCCATCGCGCTACCCAGTAATGCGTAGCTTCCTGGCGCGCCGGTCGCCAGTACGCCAATGAGCAGCGCCACCATGATGAGGTCTGGCCCTTCTATATGCATTGCGGGTAGCTGGATGGTCGCGATAGGTAGTGTGGCGACGATGCCTTTGGGGTTGAGTAATTGCATCAACAACCCTTCCTTGAAGCGCAAGGGACGCGGTACTGCATCCACATCGTTCCTGTGAGGAGTGGATCTGGCTATCTTGATCGACAGGTAAAGAATGTAAAACGTGCCGAGCGCACTGATGATCAGGAGTGTCTTTCCCTGTATGAACATGCTTCCCAGCCAGCCAAACAGTAGAAGCATCAGCCACATCGCTGTGCCGACTCCGATGAAAAATCCTGTCGATTGCTTGGTTTGCCCGTTGATTCCGGCATTCAGGCCAAGCAGGTTCACCGGCCCGGGCGTGTACATCACGCTTATGGCATAGGCGAGCATCGCGAGCATGAGGGTTTCCTATCTTGCTAAGTGAAAATATGGGTTTGGTATTGTCGTGGTGTCATGCCGTAAATCCGCTTGAAACGACGGTTGAAATGACTGAGGTCAGAAAAGCCGCAGCATAAGGCAGCCTCCATGACACTCTCGCCGTTTTCGAGGTGACGCCGCGCGGCATTGACCCTGCAGTTCAATACGTATTGGTGCGGCGTAATTCCGTACTGTGTCCTGAACGTTCTCAGGAAGTGATACTTGGAAATGTTGGCGGAATGGCTGATGTCATCCAGGCTGATATCGTATCTGGCATTTTCATGGATGAAGTCCTTAGCCCTTTCGAGCAGCGAGTCCGGCCGCCTGGCCCGCTCGTTTGGGGCAAAATTTCCGGCGCGCTCGGCCAGGCGAGCCGCAATGCGATACAGAGCATATTCTTGCTCGATCTGACTCGTCTCCTGTTCCTCGATCATGCGTGACAGGGCGATGATCTCGTCGCGCAAGCGGACATCTGTCATGAGGGTGGGGACTAGGCGAGTGGCCTGCAGGCCTTGCACGCCCATGGCATTGGCAATGAGCGGGTCGAGCTCGTCGGGATGAATATAGAGCATGACATAATCGAGGGCGTCGCCGCCCCCGGCGTGGCCGTCATGCACCTCATCGGGATGCAAAGTGATCACGCTACCTGGTGGGCTGCGGTGAAATTCACCGTTGCTGAAGAAATCCTGACGTCCTGCCAGTGTGACACCCAGTGCATATTCTTCATGCGCATGCCGGTCGTACTGGAAGTCGTTCATCGTGGCATGCAATGCCGTCATGCGTGCCACATGCCGGCTTTTCATGAACCGGAAACGACTCGTGGATTGCATGATGTCCTCCTTACGTCCTGGTCGTGCCATGACAATGCCACTTTAGCGCGTCACGAAGGAGCGGGCTTGAACGATATTGCGCACTTTGTGCTTTCGGCGTGCCGGATGCGCGCACCCACGACCATGGCGGGCCCGTCTACTGCACCTCGGCATGACGAACGCGTCTTGCTACGCTGCAAGCTTGGCTCATGGAGGAGAGAGCACGCATGGCGGAAAGGCAGCAGGAGCTCGCGGGGTTGGATCATTTGCTCGAACGGATCGGGCAGGCGTCCCGTCGCGACGATGAACGTGTCCAGCTTGGCGATATGCTGACGGCGGTAGGGCAGGGGTCGTTTGGCTCTTTGCTTCTGGTGCCGGGGGTGATCACGCTGCTGCCGTTGGTGGGAGATATCCCCGGCGTTCCCACGTTGATGGCGATATTGGTCCTGCTGGTGGCGGGGCAGTTGCTGGTAGGGCGC
>NZ_JARANX010000087.1:0-2384 GCF_029889785.1 Chromohalobacter sp. 48-RD10 | reverse complement strand
AATCTTTATTATACGCATCAGGTGGTGGCCCATTCTTCGCTTTCTCATCGGGCATGGCTATGTGCCCGTACCGATCCTACTCAAATGCTGCTGAGTAAGAAGTCTTCAAAATTTAAGGTGAGACAAAAAATAAAAAGTGTCTATGGTGGGCGCCGTGTGCTTGCGATTTCTCATGGCATACTTGACTCGATTGCTGCGTATGGCGCGGTACCTCGTCAATCCAAGGTGATACATAATATTATCGATGCGGACGTCGTCCGTGCGCGTATGCGAGATGACGTCGAAGTGGAGAATTATATCGTATCCGTGGGGCGCTTAGGGTTACGGCAAAAGCGTTATGATCGTCTTCTGCGGGCCTACAAAGAAAGCGGAGTAACGCAAAAACTCGTGCTTGTAGGCTATGGGGAAGTTGGTGAGATTGAAAACGCACATGCTCTAGTCAGTGAGTTAGGGCTCGAAGAGCGCGTGGTTTTTCTCGGTCAGAAGAGTAATCCGTATCCATATATTTATCATGCCGATCTCTTGGTGTTGGCGTCCGATTACGAGGGCTTCGGCCGCGTCATCGCGGAATCTCTGATTTGTGGTACGCCTGTGGTTAGTACCGATTGTCCCTCAGGGCCGCGGGATATCCTGATGGATGAGCTGGCGACTTGCCTGGTCCCAAAAGACGATGAGCAGGCGTTGGCCCGTAAAATGCGCGAGGTGTTGGATGCACCGCCGTTGATAAAGCCCGAGCACTATGAACGTTTTTCGCCTAATGCGATTGCTAGCCAGTACGAAAGCCTCGCCGGCTGATATAGGCTGGACTCTATTGACGTTTTACACGGCCTCTTTTGAGGCCGTTTTTGTTGTGCGCCAGGCATGGCGCGCAGCGCCAGACTGGCGCTGTTCCCGGGGGTGGTGCCTCGGGATGACTTGGGGGTGAAAGTCCCCTGTACGCCCGGCAAGGGGAAGTACTAGCCGACGGCAAGGGTGTCTTCTGCGAGGGAGAATCCGAAGGAAGCCCGAGGCAAAACGCTGGCCTGACGAACAGGAAGCGGATATGAGGCGTCCTGGCGGGGTGAGGTGGCAACGATCACCAAAGCCCGGTACTTGCACGAAACGCCATGATGTACATCCGACAGGCATAAGCGGGAAGGTCGCGCGTCTTACCCTGGGAGGTCTGGTGGTCTGCCACAGTGCTACCGGCGTCGAGAGGCGACGGAAAGGACCATCAGACGTCAGCCAAGGCCATAGTAAGTGCCGGTTCACCCCGGCACCAAGGGCCGAACATGAAGAACCGCGAGTAGGCGATGACGTCTCGAGGACTGATCGTGAAGACAGCAATGGGCGCTAACACCGCCACCCACCCAGAGGGGCCGGGGTGGAACCCCGCGTCCCAGCCGGTGGGCGTCGAGACAGTCCCGGCGTCGTCATCGTGGACGAAAGCGGAGCCCGCCCCGCTCATGGAAGCCGTGGTAGAGAAGGCCAACATGGCGCGGGCTTACCGTAGGGTGGTCACCAACAAAGGGGCGCCGGGTGCCGATGGCATGACGGTGGACCAGTTGACCGACCACCTGAAACAGCACTGGCCGACGCTGCGCGAGCGGCTGCTGGCCGGTGAGTACCACCCCAGCCCGATCCGAGCCGCCAAGATCCCCAAGCCCAAGGGCGGGACCCGACAGCTCGGTATTCCCACGGTCACCGACCGGCTGATCCAGCAGGCGCTGCTGCAGGTGCTGACGCCGACTTTCGACCCAAGCTTCTCGGGGTCGAGTTACGGCTACCGCCCCAAGCGTAGCGCCCAACAGGCCGTCTCGGCGATGAAGGCTCACGTTTCTGCCGGCCACCGCTGGGTGGTCGACCTCGATCTGGAAGCTTTCTTCGACCGAGTGAACCACGACCTGTTGATGGCACGGGTCGCGCGTCGCGTTCACGATAAGCGAGTACTGCGCCTGATCCGTCGCTATCTGGAAGCTGGGATGTTCCAGCACGGCCTGACCACACCAAGAAAGCAGGGTACGCCCCAAGGCGGGCCGCTGAGTCCGCTGCTGGCGAATATCCTGCTGGATGACGTGGACAAGGAGCTGGAACGCCGCGGCCACCGCTTCTGCCGCTACGCCGACGACATGCAAATCTACGTGCGGAGTCAGCGAGCGGGCGAGCGTGTCATGGCCAGCCTGAGTGAGTATCTCGAGAACTCACTTCGGCTCATGGTCAACCACGCCAAAAGCGCGGTGGAGCGCCCCTGGCAGCGAGGCTATCTGGGGTACACGCTGACTCGGCACAAGCTGCCACGGCTGACGCTGACCCAGGCCAGCTTGCAGCGCTTGATGCAGCGTGTCCGCGAGATCCTGAAGCGTGGCAGGGGCCACAACATCCGGCGAGTCACTGAGGCGTTGGCC
>NZ_JARANX010000086.1:0-2433 GCF_029889785.1 Chromohalobacter sp. 48-RD10 | reverse complement strand
AAGCACCCTTATGCTCTTGCACTCGATGCACGATTTCCAACCGTGCTGAGGGTACCTTCGTGCTCCTCCGTTACGCTTTGGGAGGAGACCGCCCCAGTCAAACTACCCACCACACACTGTCCTCGACCCGGATAACGGGCCCAAGTTAGAACGCCCATGATGCCAGGCTGGTATTTCAAGGATGGCTCCCCCGGGACTGGCGTCCCGGGTTCCAAGCCTCCCAGCTATCCTACACAAGCAACATCAGCATCCAGTGTGAAGCTATAGTAAAGGTTCACGGGGTCTTTCCGTCTAGCCGCGGGGACACCGCATCTTCACGGCGATTTCAATTTCACTGAGTCTCGGGTGGAGACAGCGTGGCCATCATTACGCCATTCGTGCAGGTCGGAACTTACCCGACAAGGAATTTCGCTACCTTAGGACCGTTATAGTTACGGCCGCCGTTTACCGGGGCTTCGATCAAGCGCTTCGCCGGAGCTAACGCCATCAATTAACCTTCCGGCACCGGGCAGGCGTCACACCCTATACGTCCGCTTTCGCGTTAGCAGAGTGCTGTGTTTTTAATAAACAGTTGCAGCCACCTGGTATCTTCGACCGGCTCGAGCTCGGGACGCGCGGTCCGTCACCCTGTGCCGGCGCACCTTCTCCCGAAGTTACGGTGCCATTTTGCCTAGTTCCTTCACCCGAGTTTTCTCAAGCGCCTGGGGATTCTCACCCTGACCACCTGTGTCGGTTTGGGGTACGGTCGCATGTGATCTGACGCTTAGAGGCTTTTCCTGGAAGCGTGGCATCAATGACTTCCAGACCGTAGTCTGTTCGTCTCGTCTCTCGGCTTTAAGGAACCGGATTTACCTGATTCCTCGGCCTACCGACTTTCACCAGGACAACCAACGCCTGGCTCACCTAGCCTTCTTCGTCCCCCCTTCGCAATCACATCCGGTACGGGAATATTAACCCGTTTCCCATCGACTACGCCTTTCGGCCTCGCCTTAGGGGCCGACTCACTCTGCTCCGATTGACGTCGAACAGAAACCCTGGGTCTTCCGGCGTGCGGGGTTTTCACCCGCATTATCGTTACTCATGTCAGCATTCGCACTCGTGATACCTCCAGCAAGCCTCTCGACTCACCTTCGCAGGCGTACACGACGCTCCTCTACCACTCACCCTGTGGATGAGTCCGTAGCTTCGGCATCTGGTTTGAGCCCCGTTACATCTTCCGCGCAGGCCGACTCGACTAGTGAGCTATTACGCTTTCTTTCAAGGATGGCTGCTTCTAAGCCAACCTCCTAGCTGTCTAAGCCTTCCCACATCGTTTCCCACTTAACCAGCATTTGGGGGCCTTAGCTGACGGTCTGGGTTGTTTCCCTTTTCACAACGGACGTTAGCACCCGCTGTGTGTCTCCCACGCTGCACTCATCGGTATTCGGAGTTTGCCTCGGATTGGTAAGCCGGGATGGCCCCCTAGCCGAAACAGTGCTCTACCCCCGACGGTGATACGTGAGGCGCTACCTAAATAGCTTTCGAGGAGAACCAGCTATCTCCGGGCTTGATTAGCCTTTCACTCCGATCCACAGCTCATCCCCCCATTTTTCAACATAGGTGGGTTCGAGCCTCCAGTCAGTGTTACCTGACCTTCACTCTGGCCATGGATAGATCGCCCGGTTTCGGGTCTATATCCAGCGACTCAGCGCCCTGTTAAGACTCGGTTTCCCTACGCCTCCCCTAGTCGGTTAAGCTCGCCACTGAATATAAGTCGCTGACCCATTATACAAAAGGTACGCGGTCACAGAACGCATCTGCTCCCACTGCTTGTACGCATACGGTTTCAGGATCTATTTCACTCCCCTCGCCGGGGTTCTTTTCGCCTTTCCCTCACGGTACTGGTTCACTATCGGTCAGCCAGGAGTATTTAGCCTTGGAGGATGGTCCCCCCGTCTTCAGTCAAGGTTTCACGTGCCCCGACCTACTCGATTTCACCAATGCGGGTTTTCGGTTACGGGGCTATCACCCGCTATGGCCGACCTTTCCAGGCCGTTCACCTAACCGTGCATTGACTTAAGGGCTAGTCCCCGTTCGCTCGCCACTACTCAGGGAATCTCGGTTGATTTCTTTTCCTCGGGGTACTTAGATGTTTCAGTTCTCCCGGTTCGCTTCCCGCCCCCTATGAATTCAGGGGGGGATACCCAGCTGATGCTGGGTGGGTTTCCCCATTCAGAAATGCCCGGGTCGAAGGTTGTTTGCCACCTCACCGAGCCTTATCGCAGGCTACAACGTCTTTCATCGCCTCTGGCTGCCTAGGCATCCACCGTATGCGCTTCATCGCTTGACCATATAACCCCAAAGGGTCTGGCCTGGCGACGATCACGATCATGCCGGATACGCTTGAGACGTATCGTCTTGCTTTGTCAGCTTATGCCACATTGTTAAAGAGCG
>NZ_JARANX010000085.1:0-2447 GCF_029889785.1 Chromohalobacter sp. 48-RD10 | reverse complement strand
CGGCGCCAAGATGCTCACTCTCGATCAGATCATCGACCGCTACGGCCAGGACGTGCGCTACTACATCGAGACCAAGTCACCCAAGGACTATCCCGAGCTTCAAGACGCCCTAGTCAGCAAGCTCGAGGCTGAAGGCCTGGTGCAATCCGGCTCCGTGGTCATCCAATCCTTCAGCCAAGCCAGCCTGCAGGAAGTCCACGGCCTTAATCCCAATATTCCGCTTATCCAACTGCTCTGGTACTCCCCCAGCGAAGACGGCGACACCCTCGAAGAGTGGACCGGCGTTACCCCCAGCCCGGCCAACATCAGCGATGCCGACTTCCAAGTCATCGCCGACTACGCTGACGGCGTCGGCCCCAACTACCTCTACGAAGGTGAACCGGTCATCGACGCCAGCTTCATCGAGCAGGCCCACGCCAACGACCTGCTGGTACACAGCTACACCATCAACGACAAAGACCAGATGCGCCAACTGCTCGACTGGGGCGCCGACGGTCTCTTCACCAACTTTCCCGATCGGTTGAAGGCAGTGCTGGCAGAAGAGTAAAGCGTCTGCCTTAACGTACCAAGCAGCCCGCTTCGACGGGCTGCACGTTGCGCTCACGCACTATGGTCGAGACGCACTACATCCGGCTGTTCACGATGCTCTGCCTGCCACAACTCGTAAGACGTCTGGCAAGCCATCCAATGGCGTGCGGTACTTACGCCCGCCCGCTAGAGACGGACCGCCAGATCGGGGCTGGTGCAGCGCACCCTCCCCAAACATATCAAGCTGGTCTTCACGCTTTCTGGGCGGCCTGGGCGGCAGCGCACGAGGCCCTTGCAGGCGCGGCGAGTCTTTTCCTTTTCTGAGCTGCCTGGGCGGCAGCGCACGTCGTGCTCGACGCGCTCGACGCTGCGCAGTGTTTCTGAGCTGCCTGGGCGGCAGCGCACCGATGCACAATACTTTTAGAGGACCGCTGGGTTTTCTGAGCTGCCTGGGCGGCAGCGCACCGTAACCTGATGTGGGAAGCGGGATTAACAGTTTTCTGAGCTGCCTGGGCGGCAGCGCACGGGTCTAACGGGTAATTGGCAGCCCAGTGAACTTTCTGAGCTGCCTGGGCGGCAGCGCACTCAGCCATCGCGTTTCTTAACGACGCGCTATTTTTCTGAGCTGCCTGGGCGGCAGCGCACTCATCCAAGCGCGGCTAAGGCTGCCCGAAGGATTTCTGAGCTGCCTGGGCGGCAGCGCACCTTTTATATGCGTCCATGTTGACTATTCCCATTTTCTGAGCTGCCTGGGCGGCAGCGCACGACCGCGCCGTCAAACACTCGTCTGGGGGTGCTTTCTGAGCTGCCTGGGCGGCAGCGCACCGGTGCGGAAGGCCTTCGGCCTCGGCACGCTCTTTCTGAGCTGCCTGGGCGGCAGCGCACCAGACGAAGACCAGCATCAGCATTGCCGACCCTTTCTGAGCTGCCTGGGCGGCAGCGCACGTATCGCGCGAAGAGATTGGTTTCGACTTTCATTTCTGAGCTGCCTGGGCGGCAGCGCACTGATTTAACCTCGTTTCGGCGTTTTGGCGTTGTTTCTGAGCTGCCTGGGCGGCAGCGCACAGTCCGATGCTGAGTCCAGTGAAGAAGATGATTTTCTGAGCTGCCTGGGCGGCAGCGCACGCCGGGAAGGTTCCCCGCCCTCTCCATGTTGATTTCTGAGCTGCCTGGGCGGCAGCGCACCTGCTCAGCCTGCAAGGCTTGGCCACGCTCCTTTTCTGAGCTGCCTGGGCGGCAGCGCACGGTGCCGTTTTCCCCGGCCTGGGCCACCTCGCTTTCTGAGCTGCCTGGGCGGCAGCGCACCATCCATAGCCAAGCAATGCGATGCTCTTTATTTTCTGAGCTGCCTGGGCGGCAGCGCACATAGCCGTCACTTCGTCAGCGCGATCCCCCATTTTCTGAGCTGCCTGGGCGGCAGCGCACAAAGCCCAGTTGAGGCAGTTCAATATGCCATCTTTCTGAGCTGCCTGGGCGGCAGCGCACATACCGAACCGTGGTCGGCCCGCCCGTGGGATTTTTCTGAGCTGCCTGGGCGGCAGCGCACAAATGAGAGACTATACGCCCGATGTTTATAAATTTCTGAGCTGCCTGGGCGGCAGCGCACAGGACTACGCCGAGGCCTGCCGCCAAGTGTTGTTTCTGAGCTGCCTGGGCGGCAGCGCACCTCGACGAGATCCAGCACATCGAGCGGCGGCATTTCTGAGCTGCCTGGGCGGCAGCGCACGTCTAGTGTCGCCATGAAACGCTCGCCATTGATTTCTGAGCTGCCTGGGCGGCAGCGCACGCGCGGGCCTTGTTCCATAGATTCGTGAGATATTTCTGAGCTGCCTGGGCGGCAGCGCACATCATCCGGCCGCCAGCCTCACGGCCCAGGTCTTTATGAGCTGCAATGGATGCAGAGCACGGAAAAATAGAAA
>NZ_JARANX010000084.1:0-2481 GCF_029889785.1 Chromohalobacter sp. 48-RD10 | reverse complement strand
CCAATGCACGTAACCGTAGCTACCATCCTTCACCAGCGGCGCATCCGGATCGTGGCAGATCACCGCGAAGCCCTTGGTCCCCGCCGGCGCATCCTTCCAGCTCAGGGCCGGGGACACATCGTCACCTTCCGCCGAATGGCGCTTCGGAATCGCCCCATTCGGCGTGAAGGCGGTGCTTTCGACTTGCATGCTGGACGGTGCAAAAGGCATGGCGATCCTCCCATGAAACGCATTGAAACAATGAACCGAGCAACGCCCTCATGGCGGCTCTTCCCAATAAGGTGATGGCAGAAGTGGAGGATTCAACCCTTTACGTGGTCAATTCCAAAGCTCATTGGGTTGGACGGTTTTGTTGGGCCACTTTAACCCTGCTCAGAACTTCCTTGGCAAGCACCCGTCGGTAATAATTATGCTCACCAAGCATAGCTCGATATCCATCGTCAGGCATCTCGTCGTTGATGATTGCTCTCTCAAGTAGTCGCTCTCCCCAGTAATCCAGGCGCCAGTCTGCACTCCAATCAGTTTGCCCACCCAACGAAATAGTCACCGCCTGCCCAGTGACCTGTTCGGCGAGCTCGGCCGCGAGCAAATGAATGTTGTCTTTGACTGCAGGTGCTTCTACATTCGGGAAAGAACGGTATTTGTACTTACCTTTGCGCAGCTTGAGAAAAATTTTTAGGTAGCGATCTGGAAGACCAAAAGCCGAAATTGCACTTTCTAAACCGAAGCGATAAATACCATTTGAAGCGTTAGCACAATACAAAAAATTACGAAGAGCGACAAACAGAATGTCGCATAGCCATAGTCGGCCCTCCATTGAATTTGGTAGCCAGCCAATCTCACGAATGAACTTTTTTGTTTCGGAGGCGGATTGAAGAACGCTCTCCCTGGGTGGTCGGAAGGCCTTTATCCAATCCAAGATGCGTTTTTCCCCCTCGACTGGATAGCCGTCAACATCAATGTGCGTTAGGAAAAGTGCACCTCGTGACCTCATTCGTTCGATGCCGGACCTAGAGTAAAAGCTCACCCCAGGATAAGTGCGCGCGAGCCACTGAAAAGGAATGCTGCCATCTTCGTGCAAACAAACGAAATCAATATCACTGAGTTCGTTGGCATCACCACGAGCGGCTGATCCGCATTTCAAGACAAGAAAATTCATTTAGTTTACCACCCGCTTTACAACTACTGCAGACACGATTGCAGTCCAAACGACGGACAAAAACAAGAAAACAGAGGTCATCACTAGAGCAACCGGATGTTTTTGCTCGGGGATTACCTCGCCATAACCTACGGTGGTGAATGAAACAATGGAGTAATAGATGTGCTCAATCCCCCCCGCTCCAACAGGGAGGTTAGTGTAGCCCGCCATTAGGTAAGCGAATAAGAGGATAAGCCCGATGGTAACGACAAGACAATTTGTAATTCCATATCCATACCCAAGCACCAGATCGTAGCCTAGTCCAAGCAAAAATTTGAGAGGCCTTTTTTTCTTGCCGAGTAGTTCCTCATATCGGCGATAAAAACGAAACCTACGATCCGCATGCATTGCAAAATCCTTCTGATGGATATCCATGGAATTTCGATGCAGGGACTGGAACCACCATGCGTTCACATTTGCCCAATGGCGATACCACGAAGCGGAGAAATAAAATGACTTCGGATCTAGGTAAGTGTCTGAAATTCTTGTTTTGTAAAGCACACAATTTTTAAAACTACATTGATGAAATTCGCATCGAAAAATTTCCGCACCATTGAAAATGCAATTTTCAAACTTGCACCCAGAGAAATTCCGCTCAACAATATTTGCGTGACTAAACAAGCACTCGATAAATTTTGCATCCTTCGTATGTCTTCGCGGGTTGTTGCCAGGCTCCGAGAATTCGATCTTTTTCAGCTTGACTACCGCTTCCTTCTCAACATCCATAAGGTCTAGTGACTCTGTGACCTTCTCTGATAATCCTGGTAGTTTTTCATAAAACACTTGTTTTGCTGACTAGAGTTAGAACCCAACAGATATCAGGTAGACTTCTCATTTTCTCTAATTAAACGACCAATCGCGTTAAACAAATTTATCCAGCCCGCCTTTTCACTCTCAAGCCTCTTGTTTTAAACAATACTAAAAAAACGGCGCGTTATCCAGAGTTCGCATACCTACTACCTTTGTCGGCTCTGTTATCTTGGAAACAACACGAATCCCCTAGCCGATACCGTTTCGCACACGCTACGCCAAGCGAAGCACTGAACGCTCCACCACCGGGTTCATTAGGTTGTATCGGCAGCACCAAACAATACTTAACCTAGCGTAATTTAACGTCGATTAACATAGCGCTACACGAAAGGCGTAGACACAAAAACGCCCGCGCCGTGTGATGAACTGACCCCTGAAAATTGGACACCACTCCAATCGTAAGGGGTCTTTCCATGACCAGGTATTCGACGGCGTTCAAACTTCGGGTCGTTCGCTACCATGAGCAGCAAGAC
>NZ_JARANX010000083.1:0-2497 GCF_029889785.1 Chromohalobacter sp. 48-RD10 | reverse complement strand
GCCCGAAGCGCTGCGTCTGGCCACATTCGGCGACGACCGCCTGCTGGATTTCCTGCCGGTGACTGTCAATTCGCTGCCCCAGCATCATGACCGCATCGCCGAGCTGGCGCTGCACCGCGCCATGCAGGCGGCACGCGGCGACTACCGCCCGGGGGTGGATATCGTCGAGCGCGACCTCAAGCTGCGGCATGGCACGACAGCCTCAGCCGCCAGATGACGGCATGCCAACCGCCCGTTATGCTGGCATCCATGAAGCAATCTTCCGCCTCTTTACCTGACATCCTGGCCGGCCCGATCCTGCGCCGCGCATTACCCGACCGCCTGGTGATCTGGCTGGTCGGGTCGCGCCCGCTCGACCTGACATTAACCTTGCATGTCGACGCCGCCGAGTCGCCGAACCAGCGTTTCGCGCTGGATAGCTCGCTGTGCAGGCGCTTACCGGTGGGCGAACGCGCATGGCTGCATCTCATCGATGTGCCGCTTACCGCGCCACTGCCCTACGACCGGCCGATTGGTTACGATCTGCACGTCGCCGAGGAAACCGCCGATGCCACGCAAGGCATCGCCGATTATGCGCCTCATCTGCTGCATGACGATGCGGCCCGTCCGAGCTTCGTGTTGCGCTCGCGTTTCGATTCGCTGCTCCACGGCTCATGTCGCAAACCACATCACCCCGCCGGCGACGGCCTGGTACGTGCCGATGCGCATGTCGAGGCGTTGCGTGACACCCCTTCCCGCATGCCGGCGGCGCTGTTGATGACGGGCGATCAGATCTATGCCGATGATGTCGCTGGGCCGATGCTGGTCGCCATCCACGCGCTCATTCAGCGGCTGGGGCTATTCGGCGAATGTGTGCAAGGCGCCGTGGTCGAGGATGCGGACAGCCTCTACACGCATCCCGATACGTATTATCGCAGGGAGCAGTTGTTGCCCGCATTCGAGGCCAACGACAAGCTGCGGGAGCGCTTCTTCGGCGGTGTCCGCAAACCGGTTTTCACTACCAGCAGCGCGCACAATCACTTGATAACGCTGGCCGAGGTCATGGCCATGTACCTGCTGACGTGGTCACCAACGCCCTGGTCGCTTATCGAGATTACACGCCCCGCGCTCGACGACTCGCTGGCCGAGACCTTCGACGCCGAGGCCTCGATCATCGAGGCTTTTCGCGAAGGTCTGCCCCACGCCGCTCGCGTGATGGCACACCTACCCACACTGATGATCTTCGACGATCACGACATTACCGACGATTGGAACCTGTCTGCCGCCTGGGAAGAAACTGCCTACGGCCACCCGTTTTCACGACGCATCATCGGCAATGCCTTGCTGGGGTATCTGCTGTGCCAGGGGTGGGGCAACGACCCCGATGCCTTCCGTTCGTTATGGCCCAAGCTGGAAGCGCTATTCGAACACCGCGACGCCGAGGAGCGCCTCGATTGCGAAACCCAGGATGCTCTCATCGAGCGGCTCCATGATTTCGACCACTGGCATTATCAGCTGCCCTCTACGCCACACTTGGTGGTGCTCGATACCCGCACACAACGCTGGCGCAGTGAACGGCACCGCCACCATCCTTCGGGGTTAATGGACTGGGAAGCCTTGAGCGAACTCCAGCAGAGACTGCTCGGACAGCATTCGGTGATCGTCGTCTCGCCGGCACCAATGTTCGGGGTGAAGTTGATCGAAGGAATACAGCGTTTATTCACATTGGCGGGCAAACCGCTACTGGTGGATGCAGAAAACTGGATGGCCCATCGTGGCGCGGCCAGCGTCATGCTCAATATCTTTCGTCATACCCGCACTCCCGGCAATTACGTGATCCTCTCCGGCGACGTGCACTATTCCTTTGTCTACGATATCGAGATTCGCCACCGCCAGCACGGCCCAAGTCTCTGGCAGATCACCAGCAGCGGACTCAAGAACGAGTTTCCCACGCGTCTACTGGATGCATTCGACCGTCTCAACCGCTGGCTGTATGCGCCGGCGTCGCCACTCAACTGGTTCACCAAACGTCGTCCCATGCACATTCGCCCACGCTACCCGCAAGGGGCCAGCCACGGCGAGCGACTGTGGAATCAAGCCGGCATCGGTCTGGTCACCCTGGATGTACAGGGCCGCCCCGCCAGCATCGCTCAACTGGGCGCCGACGGCAGCACCACCTACTTCCTGCGGGACGATTGACCGTCCGAGGGCTGACGCCAGAGGGCATCAACCGGCTTACGACAAGGCGCGCGATGCGAAGGAGTCGCCGACGTCGGCAGACGGCGCATGCGCGGCATGCAAGCGTGCGATGAGTTGATCCTCGAGCGCGAAGCGCTCGGTAAGAGCCTTGCTCAAACGCTCGAGCCAGGCCGGCAGACGCGTCACGTAATGCTGACAACGAGTCGGTGTCGAGTAGTCATTGTCGAACTCCAGCACCAACTGCGTGGACATCTCAAGCCGTTCGAGCAGACGGTCGGCCAGAGCCAGGGCGTCTCGGTCGTCGAACGCCACCGCTTCG
>NZ_JARANX010000082.1:0-2528 GCF_029889785.1 Chromohalobacter sp. 48-RD10 | reverse complement strand
GGTATCGAGCACGCCGATGCGCAGATCGAACGTGCCGCGCGGGCCTGGGGGATCGGTCTGCCACCATTCGACGACCTCGAGCAGGTAGCCCAGGGGCTCGACGACGCGGCGTAGCGCGCTGATCGTGCCTTTCTTCTGATGGACGTAGAACGCGGCGGCGACGACGCTGCGCTTGGCGCTCTCGCTCCATGTCGCGTCCCAACGGTCGACAGAAAAGGCCCAGGCGAGATATGGCAGCAGGGCCAGCGGGCAGGTGTACGGGTTCCAGAGCTGACGCAGCAGGATGGGCACGCGCTGGATCTCGGCGCCCGCCTCGGCGGCGGCACGTTCGAGCGGGGTGCTGTTCGGGGGGAGCAAATCACTCATCGCTACCTCCGATCTCGACGCTCATGGCGGTGCAGTGCGCGGCCTGGGTGTCATCGAGCACGACGTCCGCCGCCGGCGCGGCGAGTTCGACACGCTGCACACCCTCGACGTGCAGGGCGGCATAGACGGCGCTGAGGCGTATATCGCGGCCGAGGCGGCGTTGCGTGCTGACGTATGTGGCCAGGGCGTCGCGCGCGGCGGCAAGGATCGGCTCTTGTTCGGGGCCGGGGTAGAGGTAGAGCGTGGCGTCGACGGCGTAATCGACGATCTCGGCACTCTGGACCGTGAGCCGGTCGCATACCGGGCGCACGGTCTCAGCAGAGAGTGCGGCATAGACGACGTCGAGTAGGTCCTGGCTGGCCTCGCCGTTGCCGTCGCGGGCGAGGATAGTAACCAGGGCATCGCAGGGTTCGGGGCTGATTGCGGTGGCATCGGCGACGCGGCCGTCGGCGCTCAATGCGTGAAACTCGTAGGCCTGGGTGGGCCCGGCGACGCTCAGTCCCTCCCAGGCGCGCTGGGCGCGCAGGCGGAGTTCGTCGTTTTTCTCGTAGGTGGGCGGTACCGGCGGCGTAGCATCCGGGTCGCCATCGTCGACGGTCAGCCGCTCAACGTTGTAATTGGCGGCGAGCTGGTCGAGATCTTCGTCGTTTGAGTAAGCGAGCATCACGGCCTTGGCCGCTTCGTTGACGCGCTGGCGCCAGGTCATTTCGCGGTATGCGTTTTCCTGCAGTAGCTTGGTGATCGGCTCGGATTCGAGTTCGAGCGTGGCCTCGACGTCGGCGCGATCGGCCTCGGGCGTCAATTCGAGCAAGCGGGATTTGCGCTCGGCGAAGATGGTCTCGAAGTCGAGCTCCTCGACGACAGCCGGGGCCGGTAAGCGGGAGAGATCGATCGGGCTTGCCATCAAGTCACCTCAATGCCGTCGAGGTTGATGGTCTCACCAGTGGGTCGGTACTCGCCCAACAGCTCGAGGATGACACGGCCTGGCTCCGCGCTGGTAGCACGTACCCGCGTAAGCCGAAAGCGACTCTCCCAGCGTGCAAGGGCTTCGGCAGTCGCACCGTAGAGCTCCACCAGCGTGGCGTTGTTCATCGGCGCGTCGATCAACTCGAACAAGCGCGAGCCATAGTCGCGGCGCATCACCCTGGTACCAATCGGTGTGGTCAGGATGTCGCGCAGCGATTGCCGCAAATGGTTGATGCCGGAGAGGGAGCGCCCGGACTGCGCATTCATACCGTTCATGCGGGCCATCATGGGCTAGCCCGCGTGCGCGCTCCGCTGGCAGTGGTTCTACCCGGCGAAGACGTCACCGCTGCCGCCGGCGACGGAGGAACCGCAGGCGACCGGGTCGCCGATGCGGCCCAGCGGGGCACCGTTGGCGTAGACCGTGGAGGATCCGGCGGCCAGGCTGCTGCCGTGACAGCTCGGGGTGGGGTTGCAATGCACCGCCCAGCCATCGCCCTGGCGATGGACCGCGATGCCGTTGGCGTAGACGTCGCCACTGCCGCCGGTGCTCGCGCGCGGCGGGAAATCGCCGTGGCCGGTGCAGCTGTCGCCCTTGCGTGTAACGGCGGGCATGGTGCCTCCTCAGTTCAGGTCGATGCGGGCACCGTTGAGCCGGATGCCGGCGGCGTCGAGCTCGAGAGTGCTGCCATTGCTCTCGAGCAGGATACGGTCGCGATCCATGGTGATACGGCTGCCGCCGGTTTCGGCGATGCTCTCGTGTGCAGCACTGTCGTACTGGAAGCGCGCCCCGTCCTCGAACTCGACCAGGTCAAGGTCGGGACTATCGGAAGGCGCCGGCAGCGCCGCGCTGTAGAGCATGCCGGAGATCACCGCCTGCGCCGGATCGCCAGAGGGCGATGCCAGCACCACCTGCTGCCCCTGGCGAAGCGGGCGCCAGCGGCGGAAGTTGCGGCCGATCTCCACTGGCCAGTCGAGCCAGGCGGTACGGATCGCACCAACCTCCACGCGCAGTTTACGGGCGGCATGATCCACCTCGAGGATGGTGCCGACCATCAGCAGGTTGTTGAGCCGCCGCTCCAGCTCCTGAAGTCGCCAGGCCTGGTTCACTCGCTGCCCTCCTCTTCGTGCTGGCTGCCATCCTGGCGCGTGTAGAACGCTTCGTTCTCGGGCCCGATCAGAGGCTCGAGTCCGACATA
>NZ_JARANX010000081.1:0-2553 GCF_029889785.1 Chromohalobacter sp. 48-RD10 | reverse complement strand
CTTGACCATATAACCCCAAAGGGTCTGGCCTGGCGACGATCACGATCATGCCGGATACGCTTGAGACGTATCGTCTTGCTTTGTCAGCTTATGCCACATTGTTAAAGAGCGACTGCTCGAAAGCAGTTGGAAGAGCTAAGAAGGAAGAGAGAAGGAAGATCCTTCGTGTGCTCATCTTCTTAACGCTTACAACTGATTTCAGCGTATTGACGACTGTCGGGAACTCTTTCCAAGACAAGGCGAAAGATGGCGACGCATAGGCCTCTATGCGAGTCAGCTTTCAACGCCGTATTGGGAAGAGATGGTGGAGCCTACCGGGATCGAACCGGTGACCTCCTGCGTGCAAGGCAGGCGCTCTCCCAGCTGAGCTAAGGCCCCTTAGCAAGAGGGAAGAATGAAGAAGGAAGAGTTAAGAAAGGGCTTCTTTCCTACCTCTTAAGCCTTACTCTTTCCGACTTGACACTATTTTATTCAGATCAAGGCATTTTGTGGCGACGCCTAGCCTGCTAGGCGAGTCACGAAATAACGCCGAGCTGGATAAAATTGGTGGGTCTGGGCAGACTTGAACTGCCGACCTCACCCTTATCAGGGGTGCGCTCTAACCAACTGAGCTACAGACCCGGCTACTAACCACTGGGTCCAGGACCCAAACAGTCGTTGCTCTGCGCGATCAGGTAATTCATTGTGAGCGCTTACCCAGGACGGGATGCGCGGTCGTTTAAGGAGGTGATCCAGCCGCAGGTTCCCCTACGGCTACCTTGTTACGACTTCACCCCAGTCATGAACCACACCGTGGTGATCGCTCTCCCGCAGGTTAAGCTAACCACTTCTGGTGCAGTCCACTTCCATGGTGTGACGGGCGGTGTGTACAAGGCCCGGGAACGTATTCACCGTGCCATTCTGATGCACGATTACTAGCGATTCCGACTTCGCGGAGTCGAGTTGCAGACTCCGATCCGGACTGAGACCGACTTTCCGGGATTGGCTTCAGCTCGCGCTTTCGCAACCCTTTGTACCGGCCATTGTAGCACGTGTGTAGCCCTACCCGTAAGGGCCATGATGACTTGACGTCGTCCCCACCTTCCTCCGGTTTGTCACCGGCAGTCTCCCTAGAGTTCCCGGCCGGACCGCTGGCAAATAGGGATAAGGGTTGCGCTCGTTACGGGACTTAACCCAACATTTCACAACACGAGCTGACGACAGCCATGCAGCACCTGTCTCTGCGCTCCCGAAGGCACCCGGGTATCTCTACCCAGTTCGCAGGATGTCAAGGGTAGGTAAGGTTCTTCGCGTTGCATCGAATTAAACCACATGCTCCACCGCTTGTGCGGGCCCCCGTCAATTCATTTGAGTTTTAACCTTGCGGCCGTACTCCCCAGGCGGTCGACTTATCGCGTTAACTGCGCCACTAAGTCCTCAAGGGACCCAACGGCTAGTCGACATCGTTTACGGCGTGGACTACCAGGGTATCTAATCCTGTTTGCTACCCACGCTTTCGCACCTCAGCGTCAGTGTCAGTCCAGAAGGCCGCCTTCGCCACTGGTATTCCTCCCGATCTCTACGCATTTCACCGCTACACCGGGAATTCTACCTTCCTCTCCTGCACTCTAGCCTGCCCGTTCCGGATGCCATTCCCAGGTTGAGCCCGGGGCTTTCACACCCGGCGTGACACGCCGCCTACGCGCCCTTTACGCCCAGTAATTCCGATTAACGCTTGCACCCTCCGTATTACCGCGGCTGCTGGCACGGAGTTAGCCGGTGCTTCTTCTGCGGGTGATGTCGTCCGTACCGGGTATTGGCCGGCACGCTTTCTTCCCCGCTGAAAGTGCTTTACAACTCGAAAGCCTTCTTCACACACGCGGCATGGCTGGATCAGGCTTGCGCCCATTGTCCAATATTCCCCACTGCTGCCTCCCGTAGGAGTCCGGGCCGTGTCTCAGTCCCGGTGTGGCTGATCATCCTCTCAGACCAGCTACGGATCGTCGCCTTGGGGGGCCATTACCCCACCAACTAGCTAATCCGACATAGGCTCATCCAATCGCGCGAGGTCCGAAGAGCCCCCGCTTTCTCCCGTAGGACGTATGCGGTATTAGCCTGAGTTTCCTCAGGTTGTCCCCCACAACTGGGTAGATTCCTATGCGTTACTCACCCGTCCGCCGCTCGACGCCTCCTAGCAAGCTAGGATCGTTTCCGCTCGACTTGCATGTGTTAGGCCTGCCGCCAGCGTTCAATCTGAGCCATGATCAAACTCTTCAGTTGAAAGTCTGATAGTCCTTGTCTTTGCGAACAAAGAAGCGGACCAAACTTGGTTCAAGACCAAAACGTCTCTTGACGAGTCGTTTGCCTTGATAGGTCGTGACAGGCACCCCTATCCTGAGCAAACGCCCACATGAATTACCTGATCGATTGTTAAAGAGCCAGCTCCGGGCTCGATATCATACCAAGAGCGGAGCGTCTCGTTGTTGCCGAAGCGCCTAACGAGGAAGGCGTATTCTACCGAAAGCGCCGTGATTGTCAAGGCCGAAGCCGGCGAGACAATGCTTGGCAACGCTT
>NZ_JARANX010000080.1:0-2574 GCF_029889785.1 Chromohalobacter sp. 48-RD10 | reverse complement strand
TTCCAGGACACATCATAAGGAAGGCGAGATGAACGAGAAGATCCTGCGCGACAAGAAGGGCAACCTGGTCCGCGCCAAGGTCAACGAGCAAGACGAGATCGTCGAAGTGCTCGAGATGATCGAGCGCGCCGGTGATGACCAGAACCAGGCCCGCCGGGCTGGCGTCCAGGCTGAGCAGGCCCGCGTCAAAGCGATCATGGACATGGGCCGCGAGTACGAGAACACTGAACTGGCGACCCGCTACGTCAGCGAAGACAAGAGCCCCGAGGAGTTCCAGCGCGCCCTGTTGGGCGAAATGCACAAGAAGCGCTCCAAGGCGGTGACCGATAACGGCGAGACCGAAACCCGCTCGTCAAGCATTGGCATGACCGACCAGGACTTGCAGCGCTACTCGATGATGAAGGTTGTGCGCGCGCTGGCCAATCCGCAGGACAAGCGTGCCCAGGAGGCCGCCAAGTTCGAGTTGGAGCTGTCCTCTGAAGCTGAGCGTCAGTACGGCAAACAGGCGCGCGGGATCTTGATTCCCGACGACGTGCTTTCTCGTGCCTTTAATGCCGGCGGCGCGTCCGATACGCCGACTGGCGCCCAGACGGGCGATGGCTTGGTCGATACCCAGTATATGGCCGGCAGCTTCATCGAGATGCTGCGCAACCGTACGGCGCTGATGCGCTTGGCCACCACCATGAGCGGATTGGTCGGCAACGTCGAGATCCCCAAACAGACCGGCGGGGCGACCGCTTACTGGCTGGGTGAAGGCGAGGATGCCGACGAGGGCACGCCGAGCATTGGGCAAATCGGGCTGTCGCCCAAGACCGTGGCGGCCTACACCGACATCACCCGCCGGCTGATGCTGCAGTCTACCCCCGACGCCGAGCGCGTGGTGCGTAATGATCTTGCCTCTGCCGTAGCGCAGGCCGTCGATCTGGCGGGTTTCTACGGGGCTGGTGGCAACGAGCCTACCGGCATCGCGCAGACCTCGGGCATCAACGCGGTCAACCTTGCTACGACCGGCAAGCCCACCTATGCCGAGGCGGTGAAGATGGAAAGCGAAATCGCCGCCGATAATGCCGACGTGAACTCCATGGCCTATGTGATGGCGTCCATGATGCGCGGCCACTTCAAGACCACGCAGAAGTTCGAGGGCACCAATGGTGCGCCTATCTGGGAGCAGGGTAATACCGTCAACGGCTACGGCACCGAGGTGACCAACCAGATCCAGAGCGGCGATCTGTTCTTCGGCAATTTCGCCGACCTGATCATTGGTTTGTGGGGTGGCCTCGACCTGACCGTTGACCCGTACAGCCTGTCGAAATCCGGCGGTACCCGCTTGGTTGTGTTCCAGGACGTCGACATGGCGGTGCGTCGTGTCGAGTCGTTCTGCCTGGGCCGCAACACCTCCGCGTGATCGGCAATCAGTGACTGACGGCCCCGCAAGGTGCGGGGCTTTATCGCCATAACCCCCAAGAGGTATGCCCCATGAGCAAGAAGACCAAGACCGTCGATATTGAGTGCACTAGTGCTTTCATGGCTGCCGGAAAGATGATCACCCCGGGCAAGGTAGTGCGCAGCGTGCCTGCGGCTGAGGCTGACAACCTGCGTCGTCGTGGTAAGGCCAAGCTGGCTGGTAATGCCAGCGAGGAAGACGACGGCGAGAAAGCCCTGGAGGACATGACGGTGTCCGAACTCAAGGAAGAGGCCAAGTCGTTGGATATCGAAGGCTTTGACGGCATGAAGAAGGCCGAGCTGATCGCTGCCATCGAAGCCGCTGAGGCTGGGGGCCAAGACTGATGCCGGCACCGGCCTGGGAAGATCTTGACGCTTTCCTCGACGAAGGCGAGTTCGCCACGGCGGTGACCGTCACGCGCGAGGATGGTGTCGTGCTCGACTTCTCAGGCATCTATGAAGACCAGTACCTCGACACCCAGCTCGGCGAGTACCGCATGGATACCGAGCGCCCTCGAGTGTGGTGTAAGCAGTCCGATGTGCCGGGCGTGCAGCGGCGCGATACCTGCACGGTCGGCGGCACCACCTACGACGTGATGACCGAGCCCCAGGGTGACGGTACCGGCATGGCCATGCTTGATCTCGCGGTGAGGCCCGATGCTGGATTTTGACGTTGATGCCGACGAGCTCCAGCGCGTGATCGACGAACTGGGTGCCATGCCCAAGGAAGTCAACGCCTCCTACAATCGTGCGCTGACGCGCACCGCCGCCACCCTGCGCAAGCTATCCAGCCAGGGACTGCAAAGCGAGCTGGGTCTACGCCGTGCCACGGCGATACGCAAGCGCTTGAAGAGCGTTCGCGTGAAAGGCTCGAAAAGCGGCGACTACCGCAAGATGGCCTCGGTGCAGCTGTGGTACGGCCTCAACGATATTGCGGTGGCCGAGTTCCAAGGCCGCGTCAGCGAGACCAGCGGCGGCGCCGGCTACTCAGGCCCGGCCGGCAATCACAGCTTCCCCGGTGCATTCGTTGCCAAGCCCCGCAGCAGCAAGCGCCGTACCATCATGCGCCGCCGTGGCCAGGGACGTTTGCCCATTCGCCAGGAAACGCTGCCGATCAAGGATAAGGCTGAT
>NZ_JARANX010000008.1:0-142945 GCF_029889785.1 Chromohalobacter sp. 48-RD10 | reverse complement strand
GTCTTGCTGCTCATGGTAGCGAACGACCCGAAGTTTGAACGCCGTCGAATACCTGGTCATGGAAAGACCCCTTACGATTGGAGTGGTGTCCAATTTTCAGGGGTCAGTTCAAAGAGGCGGGGGTTTTTTATGCCTATGCATATGCCGTAGTTTCCGTACTATTTGCCTGTTGTTGTCCTCTGTGCTTAAGTGAGCATCGTACATGGAGTACGTAATCATTAAGGAGAATAGTATGCTGCGTAGTGAATGGCTTCGGAAAATGGCCTTGGCGCTGATCATTGGCATGACGGCAGTTGGTGTCGTGGCGTGCGACGATAAAGGCCCCGCAGAAGAGGCTGGAGAATCCGTGGATAACGCTATGGACGATGCTGGCGATAGCATGGAAGAAGCGGGTGAGGATATTCAAAATGCAGCCGAGGACGCGCAGGACTAAGGCTCTGCGTTGATCGCTTGGAATTCCTGAAAGGCTGGGCAATTTGCCCGGCCTTTTGTATGTTTATTATAGGGTAAGGCGTCACCAACGTGACGCATATTCGCTGATCTCAGACGCTGGGATTCTGCACAATACCCTGCATATACCAAGGCGCCCCAGTGCTGGAGTACGTATTCCTGAATGTGCGTCAGGTCGTTATTGTCTCAGGCGCACGGCAAGATCATGAAGTGCTCCTTGGCGCCGCCCAGTAAACCCTCCCTTGTCGAACCTCACCGGCGTCGAGCCAACGTTTCCTGTGCCTGTGTTGCCGGCATTGGAAAAGGGCGGCGTGTTCTGAGTGTGGGATTGACGCTCGTGGTGCCGGAGGCTGGCCGGCTCAAGGCCGGCCACGCAAGCTATCAGGAAGTGACCGTCTCGTCTGCTCTGCGTGTGAAAACCCAGGTGTCGCCGTCAGACAGGCTGCTGTTGAAGCGATAGCCGCCGACGTCGAAGCGTTTCAAGTCCTCGGGATCGTCGACACGCTGGCGAATCATCCAGGCGGCCATCAAGCCTCGGGCTCTCTTGGCATAAAAGCTGATGATCTTGAATTGACCGTTCTTCTCATCCTTGAAGACTGGCGTGATGACACGGCACGTCAAGTGTTTGGCATCAATGGCCTTGAAGTATTCGTTGGACGCGAGATTGACCAGCACCGGCGAGCCGCTTTCTTCTACGGCTCGGGAAAGGCCCTGGGTGAGGCGCTCTCGCCAGAAGGCGTAGAGATCCTTGCCCGCCGGATTAGCCAGCTTGGTTCCCATCTCCAGACGATAAGGCTGAATCAGATCGAGTGGACGCAGCAGCCCATAAAGCCCTGAGAGAATGCGCAGACGCTGCTGTGCTTCCTGATTATCCCGCTCACTGAACGAGGGTGCATCAAGCCCCATGTAAACGTCGCCCTGGAACGCCTGTACGGCCGGCTTGGCGTTTTCTGGCGAGAATGGCGGTGCCCATTCGGCAAATCGCGCGGCATTGAGTCCTGCCAGCTTGTCACTGATGCCCATCAACTCGGAAAGCCGTTGAGGTGAATAATCGCGCAGGATCTCGATCAGTTCGGCGCTTTGCTCAAGGTACTCCGGTTGGGTATAGGTCGCGGTCGTCGGCGATGTTTTGAAATCCAGTGTCTTGGCCGGTGAAATGACGCTTAGCATGCGCAGTCCTCGCGTTCGGGATCGAAATGTTCAGTATCGTCAGTATAACAAGCATACCCAGGCGCTCCGATGATGGCATGCCTATCATGGCGATAGGCACGCCATTAGCGTCAAGGGCAGGGGTTGGGGTGCTGACGATGCACGGCCTCGATGGCCTCGAACACGCTAGTGTCCAGCGTCAGATCCTCGCTGGCCAGATTGGCGTCGAGCTGCTCGAGTGTGGTCGCACCGATGATGTTGCTGGTCAAGAACGAGCGTGAGTTGACGTAGGCCAAGGCCATCTGGGCAGGGTCCAGACCATGTTCGCGTGCAATCCCGACGTAGGCGCCGATCGCCTCCTCGGCCAGGTCGGACGTATAGCGCTTGAAGCGCTCGAACAAGGTCAAGCGACCCTGGGGCGGACGGGCGCCATCAAGGTATTTGCCGGTGAGCGCGCCAAAGGCCAATGGCGAGTAGGCCAGAAGGCCGACGTCTTCACGATGGGCGATCTCGGCGAGCCCGACCTCGAAGCTGCGATTGAGCAGGTTATAAGGGTTCTGCACGCTAGCTACGCGCGGCACATCCAACGAGTCAGCAAGGCGTAGGCTTTGCATCACGCCCCACGGCGTATCATTGGATAGCCCGATGGCGCGAATCTTGCCCGCGTCGACGAGTTCCTTGAGGGCCGTGAGTGTTTCCGCCAACGGCGTGGCATCCTCGTCCTCGTCATGCTGGTAGTCCAGCTTGCCGAAGAAGTTGGCACTACGGTCGGGCCAGTGGAGCTGGTAAAGATCGATGTAGTCGGTATTGAGGCGCGTCAGGCTATCGTCGACGGCACGCTGCAAATGATTGCGGGTCAAACGCGGGCCACCGCGTACATGGTCGAGGCCAGGGCCAGCGGCCTTGGTGGCGATGACCAGGTCGTCACGTTTGCCGCGTGCCTTGAGCCAACTGCCGATATAAGCCTCGGTGAGTCCCTGGGTCTCGCCCTTGGGCGGGACAGGGTACATCTCGGCGGTATCGATGAAGTTGATGCCTGCGGCAGTGGCGCGATCGAGTTGTGCATGGGCATCGGCTTCGGTGTTCTGTTCGCCGAAGGTCATCGTACCTAGGCACAAGCGGCTGACGTCAATGCCGGTCTGACCGAGGGGGCGTGTTTGCATCTGAGGCTCCGCGCGGGTATCGAAAAAAGTGATTGAAACGGCATGGTAGCGGTGCCGTTTGCGGGCGGCAAACGGGGGTTGAGTCCGTCTGAGGGTAAGCGTATGCTTGGCGCCCCGTTGCCGGGGATACGGGCACCAAGCGGTATGTCAGGCAACGGTGACAGTGATTTTATCCGGGGTGTTGGCGCGTGCAGGGAGAGCCCGAGCCGACGCAATCGTTTACGTACCTTTCTCGGTCACGACGACTTCAGGGTCGATGGTTATGCAACAGGTATCCTCTCTGCGGATTCGGCTCGAATACCGTCTCGCAGCCCAACTGTTACATGCCCGCTGGATGACACGCTCTCCCGGCAAGCATCGTTTGACGATGCGACTTTTTCAGCGCTGTGCCGAAGCCGGCCACACCGCCGCGCTTTCGTTCTATGGCCATATGCTGTTTCATCGTGGTAACTCCCCGCAGGATAAGGCCAAGGGGGCGCGCTATGTCTTTCAGGCCGCCTATGCGGGTGATGTGCATGCGCAGTACCAGGCGGGCCGCATTTACGAGTTCGGCTGTGCGCAGTACGCTCGCCGTGAAGAAAAAGCGGTGACATGGTATGCGCGTGCCGCCGAAGCCGGCCATGGCCTGGCCGCCGAGCGTATGGCCGAGGCCTACCGTCATGCCCACCTGGGGCTTCCCGTCGACTCCCGGCGTGCTGCGCAATGGGACGCACTTGCCGAACGCGCGCAACGCAGCGAAGCCGGCGAGCCGGTCGCGTCACTGACGCATTGAGACGCACTGACTGAGAGTAGTGCCATGGGGCTCGCATCGTGTTTCCCGTTCACGTAGTCTGATTGGTGTGGTCCCGGTGGACATCGTGGGCTACGTCGCGTTCGTGATATCGCTTTGAAGAGGAATGCTGCCACGTGTTGCCGATACTGCTCGATATCGAAGCGTCCGGTTTCGGGCGTGGCAGCTATCCGATAGAGGTGGGCATCGCGCGGGCCGATGGCAGTACTTGTGCCTTCCTTATCCAACCGTTGGAAGAGTGGACCCACTGGGATCCCAAGGCCGAACTGTTGCATGGCATTTCGCGTGGTCGACTGCACCGCGAGGGCTATCCCGTCATCGAAGTTGCGCGATGGCTCAACGATGAACTGGGAGTCGACGGTATCGCCTATAGCGATAGCTGGGGATACGACAATACCTGGCTGTCGCTATTGTTTCACCACGCGGGCATGCTGCCGCGCTTTCGCCTCGAGGCACTGCGTCGTTTGCTGGATGAATCGCAACTCGAACGGTGGGGGGCGATGAAAGAGGTCATCATCCGTGAGCGAGGCATTCAGCGCCACCGAGCCGGTGACGATGCACGCTTGTTGCAGTTGACCTATCAGCGTACGCGTGATGCCGCAGGGCTCGCCTAGAAACCCCTCTAGATCGTGTTCCAGTCACTCGCCCGGCGATAATTGGTTTTAGATCGTCGCTACCCTTCTCCACTGACGCTCAACAGCACCTTGCCTGTGTTGGCATTGTCGATCATGTGCTGCATCGCGGTGTCGGCATCTTGAATCGGCCAGGCCTTGTCGATCAGTGGTTTGATGTCACCATTGGCTAGTTTGGTCCAAACATGGGCATGCAGCGCATCGAGAATGGCGCCTTTGGCGCGAGGTGAGCGCGAACGCAGCGTCGAGCCGATGATACGTTGACGCTTCATCAGCATGTGACCGAGGTCGATCTGGGCGTCACGCCCTCTCATCAAGCCGATCAATACCACCCGCCCGTCGGGGTTGAGCACTTGTAGATCCTGAGCGATATAGTCGCCGCCCACCGGGTCGAGAATCATGTCCGCGCCGCCCCAGTCCTTGATCGGCGTGACGAAGCTGCCCTCGTGCCGGTTCCAGCCGGCATCGGCACCAAGCCGCTTACAAGCATTCAGCTTTGCCTGGCTGCCGACGGTCACGAAGCACGGGTTGCCGAAGGCACGGCACAATTGAATGGCGGCCGTCCCCACCCCACTGGCACCGGCATGCAGGACGATTCGCTCGCCGTATTTGGCGGCGCCTTCCATGTACAGATTGAGCCACGCAGTGGCGAAGACTTCCGGCAGTGCGGCGGCGTCACGCAGGGCGAACCCTTTGGGAATGGGCAGTACCTGGGCCTCGGCGACCACTACTTGTTCAGCGTAACCGCCACCAGCCAGCAGGGCGCAGACCTGGTCGCCGGGCTTGAAGCGTTCCACGCTGCGGCCCACCTCGGCGATGGTGCCGCTGACTTCGAGCCCGGGGATCTCGCTTTCGCCGGGCGGCGGCGGGTAGTGCCCTGCACGCTGCATCACGTCGGCGCGGTTCATCCCCGCCCAGGCGACATCGATGCGCACTTCGTCAGCGGCAATGCCGCGCGGCGCGTCATGGGGTTGCCAGACCAGCGTCTGATCGTTGATGGCGATAGCGTACATCGACCTTTCCTCCTTGAAGATGGAATCAACTGGTCGGCGCCCGTGAAGCATCGTGGCGTACGCTCACGAGGTCGACTGTGGTGCGTTTTTTGCTGCCATCAAGCGGTCGAGCAAGTGATCGGGGTCAGCGGCGGCGGCGAGTCTCGCGCGTGTCTCGGGGTTGAGAAAGCCATGCGCGACGGTATGGTCCAGAAATTCCAATAATGGTCGATAGAAGCCGTTGACGTCGAGTACGCCGATAGGCTTATCGTGAAGCCCCAGGTATTGCCAGGTCCACGTCTCGAACAGCTCTTCCAGGGTTCCGATGCCGCCGGGCAGGGCGATGAACGCATCGGCGTGCTCGGCCATGGCCGACTTGCGCGCATGCATATCGTCGACACGCAGCAGATGCGTCAGCCCCTCGTGGGCCAGTTCGCGCTCGACCAAGTGATGGGGAATGACGCCGATGACCTCGCCGCCTTCGTGCAGCGCGGCATCGGCCACGGCGCCCATCAAGCCGACGCGGGCGCCGCCGTAGACCAGCCCCCAGCCGCGTTGCGCAATGCACCGACCCAGCGCCTCGGCGGCGTGACGAAAGCCGGCATCGCGTCCTTCACGCGACCCCATATAGATACAGATGCGCACGATTCCTCCTTATCAGATCGATAGACTTGTCTCGACATCCGTGTCTTGCGCGATGACCGGCCAAGTGCCACAGAATGCTAGCGCAGACAGGCGAGCACATCGTACTCGGCATCCATCCAGCGTCCGATGGCATTGTCGCCGCATAGATGATGGGCGTATTGCATATGCAGGCAGCGCACCTGATCCCAGTTAGCGATGCCACCGATGCCGCGCCGCGTGAAGAGATCGTGATAGCCGTGGCGGTCGACGATATCGCGTTCGGCGTCGCTCATGGTCTGCCAGCGTTGGGCCACGTAATCCTCGTGGCTACGCCGGTACGCAGCCATGAAGTCGACCTCTTCCTGGAGGCATGACTCGAGTGCCTTGATAACGCCTTGGGCCTCGATGCGCGAGATGGCGATCTTCAAGTGATCGGAGCACAGCCAGAAATGCGTCGGGAACGGTTTGTCGTCGACGATGGCATGCATGCGCAGCACCAGCGGTATGCCGTCTTGCGTGGCCGCAGACACGGTCTGGATGCCACGCGGCGCGCGGCCCAGTTGTTGGGTAATGAGGGCCAGTTGGCGCTCATCGGGCGCCTTTTCAGGACGAATCACCATCGCGGGGGGTCCAGTACGAATTTCGGCGAGTGGGCCACGGCCCGGAAGAATGCCGTATTGAGCTGCGCGGGCGTCGGCACGTAGTGCCATTCACGCTCGCAATAGTCGCGTGCTCGTGCGAGTAAGGCGTCATACAGGCGGTTGAAGGGAGCATCATAATCGTAGGGGTCAGCGCCGGGCAACTGAAGGTGAGGATAGTCTGCGAAGCGTGCCACGAAGAAGTGCTCCAGCGCCTTTTCGACCCTGCGGTGGCGGGGTTCGTCGTCGGGCGTGAGCCATAGGTCGTAGCGAATCGCCATACGAGCATCCCCGCCTATCGAAGGTGTTTCATGCCCGCGCCAGCGGGGCTGTGGTCGCCTCGAGCAGGGCGATCAATGCCGTGGGCGCCAGGCATATTTCCAGGCCACGCCGACCGCCACTGACGTGGAGCGACGACAAGGCGCGGGCGCTGTCGTCCACGAAGGTGGGCAGGCGTTTGCGCTGTCCTAGTGGGCTGATGCCGCCCACGACATAGCCCGTGGTGCGCTCGGCCAGAGCGGGGTCGGCTATTCTGGCCTTGCGTGTGCCGGCAGCCTTGGCGAGTCCTTTGAGGTCGAGTGTGGCCATGACGGGCACGAGAGCGACGACAAGACGCCCATCATCGAGTTGCGCGAGCAAGGTCTTGAACACGCTATCCGGCGCCAGCCCTAGCGCCGTCACGGCCTCCTCGCCGTAGGCGGCAACCTTGGGATCGTGCGTGTATTGCAGCACCTCGTGCGGGATGGCGCTGCGCTCAAGAAGGCGAATGGCGGGCGTCATGCGGGAGCGACCTCCTCGTTGACTCAGTGTGCGGAAGGTTCATTAGCATCGGCTGCTGTTGGCATGTGGTCAAGTCTGCTCTGCGTCCTCAGATAAGACGCAAGGCGTCCTGGTCGACCCAAGCGGCGTCCAGGGCCTTGGCAAGCGGTTCGCGTAAGTGACTCGGTAGGGCCTCGTGAGCGGCGTCTAGGGACTGAAAATCGCGGTTGCGCAGCCAGCAGTAGGCCCAGGCACAGGCTTCTTCGTCGTCTTCGGGCGTCGGGCGTGCCGGCATCTGGATCAGCAGGAAGACGGCGGTACGTGCTGCCCACAGAGGTGGTTGGCAGTCGCTGCTCCATTCACGCAGACAGCGCCCATCGGGTTCGGCTTGCGGTTCGCCGAGCCCGGCCAGGCGCGAGGTGTCAGCGAGAATCATCGCCAGACGATCGGGAGCGGCCTGGCCCAGCATCAGCCAGCGTCTCACCAGACGTGGTGTGCCTCGCATGGCCTTGGCATAGAACGAGGTTTCAGGCATGTTCGAGAGTCTTCCGTTCGAGTCGATGAGTCTTAGCATGCCATACGATTTTGCCACGCCGTTGGATCGGCGACAGTATCCGTCACAAAAATGGCAGCGTTATGCTGACGATGTCCTGCCACTATGGGTCGCGGACATGGATTTCGTGTCTCCCCCGGCGGTCGTCTCGGCGCTTGAGGAACGCGTGTCTCATGGTGTCTTCGGTTATGGCAGATTGACCGATACGCTTCGCGAGACGCTCTGCGCGTGGAGCGCCGATCATTACGCCTGGTCGATCGAGCCTGACTGGCAGGTATGGATTCCCGGCGTGGTGCCAGCTCTACATCTGGCCGCCCAGACCTTCTGCAGTCCTGGCCAGGCGGTGCTGACCGCGACGCCGATCTATCCGCCTTTTCTACGTGTGGCCGAACGCAGCGGTCGCATCGCCGAGCGCGTGATGCTGGCCGAGCCCGAGGCGCCGGGCGCGCCTTGGCGACTCGATCTCGAGGCACTGGAAGCATCGATCACGCCGCAGACGCGTCTGCTGCTGTGGTGCCATCCGCACAATCCCACGGGACGCGTCTGGGACGAGCACGAACTACACGCTCTGGGCGAGCTCGCCGAACGCCACGACCTGTTGATCGTTTCCGACGAGCTGCATTGCGATCTGATACTCGATGCGACGCGTCGGCATCGTCCGTTGGCGTCTTTATCGCCGGCCTTGGCCCAGCGCACGATTACTCTCTGGGCGCCTTCCAAGACCTTCAATATCGCTGGGCTATCTAGCGCCTGCGCGGTGATTCCCGACCCCGAGCTACGGCGGCGTTTTCGTGAGGCGGCAGCGGGGTTGCTTCCTGAGGTCAATATCTTGGGATTGACCGCCTCTCAGGCGGCGTATGCGCACGGCGAAGCTTGGCGCGGTGAGTTGCTGGCGACGCTTAACACCAATCTGCAGAGATTGCGCGATCATGTATCCCGGTGGCCTGGCGTCACGATGGCACCCCCCGAGGCGACCTATTTGGCTTGGCTCGACATGCGCGAGGCGGGGCTTGGCGTCTCGCCGCAGCAAACCTTGTTGGACTCGACGCGCGTCGCGTTGTCCGATGGAGCCGATTTCGGGTGCCCGGGATTCGTGCGATTGAATTTTGGCACGCCCACCCATCTGCTCGAAGAGGCGCTGGAACGCATCGATGCACGGCTTTTGCGTTCTGGATAGCCATGTTCAGGGTGGTGCGAGGCGCAGGGGGCCTCCTGACGTGAGGCACCCCCTGTGGCAGGGCTTAGTAGAGCAGCGCGAACATCTTGCGGCGGTAGGCGACCGTCAGGGGATGGTCGGCGCCGAGGGCATCGAAGACGCGCAACAAGGTCTTGCGGGCGACGTCGTCGCCATAGGCGCGATCGGTTTTCATCAGCGCCATCAAGCCATCTAGCCCGGCTTCGTATTGGCCATCGGCGACTTGGCGTAGGGCGCGCTTGAATTGCGCCTCGCTATCGTCACGCTCGCCCAGCTCGGCCACTTCCTCGGCACTTGGAGCTTCCTCGCCGAAGTCCATGCGCGCGCGGACACCGCGTGCCTTGGGCGTGTCGCGATGTTCTGGGGGCAGGTTGTCGAGCAGTGCCCGGGCATCCACCGCATTGCCTTCTGCGATTAGTGCGCCCGCTAGCTCGATCTGATAGTCGTAGTGCTCGGGCCACTCCTTGACCAGCGTTTCGTAGATACCGCGTGCAGTGGCGGCATCACCCGCATCCAAGGCCTGCTGGGCTTTCTCCTCGGGGGTGGCTTCGGCAGCCTCGGGCGCCTTGAGATACTGCGACAACCATTCGCGGATCTGCGATTCGGGCAAAGCGCCCTGGAACTGATCGTAGAGCTGCCCCTGCACAATCAGCTTGACGTCGGGCACCGAGCGGATACCAAGTTGCGTGGCGATTTCCTGATTATCCTCGATGTTCAGCTTGGCCAGGGTGAAGGCGCCACCGTATTCGTGTGCCAGCTTCTCCAGCACCGGCATGAGGTTCTTGCACGGCTCGCACCAGGATGCCCAGCTATCGAGCAACACCGGCCCTTGCATCGAACCTTCGAGCACGACCTGCTGGAAGTTGGACATGTCGACATCAACGATGAACTGAGAAGCATCCTGAGTGCCGGCAGTGGTTTGCGAAGCGCTGGTGTTCTCGTCTTGAGGCGACGTAAGGGGTTCGCCGGTACGCGGATCGATGATCGGCATGGCAATGGCCTTTCGATAAGTAGCGTGTGGATCGATAGTATCGTGTGAACGTAAAGCGTAAAGACGCTATTGAACTGCTTTTTGTTATGCGGGTCACGAGGCGCGGATTCAAGCCCCCGGCGCTGGCGCATGATGGTATGTAATGAATGCATCACTACATCTGGAGAACAGTCGCATGCACCGAGCGATCAAGAAAAGCTTATGGCTGACGGTGAGTCTGACCGTCGTACTGGCCCTGTTGATGGCTGGCCCCGCCTACATGCTGGCAAGTCAGCGCGTCGCGCTAGGTGGCGCCTGGTCCCAGGCGGATCGCTCCTCGGTGGGGGTGGCGCCGGCACCGAGCACGCATCCCGAGGCCTTGGTGCAGTTATACGCGGCTCGCGCCTTCGACTGGCGTGGGGCGTTCGGTGTGCATACATGGATCGCTACCAAGCCGGCCGGCGCGACGCATTATCAGGTCCACCAGGTCCTCGGCTGGCGGCGACCCACGGTCTCCTCGCGTCCCGACGCGCCCGACCGCGCCTGGTATGGAAGCGCACCGACCTTGCTGACCGAGTTACGAGGTAAGGCGGCCGAGCGCGCGATCCCCGAGATTCGCGAGGCCGTGGCGGCGTATCCAGTGACTGATCGCTATCGCGTGTGGCCGGGCCCCAACAGCAATACCTTCGTGGCCTGGGTGGTGCGCCGGGTACCGGGGGTGCGTGTCGATTTTCCGCCGACCGCCGTGGGCAAGGATTACCTGCTGGACACTATCGTGGCCGAGGCGCCGAGTGGGACCGGTTATCAAGTCTCGTTGGGTGGGGTGCTGGGATTGACCGTCGCCTATGACGAAGGCATCGAGTGGCAACTGATGGGCCTGACGCTAGGCATCGACCTAACGCGGCCGGCGCTCAAGCTGCCGGGGATCGGGCGCTTGGGGATGTCGTCATCCGAACGCACACAAGGATCTGGCGAGGCTGAGTGAGATGCAACGCTTGGTGCGGGAAACACAAAAAAGCGGTGTCCTCACGGACACCGCTTTTTTATCTGTTTGGTAGCGGGGATCGGATTTGAACCGATGACCTTCGGGTTATGAGCCCGACGAGCTACCAAGCTGCTCCACCCCGCATCAACTGCGACGTATTCTACATTTTTTACGACTTGGGTCAAGAAGAAAACCATCGTCTCGCTGTATATTCAGGCCACGCGTTGGGCGATAACGTCGAACAAGGCATCGAAGCGCGTGACTCGGGAAGCCCATGCATCGGACGCGACGGGCCCGGTTTCCAGCAATTGGCGCAAGACATCGGCCAGTTCCTGGTCGGGTTGCGGCGCCTGGCCCAGGCCATTATTGAGCCGCGCGACTTGCACTTCCAGACGCAGCGGCTCTTCTTGTGCGGCCACTGGTTCGTCGGCGAGCAGTGCCACTTGAACCACCAGTCGGCTCAGTTCGTGATGCGCCGTTTCACTGTCGCCCTCTCGGCGAGCGGTGTTACGTGCCGCATGGGCATCCTGCAGGTCCTGAGGCATGCCCTCGGGTAGCGCGACATCCGACATTTGGCCGTCGCGCAAGGACGCGTCATCTGCATTGACGTGGGCGTCGAGCAAGGAGCGCAAGCGCGTCCAGCGCTCGGCTTGCTCGGCGAGGATCAGTTGCACGAGGCGTTCGCGACGGGCACGTACGATCCCTTGCCAGCGGCGGCGCATGCCCTCGCTGCGGCGGCCGCCGGGCAAGGGTTCCAGAGCCTCAGCGTCACGCACGGCACTTTCCAGTGTCTCGCTGTCGTCGGCGCATTGAGGCTGCCAGGCATCGAAGCGGTCGATCAGGGCTTGCATGCTGTCCAGGCGAGCCTGGGCTTTTTGGGCACGATTGTCCCGCTCGGCTTCGCGGGCGGCGAAGATACGATCGCAAAGTCCGCGGAAATGGCGCCAGAGCATCTGCTCTTCACCCTTGGCGGCACGCCCCAGCGCCCGCCAGCGAGATTGGAGCGCTTTGGCCGCTTCGGTGCGTTGCGAGGAAGGCATGTCGGCTTCCATCAGGTTTTCGGCCTCGGCGATCAGGCCACGCTTGGCCTCGCCGATTTCATTGGCCCGGCGGTCGATTAGCGTCTGCAATTCATGGCGGATGTGGCCGAAGCGTTGGCCGAGCGGCTTGGCGTGCTCGCGCGGGACTGGCGAGAATTGTTGCCATTGCTCACGTGCGCGGTCGCGAATTTGACGCAGTACATCCGGGTCGGCCTGGGCATCCGGGTGTGTAATGAGTTCCTCGAGTTGTTCGCACAGTGCTTCGCGTGCCTCGAGGTTACGGGTGCGTGCGGCATCGCGCTGTTGGTACCAGTCGTTCAGGGCCGCGTGGACGCGCTGGGACGCGCTGCGAAAACGCTGCGAAAGCTCGGCCGTGGCGGCGGCATCGCCCAGCGCCGCCCATTCCTTGACCAGTTGGCGATGACGACGGTCACGCTCGGCATCGGGGGACTCGTCGTCCTCGGCCAGCGCTTCGATGCTTTCGATGAGTTGCGTGCGTTTGGGGCCGGCGACGAAGCCTCGCCAATCGCGTAACTCGGCCAGCCGTGCACCGAGACGCTTGAAGCGGGCTTCAAGGTCGCCGCGTGAGGCGTGGGGCAAGGCATCGATACGTTGACGAAGCTGCCGGTGAAGACGGCTAGCCGTCTTCAGGGTGCCGCGATCAAGCTGGCTTTCGAGTTTGTCGAGGTCCGTACGCAGCGTCGAGAGGTCGACGGGTGTGCTTGCATTGGCTGCCTCGGCGTTACGTAGTTGCCGGGCTTCATGAATCAGCGGCGTCGGTGGCAGGTCGTGCGGCCAATCGATCTTCGCCAGGCAGTCGTCGATGGCGGCACGGTCGTCGCGCAAGGCGGCTTCGAGTGCCTGAGCCTGCGTCGAGGCACGATCCCAAGCGTCGCCGATGTGCTGGCAAGCTGCTTGCGCTTCAGCATAGCGTGTCTGGATGTCCTCTTCCGGCGGGTAGTGATCGGACAGGGCCAGCCAACGTTCGCCATGCAGGCGCTGCTGGGCGCGCAGGCTATCGATATCCTGGTGGGTCAGCTGTGAGGCCTGCTTGAGGCTCGCGACGGCGTCCTCGAGCGCTTCGACGAGCGCCTCGCGGGTGCGTGCCGCCTCGTCCTGGCGTTGTATCGCCTGATGCTGGGCATGCCCTTCGGTATCATGATCGGAGAGTGTCTTGTAGCAGCGCTGGCTAGCTTCCTGGAAACGCCGCTCCTGGTCGTCGCTGGGGGTATCGGTCAGCGCTTCCCACTCGCGGACAAGATGGCGATAACGCGCACCGTAGAGCGGCTCCCAGGCATGCAAGGCATGCGCCTCGAGGGCTTCAAGAAGGCGTTGTCGAGCGGCCTGCTGGGCTTGGGCTTCGGCGGCGTCGGCGCGTTGGCGTTGCAGGCGCTCGCGGGCCTTGCGCGTAACGACTTTGTCGCGACGCGTCTCGCGCGCCAGGCGCTGCAGTCCTTCGGTGCTCGATACGCGTTCGGCGGCGGCGTGGCGGACCATGGCAATGCCGTTGTCGCGTGCTTGCTGGATCAGCGTTGCCTCGTCATCGAGCTTGGCCAGTGCGGCCAGACGTAGCTCCTGATTGTCCCCTGTCTCGACCAGTTGCACTAGCAGGTTTCGATCGTCCACTGTTCCGAGTAAATCGAGGCGTTGCTTCAAGGGTGGTGTTCCGGGCACGCTGCCGGACAATAACTGCATGATACGGTTTCGCAACTCGGGGCTGTCATGCGTGACGAGCCATTCGAGCAGCGTCGAGGGGTCCTCGAACTGGGCGAGGGCTTCACGCCTTACGTTGGCATCCTCATCGTGCGTCAGGCGCTCGAGGGCGTGGCGTTCGGCCGATTTGTGAATATCGAGTTTCGCAATGGCAGCATGACGGACGCGAGGGTCGCGATGTTGCCAGCGTGGTGCAAAAAAACGGCGGAAGAATCCAGACATGACCCGGCATGCATCCCTGTTCTTGGCGTATTAAATGCGTGGCGATAATGCTGAGACAGCATTCCTGTCGTCTCACGTCGGCCACGATATTAGCAAAAGCGTCACATGATTGAGTGTCGTATGTGCCATAGCGTATCAAAGCATGCGAGCCGGCACCGGGAAAAGGCGGCGATGGTAAGGGCGTCGGTTTGCGGAGACACCTGACAAAGTCGGAACGCTGGTCTTATCATCAGTTGCAGGCATCGCGACCCTCGCTTAGCTTTACCCTTATACATCAGTCATCAGCTGTGGAGTGTGGCCATGAGCCTCAACATGGATCGGGTAGCATCGGCGTTCACCTTCAAGGGTGGTATGTTGCCTATGACGGTCATGGAGTTGACGAGCGCCGACCCCGAGCAGATACGAGCTCAACTGGCCGGTAAGGTGAGCCAGTCGCCAGCGTTTTTTCAACATACGCCGGTGGTGCTCAGCGTCGAGCAACTCGATGAACCGCACTTGGCGCTGGAACGAATTTGCGCTGTGTGCCGTGCCCATAAGCTTTTGCCGGTGGCCGTGCGCGGCGGCACCGACCCAGTGAAGCAATCTGCCTGGGCGTTGGGGCTCGGGTGGTTCCCGCCGCAAGAAGCGCGTCCGCGTGCCGTGGAAGAGGCACCGCTCGCCGCCGCCGAGCCGCAACCCGATGAAGCCGAGGCGTCATCCACACCCGCCGTGGGGCGTATCTACCGTGGTACAGTACGCTCGGGCCAGCAAGTTACCGCGCCAGAGGGCGACCTAGTCGTGGTCGGTGCGGTCAACCCTGGAGCCGAGGTTCTGGCGGCGGGTAGCGTGCACGTTTATGGCCCGCTGCGTGGCCGCGCGTTGGGTGGCATTCACGGGAATCGCCAGGCGGGTATATTCTGTAAGGAATTGCATGCTGAGTTATTGTCGCTGGCCGGCAATTACAAACGGTTGGAAGATATCGACCCGCGCTTGCTGAGCCAGCCTGTCCAGGTTCAACTGCGCGATGACCAATTGAACATTTCATCGCTCGGCTAGTCGGGATGTTAGGGCGCCATTTCGCGCCAATGTGGATGGCTAGTACGAACGACTCAATAGCAACAGGAAGCTCATCTTGGCCAAGATCATTGTAGTGACCTCCGGCAAGGGCGGAGTTGGCAAGACGACCAGCGCCGCGGCTATCGCCACGGGCTTGGCGTTGCGTGGCAACAAGACCGTGGTGATCGATTTCGACGTGGGTTTGCGCAACCTCGATTTGGTCATGGGGTGCGAACGACGCGTGGTATACGACCTGATCAACGTCATTCAGGGAGAGGCTGGTCTCAATCAGGCGCTGATCCGTGACAAGCGGACTGAAAACCTGCATATCTTGCCGGCCTCGCAGACACGCGATAAGGCGGCGTTGACCCCCGAAGGTGTGGAGAAGGCACTCGAAACGCTATCCCAAGAGTACGATTTCATCGTTTGCGATTCGCCGGCGGGCATCGAACATGGCGCGCAGCTGGCGATGTATTTCGCCGACGAGGCCATCGTGGTGACCAATCCTGAAGTGTCATCGGTACGCGATTCCGACCGTATCCTCGGGTTGCTGGCGTCCAAGACGCGTCGCGCCGAACGCAGTGAACCACCGGTTCAGGAACACCTGCTGATCACGCGCTACGACCCCAACCGGGTGACCTCGGGCGATATGCTGACGCTCGAGGACGTGCGCGAGATTCTGGCCATCAACCTGGTGGGGCTGATTCCCGAGTCGGAAGCGGTGCTGCGTGCCTCGAACCAGGGCGTGCCGGTCGTGCACGACATGGATAGCGACGCCGGTAAAGCCTACGCTGATACCGTCTCGCGCCTGCTCGGCGAGGAAGTACCGCTACGTTTCTATGGGTACCAGAAGAAAGGGCTGCTCTCCCGTATGTTTGGAGGAGGTCGCCGGTGAAACTACTCGAATTTCTCAAACGCGAACGCAAGAAGTCGGCCTCGGTTGCCAAGGAACGCCTACAGATTATCGTGGCGCACCAACGCGGTGAGCGTGACCAGCCGGACTACATGCCGATGCTGGAAAATGAGTTGCTCGAGGTGATCAGGCGTTACGTGCAAGTAGACCAGGATGCGATCAATATCAGTCTCGATCGTGACAATGACTGTTCGGTGCTCGAGCTTAACGTCACGCTGCCGCGTGACGAGTAGGTGCATTTCGGCTGAGTCGGTTGGCTGGGTATGCTAGGCTGAGCGCTTTTGGCAGTGGGGAGACTGCGGCCATGGCGCAGGGTAAGAGTGAGCCGACCTTTCTTTGGCATGATTATGAAACTTTCGGTGCCGATCCTCGGCGCGACCGCCCTGCGCAGTTCGCCGCGATCCGCACCGATCTCGATTTCAATCCGATCGGCGAGCCGCTGACGTTCCATTGCAAGCCGGCGGATGATTTTCTGCCGCACCCCCAGGCCTGTTTGATCACTGGCATTACGCCGCAAGCAGCGCGCCGTCGAGGTCTCGCCGAGATCGAGTTCGCCGCGCGCATTCATGCCGAAATGAGTGTGCCTGGCACCTGTTCACTGGGCTACAACACGCTGCGTTTCGACGATGAGGTCAGTCGTCATCTCTTCTACCGCAATTTCATCGACCCGTATTCCCGTGAGTGGCAGAACGGCAACTCGCGCTGGGATTTGATCGATGTGGTGCGTACGTACCACGCCCTGCGTCCGGAAGGCATCGAGTGGCCTACGCGCGAGGATGGTGCGCCGAGCTTTCGCCTCGAGGATTTGACCTCCGCTAACGGCATCGAGCACGCCGGGGCTCACGACGCCCTGGCCGATGTGCGTGCGACCATTGAGCTAGCGCGCTTGCTCAAATCGCGCAATCCCCAATTGTTCGAATATCTGCTCAAGCTGCGTGACAAGCGAACGGTCGCCAAGATGCTGGACATCCAGGCGCGCAAGCCGATGCTCCACGTCTCGCGGCGTTATCCTGCCAGTCGGGGGTGTAGCGCTCTGGTGGTGCCGCTGGCCGAGCATCCGAGCAACCCCAATGGGGTGATCGTCTATGATTTGTCGGTGGACCCGACGCCGCTGCTGTCATTGAGCGCCACACAGATTCGCGAGCGGGTATTCGCCAGCGCCGATGAACTGGCCGAGGGCGAGGCACGCATTCCACTCAAGGTGATTCAAATCAACAAGAGCCCGGTAATCATGCCGGCCACCTCGCTCAAGGACACCAGTGGCCCCCGTCAAGGCGAATATGGTGACATCGTGGCCCGGCTGGGGCTGGACATGGAGGCTTGTCGGGGGCACTGGAAGCAGCTTCAGGCCGCGCCGGATGTGGCGGCCAAGGCTGCCGAGGTGTTCGCTGATGGTCCCGGAGCGCCGCCCAGCGATCCGGACTTGATGCTGTATTCAGGGGGCTTTTTCTCGCCAGCGGATCGTCGCGAAATGCAGCGTGCCCGCGAAATGGCGCCCTGGGATCTAGCTGATGCGCGTTTTGCGTTTCAGGATCCACGCTTGGAGGAAATGCTATTTCGTCTGCGGGCGCGCAATTATCCCGATACGCTGAGTGGCGACGAACAGGCGCAGTGGGAAACCTACCGCTGGGCGCGTATGAATGATGCCGAGGTGTCGAGCCTGACGCTGACGGAGTTTGCGCGCGAGATCGAACGGCTCAACCAGACCTCGCTGGATGCCGAACAGCGCCAGGTGCTCGAGGAACTGGTCATGCACGTCGAAGCGATGATGCCGCCGCAAGCCTTCGATTGACACGATATGTGCTGATCAGACACGAAACGCCCGGGCCATGAGCTCGGGCGTTTTGCATGGTGGGTACCGCTGGTGATCGTGTTCAGTCGCTGTCGGGGAGGGAGCGGAAGTTACGCGTCAGCCCCATGACATCGCTGGGCTGGGTATCTGCGTCGTAGCTCACCGTGAGCGGCTGTGTGTGCCGTAGCGCGCGCCACGCCTGCCGAATTGCCGAGGCATCCATGGCCTCGACGCGATCCGCCAGTTTCTCGCGTCGCGAGAAGTCTGGTTCGGCGTAGGCGAGTGTCTGCCAGAGGCGGTTGGTCAGCTCGCCCAGGCTGTTGTCGCGCTCCCTCAGACGACTGCTGACCGCGTCGCGATAAGGCGCCAGCTCGTCATCGTCGAGTGCTTGAAGGCGTGCGTCGAAGTCATTCAGGAAGGCATCCATGCGTGCGGCGATGCGCTTGCTGGTAGTGTCCGGGGATTGCACCAGCATCGCCAGGCCCGGCGCATCGAGCACGGGTGAATAGCCGGCCGTGACGATATAGCCGAGTTGCTCTTCGGTGCGCAACTGGTTGTAGAACGGCGATTCGAGCATTTTGCCGAGTACCGCCAGACGGGCTTGGCTGTCGAGTCCGCGGTCCGGGCCTTGCAGATAGCGCAATACGGCGGCGTCGTTGCGGGTGCTGCGCGGATGCAGGGTCGGCGGCGTCTCGGGAATCGCTAGCGGTGACAAGGCGGGGATATCCGAGGCTTCGAGCCGGGGTGTCAGTGCATTGGCTACTTGCAAGCCCTCACGGCGTGCCAGGTTGGCATCCAGGTTGCCTACCGCCATGGCTTGCAGATAAAGATCCCCGAGGAATGCGTCGCGATAATCGCGCAGGTCGTCGACGCTCAGCGTATCCAGCGCCTCGAGCATCGAGGACGTCGTCCACTGAGGGCGCAACAGCGACTCACTGAGCGTGCGATACATCTGCTGATGCAGCGGCGCCTGGGGCGCGTTTTGCCATTGCTGCGAAAGCCGATACTTGACGCGCGAGAAGCTTTTTTCGCTGATATCACCTTCCTTGAGGCGTTCGACGACGTCTTCCATCAGCCGTGCCTGACGATCGCGCCAACCCGAGAAGGTAAGCGTGATGCCGCGTGCGTGTGCATAGGCGTCGAAGGATTGTCCGGCCAGCCGGGCTGGATAGAAGCGTTCGTTGAGGCTGTCGGTGACCCAGCCGGCGAGCAAGCGTGTCAAGGCAGCATCGCTGGCGCTGTCGGAAGCGTCGGGATTCTGCAGGCTAAAGCGCCACTCCACACGCGGTGTACCGAAGCGATCGTTGGCGAGGTGCCAGAGCTCGACGCTGGGCGCCTCGACGATGGCCTGCGGTTCATCGCCACTGGCCTCGTGAACTTCCAGATCGCGGGCGATGAAGGGGTTATGCGGCGGCAGGCCGAGATCATCGAGTGGCGCGGCCTCCGGCCAGTTCGAGAGGCGCGTCAGCGTATAGGGTGCGTCGAAGTAGGGCGAGGTATCGTCGCCGTCGACGTCCGGGCCGCTGTAGACGCGCAGCAGGTGCGACGGCGTCATGTCGGCGAGATAATCCCGAATACGGGCGGCATCGAAACCGTCCATGCGGTACGGCGCGTATTGCACATCCTCGAGCGGATAATCGGCTAGATTCATGGCCAATTGGCTGACCTGATCGATGGGCTCGCCCGGTTGCTGAAAACGAAACGCTTGTTCGTTGAGGCGAGCTTGCTCAGCGTAGCGCCACGTTTGCAGCCCGTCCTCGCGAATCCGCGTTATCTGATCGAACAGGCTGGCCTGGATGCGATCGATATGCTGTGCGCCTTCCGGCGTGAGGCTGACCGAGACGGTGAAGAACGCGTGCTGGCCATCGCCGTTCATGGTGCCCGCCGAGAGGCCATCGGCCCATCCCTTGTGGCGCAATGCCGCCAACAGGCTTCCTTCGCCTTCATGGCCCAACAGGTTGGCGAGGTAGTCGGCCGGCTTGGTCTGGTAGTCGCCCTGCGGATCGGGAATCGGAAACAGGAAGCGCACCTGCTTGTCCTGCGACAGGCTCTTGACCGCCAGGCGCGCGGGCAACTCGTCGTCGGTGACCAGGGGTGTGTCGATCTCGCTACGCGTTAAATGACGATCGGGCACCTCGGCGAAGCGATCTCGCAACATGGCCTCCAGCTCGTCGAGCGACTGGGGACCGATGACCGTCAGGTGCATGACGTTGGCGCCGTAGTGCGCCTTGTAGAAATCGACCAGACGTTCGCGAAGCGAGGACGTATCGTTGTTCTTGAGTGTCTCCAGGCTACCGACCGAGAAACGGGTCATGGGGTGTTCGGGATTGAGTGCCTGATTGGTGGCCTCCTGGAGGCGCCGGCTATCGTCGCGCAGGCGCGCTTGATACTCCGAGTTGACGGCGTTGCGCTCGCGGTCGACGTACTCGGCATTGAATCGCGGTGCAATGAAGAAGCGGCTGAAGCGATCCAGAGCCTCGGGTAGCGCTTGCGGCTCGATGTCGAAGAAGTAGTTGGTATCGCGCAAGGCGGTGAAAGCGTTGTGATCGCCGCCGTGGGCGGAAATGAAGTTCTGGTAGGCGTCGGCTTCCGGGTAACGGTCGGTACCCAGGAACAGCATGTGTTCGAGGAAATGCGCCAAGCCGGGGGTAGCGTCGGGGTCGTCGGCGCTACCAACGTCCACGTTCATGGCGGCGGCAGCCTTGTCGGCCTGCGGATCGCTGACCAACAGGATCTCGAGGCCATTGTCGAGCGTCAGGGCACGGTAGTCGCGGGTGTCGTTGGGGCTGACGGTTGGCTCGACGACCTCGGCCACCGGATCGCTGGCGCGCGCCGTCTGGTAACCGGCGACGAGAACGATGAGCGCGCCGAGCAGCCAGCGGCATGCAAGGGGAGAGGACGAAAACACGGTGAAGACTCCTTGTTCAGTGATGCCAGTAGGTCATCGGGCCGGTGGGATGTCCGCAGGCCCAGTCTTGATGCTTTGGATCGTTGACACGTCTTGATACAGGAAAAGCGCCCAACAGTTCCAAGGAGGCAGGGGTCAACATCTCATGAGCACGCTCGTCCGAGGTGGTTGGCGTCAGCCACTCGTGGGCATCGCCCGCCTCGATGACGGCTGGGAAGCGATCGCTGAGCGGTGTCAGCAGCGCATTGCTGGGCACCGTGATCAAGGCCGTGGAGTCGTTGAACTCCGTCAGCGTGGTGTGATAGCGGCACCAGACCCCGGCCAGCAGCAGTGGCGCCCGGTCGACGCGCGTGACCAGAAACGGCTGCTTCATGCGTGGTTGCGGCTTCCAGACATAGACACCGGCGACCGGGATCAGGCAGCGCCGCGCGTGGAAGGCCTCGCGAAACATCGGGCGCTGCTCGAGTGATTCGGCACGGGCGCAGTGCGGGGCATGGTCCAGCACCTTGAGCCAGGGCGGGGTCAACCCCCAGAATGCCGTCGTCCAATGCGCTTCGCCCGCATCCTGACGAATGATCGAAATAGGGCGACGCGGTGCCAGATTGGGGCCGACGATCGGCTGACTGTCCTGGCGAAGCGCGTCGAGCGGCGGCGTTGTCCAGGGCTTGATGTAAAGACGGCCGGCCATGCTCTCTCCTCGCGGTTCGACGCGTCAGGGTAAGCTACGCTGGCGGGCGCTGACCAGCGCTGCTTTTGATTTATCGCACGGCTTGCCACTTGCGTTTGCGTGCGTTCCCGATATGCTGGGGGAAACGCTGTTCGACCACGCGCGGTTCAGTAAGAAGACGCCGCGCCTGCTCATCACGAGGAAACCGATGGCTCGTCCCAGACAGCATGCACCCGAGGTGCTGCATGGCCAGGTCATGGCGGCATGTGACGCCTGGCTACGCGATAATCCCGTGCATACGCTGTCGTTGCGCTCCCTGGCGCGAGACGTGGGATGCGCGCCCAGCACGTTGCTCAAACTCTATGGTAGCTTTGGCAATCTGCTGCAATACGTCAACGTCGAGACACTGGGTCGCCTGCGGGTGGCCGTGGAGGGGCTCGAGGGTGCCGATCCCGAGCCGCGTCTCAAAGCATTAGCGACAGCTTATTGGATGTTTGCGCAGCACGAGCCCTATCGCTGGCAGATGCTGTTCGAGTATCCGCTGGCCCAAGAGGGCGAGCTGGACCAACGTCAGAACGATATGATCGAGGGCCTGTTCGTGCGCGTCGAGGCGGCGCTTGCCGAGTACCAGCCGCTGATGGGGGAGCTCGAGGCACGGCGTATGGCCCGCACCTTGTGGGGTAGCGTGCATGGTCTGGTCCAGTTGGGGCTCAACGAACGCCTGGGCGTCTGGCAGGGTCAATCGCTGGAAGTCACCGAGCTGCTCGATCAATTGCTGACGACCACGCTGATGGGGCTCAAGTACGGCCCGAGAGAGCCGTGATTCCCCGATTGCTTACCCAGCGTCGATTCGCTCCCTTCTTCTGGACACAAGCCTTGGGCGCGTTCAACGACAACGTGTTCAAGAATGTCCTGTTGTTATTACTGACCTTCGTCGCCGTTCCCCGCTATGGCTGGGACACGGGATTGCTCAACAATCTTGCGGCGGGGCTTTTCATTCTGCCTTTCCTGTTGTTTTCGGCATGGGGCGGCTTGCTGGCCGACCGTCTCGACAAGCGGCGCCTGGTCAGACGCCTCAAGGGGCTGGAACTCTTGACCATGAGCATGGCGGCCGCCGCCGTCTGGTATGAGGCCTATGCCGTACTGCTGGCCTTGTTGTTCATGATGGGAACCCAGTCGGCGCTGTTTGGGCCGGTGAAGTACGCCATTTTGCCGCAACACCTGTCGCCGACCGAACTCGTCAAGGGCAACGCCTGGATCAGCCTGGGCACTTTCTTGTCGATTCTGCTGGGGACGCTGCTGGCAGGAGTGCTGGCATCGCTCGACGGTGACTGGGCGCGGGGGAGTATCGCCGCCACCTTGGTGGCGCTGGCGCTCTTGGGGCTCGTCGCTAGTCTCTGGGTGCCTAGCGCACCGCCCAGTCAGGGGGGCACAACACAGTGGCGGCCTTGGCATGGCGGACGTGAAGTGATGCGCGACGCCTGGCGTCAACCACGGATATTCCGTGCCTTGTCGGGCATCAGCCTGTTCTGGTTTCTAGGTGCCTGCTACCTGACTCAGTTGCCTGCCTGGACTCGCGATGTTGTGCATGGCGACGAAGCCGTGGTCAGTGCCTTGTTGGCTGCGTTCGCGCTGGGCGTTGGCACGGGCGCGCTGCTGTGTGCTCGGTTGTCGGCGGGGCGCCTGGAGGTCGGTTTGATACCGGCCGGCGCCATGCTCTTCGGCTTGGCCGGTCTCGATCTGGGGCTGAGTCAGCCGCTGGCAGGCAGCGATACCGGGTTGGCAGCATTGAGCCTGTCACCGGGCTTCTGGCGTCAGATCCTCGATTTCGCGGTGATCGGTCTGGGCGGCGGCTTGTATATCGTGCCGTTGTACACGCTGATTCAGCTCGAAAGCGACGATGACTATCGTGCCCGGATGATCGCCGCCAACAATATTCTCAATGCACTGTTCATGGTGCTGGCGGCGGGCTTCGGTGTGGTCGTGCTGAGTGTGATCGATGCCTCGCTCAATACCTTCATGCTGGCCTTGTCGGCGGTATCCCTGACGCTGGCGGTGGTCATCCTGTGCATGGTGCCGCGCCCGGCACTGCGTCTGTCGATTTTCGTGCTGATTCGCGTGCTCTATCGGCTGCGTTTTCGCGGCCGCCAATCCGTACCCGCACGCGGCGCGGCATTGGTAGTGTGCAATCACGTCAGCTTCATGGACGCCTTGATCCTGGGCGGCGGATGCCCACGTCCGCTGCGTTTCTTGATGGACCGCCCTATCTACGAATCTCGATGGCTCAACTGGTTCTTTCGCATTGCTGGCGCGATCCCGGTGGATTCCGAGCGTTGCGACCCTGGCGGTGTACGACGAGCCCTGGACGAAGTGAGTCACGCCCTGCGTCAGGGCGAGGTGGTGATGTTGTTCCCCGAGGGGCGCTTGACGTGCGACGGCGAAATGCAGCGTTTTCGGCGTGGCGTGGACATCATTCTGGCGCGGGATCCCGTGCCGGTGGTACCTGCCGGATTGGCCGGACTTTGGGGATCCTGGACATCAAATTGCGGTGGCAAGGCATTGACCAAGTGGCCACGGCGTTTCCGGGCGCGGGTGGCGCTCCATTTCGGGGACCCTATTGCGGTGGGCGAGGCCAGGCGCGCCGACATGGAGCGGCAGGTGAGCGAACTCAAGCGCAAGGCTGAAGCCGAGATCGGCGTTTCGCCGGATTAACCCAGCACCCGGGCACGGCGTGCTGATTGCCAGCAGCGTGCCGAGGTGATCAGGTTGTCCTTGATCTGCAGGATTTCCATGCGGATCGCCCCCAACTGTAGGCAGGCGGGTGCGTCGGGGAAGGCTTCCAGGTGCTCGAGAATCAAGCCGTTGAGCGTCTTGGGGCCGTCGGTAGGCAGCTGCCAGGCGAGCACTTTGTTGATGTCGCGGATGTTGGTAGTGCCTTCGATGATGTAGCTGCCGTCTTCCTGGGGATGAATCTCGCGGTGCGTGGCCGCTTCGTCGGTGGTGAATTCGCCGACGATCTCCTCGAGAATGTCTTCCAGTGTTGCCAACCCCTCCACGTCGCCATATTCGTCGACCACGATGCCGATACGGCGCTTTTGTTGCTGGAAATTGAGCAACTGGGTGTGAAGCGGCGTCGACTCGGGAATGAAGTAGGGTTCGCGGGCCTCCTGGACGATGGCGGCCTTGGTCACCTCGGGCTTCGAGAGGAAGCGTGCAGCGTTTCGCAGGTGCAGGATGCCGATAATGTTGTTGATGTCACCCTTGTAGACCGGCACTCGCGTGTGCTGACTGGAGCGGATCTGGGCGAGAATGGGCTCGAGGTCGTCGTCGAGATCGATGCCGGCGATTTCCTGACGTGGCACCATGATGTCGTTGACGGTCACGTTTTCCAGATCGAGGATCGATAGCAGCATGGACTGGTGACGCCGGGGAATCATGGTGCCGGCCTCGTGAACGACCGTGCGCAACTCATCACGCGTCAGGTTGTCGGCACTGCCGTCGATATCCTTGACGCCCAAGAGCCGTAGCAGGCCATTGGAAATCGCATTGACGAGCCACACCAGCGGATAGAAGAGCTTGAGTAGCGGTTCTAGTGCCAAAGACGCGGGGTAAGCGATGCGCTCGGGCTTGACTGCGGCGAATGTCTTGGGCGTGACCTCGGCGAAGATCAGAATCACGATGGTCAGCACAGCGGTCGAGATGGCCGGTCCGGAGACATCGCCGAAGAAATGGATGGCGATGATCGTGGCGATAGAGGCAGCGAGGTTGTTGACGAAGTTGTTGCCGATGAGGATGACGCCGATCAGCCGATCGGGACGGCCCAATAACCGCAAGACCCGCTTGGCGGTGCGCTCCCCGCTATTGGCCTGGTGCGACAGGCGATAGCGGTTGATCGACATCATCCCGGTTTCCGAGCTGGAGAAGAAGGCGGATAGGCAGATGAGCACGAGCAGCAGCGTTAACAGCAGCCCTAAGGGTATGTCATCGCTCAAGGTGGAGAGGTCCTCGCTGAAAAGCCAACATCGTTTGTAGGGTTTCCCCTTGAAAGTGTCAAGTTGCTGCGTTTTCGCCTAGATATCGTGAAAGATCAATTGCAGCGCAACCTTGGTGCCAAAGTAGCCGAGCACCAGTAGCAGGCAGCCGCCCAGGGTCCAGCGCATTGCACGCGTGCCACGCCAGCCCAGCCAGTGTCGGCCGATGAGCAGCCCCGTGAAAACCAGCCAGGCGGCGAGAGAGAAGACCGTCTTGTGGACGAGGTGCTGGGCGAAAAGATTGTCGATGAAGATGAAGCCGCTGACGATGGCCGCCGTCAGTAACAGCAAGCCGGCGCCGATGAGTTCGAACAGCAAGCGCTCCATGCTCGTCAGCGCGGGCAATACCTGGATGATCCCGCGTGTATGACGGCGTTTTAACGCGTGGTGCTGAAAAGCCACCAATACGGCTTGTACCGCTGCGATGCTGAGCAATGCCGAGGCTACGCTGGAGGTCACGATATGAAAGACGATACCGGGCGAGACGTTGGCTTCGACCATGTGGCTGGGATAAAGCATTAGTGCAACCAGCGTCAGCGCGGCCAGTGGGAAGAGGCCGACACCGGCATTCAACAATGGCTTGACCAGGCTGACTGCGATCAACAGGGCGGCGATCAACCAGCTAAAGAGTGAGGCGCTTTCGAAAAGCCCCAGATGCAGGCCGTGCCCGAGGAACACACTGTGTGCCACGACCACGGTGTGGGCACTGACCGCGAGTAAGCCCAGCGAGCGTACCAGGATCGTCCTGGGGGACACACGCCTGGCAAGCGCGAGCGCCTGCCAGGCGCCCGCAGCTAGGTAACAGACAATGGCGAGAATCGCAAAAGGCAGCGCCTGCATCGGTGGCCAGTCCCTGCGCCGGTCGGCGTCGAAGAAAATGAAGCATCAATATCACGTGAGCATGTCACGCGGACTCGGGAACGTTACTATAGCGAATCCCCGCGCCGTAGCGAATCCCCCCGCCGCTTACGTATCGCAACGGGTGCATGGAGAGAGTCGTCGCGAACGCGTATAATCGTTTTTTCATGCCTAGGCAATTCCTGCCGGAGAGCGCCATGTTTGAAAGTTTGACCGATCGCCTGTCGGGCACGCTGAAGTCGATCACCGGTCAGGCCAAGCTGACCGAGGACAACATCAAGGACACGCTGCGCGAGGTGCGTCGTGCGCTGCTGGAGGCCGACGTGGCTCTGCCGGTGGTCAAGGCGTTCGTCGAGCGGGTGCGCGAGCGCGCCGTGGGCCAAGAGGTCTCGCGCAGCCTGTCCCCGGGCCAGCAATTCGTCAAGATCGTCCAGCAGGAGCTGGAAGCCATCATGGGCGAGGCCAACGAGGCGCTGTTGCTCAAGAGCGCGCCCTCGGTGGTCTTGATGGCCGGTCTGCAGGGTGCGGGTAAAACGACCTCGGTCGCCAAGTTGGCGAGCTTCCTGCGCGAGCGGGAAAAGAAAAAAGTGCTGGTGGTTTCCGCCGACGTCTATCGTCCGGCCGCCATTGACCAGCTCGAGACGCTGGCCAAAGAGGTAGAGGTCGACTTCTTTCCTTCGGCCAGCGCCCAACAGCCGGTGGACATCGCCCAGGCAGCGATCAAGCATGCCAAGATCCAGTTTCATGACGTGGTGATCGTGGATACCGCCGGTCGACTATCCGTCGATCAGGCGATGATGGAAGAAATTCAGGCCTTGCATGGGGCGGTATCGCCGGACGAGACGCTTTTCGTGGTCGATGCCATGACCGGTCAGGATGCCGCCAATACCGCACAGGTTTTCCATGAAGCGTTGCCGTTGACCGGAGTGATTCTCACCAAGGCTGATGGTGACGCTCGGGGCGGCGCGGCGCTCTCGGTGCGACACGTCACCGGCAAGCCGATCAAGTTCATGGGCATGGGCGAGAAAGTCGATGCCCTCGAGCCGTTTCACCCGGATCGCGTCGCGTCGCGGATTCTAGGCATGGGTGACATGCTGTCGCTCATCGAGGAAGCCGAGCGCAATGTTGACCAAGGCAAGGCGGAGAAACTGGCCAAGAAGGTCAAGAAAGGCAACAGCTTCGATCTCGAGGACTTCCGCGAACAGCTCCAGCAGCTCAAGAAGATGGGTGGGATGAGTGGTTTGATGGGTAAGCTGCCCGGTATGGGGCAGATGGCCGAGGCAGCGCAGGGGCCAGGTGCCGAGAAGGAATTCGGCAAGCTTGAGTCGTTGATCAACTCGATGACCCCGAAAGAGCGCCGCAAGCCGGAAATCATCAGTGGCTCGCGTAAGCGCCGCATCGCGGCGGGCGCCGGCTTGCAGGTACCTGACCTCAACCGTCTGCTCAAGCAGCACAAGCAAATGCAGAAGATGATGAAAAAGGCTGGCAAGAAAGGTGGTATGCAGAAAATGATGCGAGACATGGGCGGCGGCCCAGGCGGCCCAGGTGGTCCAGGTGGTATGGGCGGCCCAGGCGGTATGGGTGGCCCTGGCGGCGGCTTGCCGCGCCGTTGATAACGTCTTCCGTTGTCAAGGAAAAGGTTTCCAATACGAGCCTTTTTCCGTAGAATGCTGCATCTTCGCAGGTGGGTCGTGCCCGCCGCGACAGTCCGTGGCGTAACGTAAAACTTCAACCGTAGGATTATAGCGCATGGTTACCATCCGTTTGGCCCGTGGTGGCGCCAAGAAGCGTCCCTTTTATCACCTCGCCGTCAGCGATTCGCGTAAGTCTCGCGACGGCCGTTTCATCGAGCGTATCGGCTTCTTCAACCCGGTAGCCCGTGGTCAGGAAGAGCGCCTGCGCGTCGATCTCGAGCGTGCCGAGCATTGGCAGGGTCTGGGTGCCCAGCTCTCCGACCGCGTCGCCGAGTTGCTGAAAGAAGCACGCAAGCAGCAAGCGTGAGTGCACTACCCGCTATGTCGCACGAGACCGGTCGCGCCGATGCGGCGCAAGACGACGAGCACGTGGTGCTTGGTCGCCTGACCAGTCCCTACGGCGTGAAAGGGTGGTTGAGGGTGTATTCGTACACCAGCCCCATCGAGGGCATCTTCGAGCATGCCGAATGGGTGTTGTCACTGCGCGGCGAGCACTTCGAGTGCAAGTTGAGCCAAGGGCGTCCCCATGGCAAAGGGCTGGTCGCCAGCCTGGAAGGCATCTCGAGCCGTGAACTGGCCGAACGTTGGGCCGGCGCGGATATTCTCCTGCCCACGCAGGCATTGCCGGCGCTCGCGCCGGGCGATTATTACTGGTATCAGCTCGAAGGCCTGCGGGTCGAGACGCTATCTGGTGAGTGTCTGGGGCAAGTAGATTATCTCTTCGAGACGGGTGCCAACGACGTGTTGGTGATCCAGCCTAGTGAGGCGAGTCTCGATGACCGAGAGCGGTTGATACCGTTTCTGCCCGATGGCGTGATCCGCGAGGTGGATCTCGGTGCCGGGCGTATGACAGTGGATTGGGATTCTGAATTCTGACGCCGTATCTTGGGTGTCACTGGCCGAGTGATGAAGCCGTGTGGATTGGTGTTGTCTCCCTGTTCCCAGATATGTTTGAGGCGATCACTCGTTACGGCGTAACGGGGCGTGCCGTCGACCAGGGATTGCTAGTGGTGGATTTCTGGAATCCCCGGGATTACGCCATGGATAAGCACCGCACGGTGGATGATCGGCCCTATGGCGGTGGCCCCGGCATGCTGATGAAGGTCGACACGTTGCGACCCGCTATCGCCGAGGCACGCCGCGACGCCGAGCGCCGTGGTTGTGCGCCAGAGTGTACACGCGTGGTTTATCTGTCGCCCCAGGGGCGGCGGCTCGATCAACGTGGTGTGCGGGAGCTGGCCGACCTGGAGGCGCTGATCGTCATCGCTGGTCGTTACGAAGGCATCGACGAGCGAGTGGTCGATGCCGATATCGACGAAGAATGGTCGATCGGCGATTATGTGCTCAGCGGTGGTGAATTGCCGGCCATGGTGATGGTCGATGCCGTCTCCCGGCTGGTGCCGGGCGTGCTTGGCCATGGTGATTCGGCACTCGAGGATTCCTTTAGCGAGGGGCTTCTGGATTGCCCGCACTACACGCGCCCTGAGACGATCGATGGGCGTGGCGTGCCGGACATCCTGCTTAGCGGCAACCACGCGGCGATTCGCCGCTGGCGGCTGAAGCAGTCCCTTGGACGCACCTGGCTCAGGCGACCGGACCTTCTTGAAGGTCGCGCTCTGGATCGCGAGCAGCAACAATTGCTTGACGAGTTCATCGCGGAACATGCCACGAGTCAGCACGTCGGTAGGACGGAGGAGCGATGGTTGCTCGATGAATGAGCGCCGCGCGTCACCCACAACGTCGATTCCTGCGTTTCGCGACGCCGGGATCACGATCGGCTCTCGACACAGGAAGAGTCGATCATCCAAATATCAAGGAGTTTAGTCATGAGCAGCAAGAACAAAGTGATCCAGGCGCTCGAAACCGAGCAGATGAGCAAGAACGTTCCGGAATTCTCGCCGGGCGATACCGTGACCGTTCAGGTCAAGGTCGTGGAAGGTAACCGCGAGCGTCTGCAGGCCTTCGAAGGCGTTGTGATCGGCAAGCGCAATCGTGGGCTCAACTCCGCCTTCACTGTGCGCAAGGTTTCCCATGGTGTTGGCGTCGAGCGTACCTTCCAGACATATAGCCCGTTGGTCGATTCCATTGCGGTCAAGCGTCGCGGTGACGTGCGTCAGGCCAAGCTGTACTACCTCCGTGAGCGTAGCGGCAAGTCCGCTCGCATCAAGGAAAAGCTGACTCGTTAAGCGGCTTGCGGCGTCGTCGAGACGTCATGAGCGCTCTCTTTGGAGTGCGCTCGACGAGAACCCCGCGGGCCCTTGGCTTGCGGGGTTTTTGCATATGGGGCGGGCACAGACGACGCGGGGAGGGCAGAATCAGTGGATGATTTCAAGTGGCGTGATGCTTTTCTCGATGGGCTCTGGCTGGAGCGCGGGCTGAGTCGGCATACGCTGGATGCCTATCGTCGCGATCTGGACGCCTGGCTGGCGCACCTCGCGTCGCGCAGCGAGCGTCTACTGGCTCCCGGGGAAGACGCCTTGGAGACATTTCTGACGGCGCGTCGCGATCACTACCATCCCCGCTCGGTAGCGCGTCTGTTATCTTGTCTGCGGCGCTTTTACCGTTGGGCGCTGGCCGAAGGGCATATCGCCCATGCCCCCCTGGCCGAAGCGCGTGCTCCCAAAGCCGTCGCCAAATTGCCCAACACTCTGGATGAAGCTGAGGTCGAGCGTCTGCTTGAGGCGCCTGACTCGGATACGCCGCTAGGACTGCGCGATCGCACCATGCTCGAAGTGTTATATGGCTGCGGCCTGCGTATCTCTGAACTGATCGGTTTGACGGTGGATGCGGTCAACTTGCGTCAAGGTGTGTTGCGCGTGCTCGGCAAGGGCGATAAGGAGCGCCTGGTCCCGTTGGGCGAGGAAGCGGCCGCGTGGCTCGAACGCTACCTGCGTCAAGGGCGTGGGGGCTTGATGAACGATCCGACCCGACCGCCCTTGTTTCCCGGGCGCCATGATGGGTTCATGACCCGCCAGACGTTCTGGCATCGTATCAAGAGACATGCTGTGGTGGCCGGTATCGACAAGCCTCTCTCGCCGCACACGCTGCGCCATGCATTCGCGACGCACTTGTTGAATCATGGGGCCAATCTGCGTGTCGTACAGATGTTGCTGGGTCATAGTGACCTGTCGACCACGCAAATCTATACCCAGGTGGCTCAAGCGCGTCTGGAAGCGCTGCACGCCCAACATCATCCTAGAGGTTGATCATGTCTAGAGCCGTATTGTCCGTCATGGGGGGCGCCTTGGCCCTTATGGCCGCGCCGCTAAGCCTTGCTGCGCCCCCCGAGGGGCTGGCCGCCAAGCTGACCCACAACGGGCAGCCGATGCCAGTGGCATCGATCGAGGAGTCGCCGTTATCGGGGCTCTATGAGGTGCGCCTCGAGAGCGGCGAGACCCTGTATACAGACGCCGATGGGGAATACATGGTGGTCGGTGACCTGTATCGAAACCGTGACGGGCAGATGGTCAACTTGACCGAGCGTGCCGCCAACGAACGCCGCCAGTCGCGTCTCGATAACGTCCCCGAGGATGAGCGCGTCATCTACAAGCCTGCCGGCGAGGTCAAGGCGCGCATTACCGTCTTTACCGATACCTCGTGTCCTTATTGCCAAAAGTTGCATAAGGAAGTCCCCCGTCTCAATCAGATGGGAATCGAGGTAGACTATCTGGCCTTTCCGCGTGCCGGCGTCGACGCCGAGGCGGCACGCGTGCTGAGCCAGGCCTGGTGCGCCGACAATGCCACCGAAGCGCTCACCGCCGCGATGCGCGGAGGAACTCCGGAGGCTACGGCGCAGTGCGAGGCGCCGGTGGCCGAGCAGTATGCACTGGGGCGTGAACTGGGAATTCAAGGAACGCCTGCCATCGTGTTGCCGAATGGCCGCATGGTGCCGGGGTACGTGCCGGCCGAGCGGCTGGCGTCGATGCTCGGCATCAAGGAATGACCGAGCGACGATAAATATGATGACCTCCGACGCTAGGCGCAGGAGGTACGCTGGACACATACACTGAGCAAGGGGAGCGTGACGTTGAAACCGGTGAGAGTGGGTATCTGTGGGTTAGGGACCGTGGGTGGCGGTACCTTCAATGTGTTGACGCGCAATGCGGACGATATCGCCCGTCGCGCCAGTCGGCCGATTATCGTCGAGCAGGTCGGTACGCGTCGCGATAACCCGCAATGCGAAACCGCCGGGGTCAAGGTCACCCGCGATGTCTTCGAGGTGGCACGCAACCCCGATGTCGATGTGCTGGTCGAGTTGATCGGCGGCTACGATGTGGCCCGTGAGCTGGTGATGACTGCCATCGAGAACGGCAAACACGTGGTCACCGCCAACAAGGCGCTGATCGCCGTGCACGGCAACGAAATCTTCCAGGCCGCGCACGAGAAGGGCGTGATCGTGGCCTTCGAGGCAGCCGTGGCCGGCGGCATCCCGGTGATCAAGTCGCTGCGTGAAGGCCTGGGTGCCAACCGCATTCAATGGCTCGCCGGTATCATCAACGGCACCGGCAACTACATTCTGACCCACATGCGTGATGAAGGCCGCGCCTTCGATGACGTGCTCGCCGAAGCGCAGGCACTGGGTTATGCCGAAGCCGATCCGACCTTCGATGTCGAGGGTATCGACGCCGCCCACAAGCTGACCATCTTGGCTTCGATTGCCTTTGGCGTACCGCTTCAGTTCGACAAGGCCTACACGGAAGGTATTTCGCGGGTCACCGCCGAGGATGTCGAGCAGGCCGACCAGTTGGGCTACATCATCAAGCACCTGGGGCTTTCCAAGCGCACCGAGAAGGGCCTCGAGCTTCGCGTGCACCCGACCTTGATTCCCAAGGAGCGCTTGCTGGCCAGCGTGCATGGCGTGAAGAATGCCATCGCGGTGATGGGCGATGCCGTTGGGCCGACGCTTTACTATGGCGCCGGCGCGGGGGCTGAACCCACGGCCTCGGCGGTGGTCGCCGACCTGCTGGATGTGGCTCGCGACATCACCACCGAGCACCATTACCGTGTGCCGTATCTCGCCTTCAGCGGTATTGACGAGGCCGACGGCTCGTTGCCGATCCTGCCGATGGAGGACATTGTCACCGCTTATTACCTGCGTCTGCTGGCGGTGGACCGTCCGGGCGTACTGGCGCGAGTGGCGACGATCCTCTCCGAGCAGGGCATTTCCATCGAGGCGATCATCCAGAAGGAAGCCACCGAAGGTGAGCTGGTGCCCATCATCCTGATGACGCATCGCACCCGCGAGCAGAACATGAACGAGGCGATCCGTCAGCTCGAATCGCTGGCCGATATTGCCGGTCCGGTGACCCGGATTCGTGTCGAAGCCCTCGACGAGCAGGAATAACATCGGCCGCGAGCTTCGGGCTGCGAGCGGCGAGCAATCAAGAGCTCGTGGCTCGTAGCTCGTAGCTCGAGACCCACGGAGTGGAATGATGCGTTATATCAGTACGCGCGGCCAGGCGCCGGCGCTGAGTTTCGAAGAAGTGGTGCTGACCGGGATGGCTAGCGATGGCGGTCTCTACGTGCCGGAGACGATTCCTGCACTCTCGACGGAGGATCTCGAGGCAATGGCGGGGCTTTCCTATGCCGAGATCGCGTTTCGCGTGATGAAGCCCTTCGTCGGTGGCGAGATCGACGACGAGACCTTCCGAGGCCTCGTCACCGATGCCTATGCCGCCTTTAGCCACGAGGCGGTGGTGCCGCTCAACCAGCTCGCCAGCAACCATTTCCTGCTCGAGCTTTTCCACGGTCCGACGCTGGCGTTCAAGGATGTCGCTCTGCAACTGCTGGGGCGCATCCTCGATCACTTCCTGGCCAAGCGTGGCGAGCGGGCGGTAATCATGGGCGCGACGTCCGGGGATACCGGATCGGCGGCGATCGAAGGCTGTCGGCATTGCGACAACCTCGATATCTTCATCCTGCATCCGCATAATCGTGTATCCGAGGTGCAGCGTCGACAGATGACCTCGGTGCTGGCTGACAACGTCTTCAACATCGCCATCGAGGGCGACTTCGACGATGCCCAGGCGATGGTCAAGGCAAGCTTCGCCGATCAAGCGTTTCTGAACGGCACGCGTCTGGTGGCGGTCAATTCCATCAATTGGGCGCGCATCATGGCGCAGGTGGTCTATTACGTGGCCTCTGCGGTGGCGTTGGGCGCGCCGCATCGCGAGGTGAGCTTCTGCGTGCCCTCGGCCAACTTCGGCAATGTCTTCGCCGGCTACGTGGCCTATCGCATGGGATTGCCGGTCAAGCAGTTCGTCGTCGCGACCAATGCCAACGACATCCTGCATCGCACTCTGGCCGACAACGACTTCTCCAAGCAGGCGCTCAAGGAAACTCTGGCACCGTCGATGGATATCGTGGTGTCGTCGAACTTCGAACGCTTGCTGTTCGAGGCTTACGATCGCGATGGCGACGCCGTGCGCGATCTGCTCGCGCGCTTCCAGCACGAGCCGGCGGTACTCGCCGAGGCACCGCTCGCCAAGCTGCGCGAGAAGTTCGCCAGCCACAGCGTGGATGACGACACCATTCTCGAGGTGATCCGCGAGGCGCATGGGCGTACCAAGGAACTACTCGACCCGCATACCGCGACGGGCTATCGCGCTGCCGAGCGTGTTCGCGCGGATGCCGCGACGCCGATGATCACCCTGGCGACCGCGCATCCGGCCAAGTTCGCCGATGCGGTGCTCCAGGCGGGTTTCGAGGGCGTGCCGCTGCCCGTACACATGGCCGGCTTGCTCGAGCGTGAAGAGCACTACACGGTGCTGCCGGCCGAGCTCGAGGCCGTGCAAGCCTTCGTCGCCGAACAGCGCCGCTGACGTTCCATGGCGTCGTGGTGATCCGCGACGTCCCGGTTTGCCATACCGCCGTCTCCCGAGGAGTCATTCGTGTCAGTAGCTGAGCATGATCCGCAACACCTACTGAACCGTCGTATCTTGTCGCGTCCGCGTGATGAGGGTGTCTACCGCCGCGCGCAGTCGGCCGGGCTCAGCGAACTGCAGGCGCGGATACTGGCCGGGCGTCTGCATGACTACACGGATGATATCGCATCGCTGATCGACCCCAGCCTGCGCTATCTGGCGCATCCCGAGCGTCTGCAGGACGCGCGCCGTGCCGCCGAGCGGATCGCCCTGGCGGTGGCCGAGGGCGAGCATATCGGCATCTTGACCGACTACGATGTCGACGGCATTACCTCGCACGTCGTCATCCTGCGGACTCTGAACGAGCTATTCGGTGTACCGATGCACAAGCTGCACAGCTTGATCGGCCACCGTATCTTCGATGGCTACGGCATCAGTTTGCCGCTGGTGGAGCGCACCCTGGCATTGTCGCCACGACCCGGTCTGGTGATCACCGCCGACTGCGGTAGCTCCGATGAGCCGCGTATCGCGCGCCTGCGTGAGGCGGGGCTCGATGTCGTGGTCACCGACCATCATGCCTTGCCGACGGCGGGGCCACCGGCGTCGGCGTATGCCACCGTCAATCCCACGCGCAGCGATTGCGATTACCCGGATCCCACCATCGCCGGTTGCATGGTGGCGTGGCTGACCATGTCACTGACGCGCTCGGTGCTCATCGAGCAGGGTGTGGCCTCGCCCTCGACCCCGAAATTATCGCCGTGGCTGTCCTACGTCGCCTTGGGCACCGTGGCGGATTGCGTCTCGATGGGGGCGAGCCCCGCCAACCGCGCCGTGGTCAGCCATGGACTGACGCTGATCAACCGCATGGGGGCTGCCTGCTGGCGGGTCATGGCCGAGCGTCTTGGGGACGACAGCATGCCCTTCGATGCCGAGACCCTGGCCTTTCAGATGGGGCCGCGCATCAACGCACGCTCGCGCCTCGACGACCCTTATGCGGCGCTGCATTTCATGCTCGCCGCCGACGATGCCTCGGCACGGCGTCATCTCGAGGTGCTGGATACCGACAATCAGTCGCGCAAGGCGATCGAGGCGGACATGGTCGAGAGCGCCCGAACATTGGCGCTCGACGCGCTGGCCGAAGGTGCATCGGCTATCGTGGTCTTCCTCGAGGATGGGCATGCCGGCGTACAGGGTATCGTCGCTTCGCGTCTGGTGCAGTCCTTCGGGCGCCCTACGCTGGTGCTCACACCGGCCGCCGCGCCAGGCATGCTGACTGGCTCGGGACGTTCCATAGAAGGGCTGCACCTGCGCGATGCATTGCAGCGTGTGCATGAACTGGCCCCCGAGGCGTTGCCGCGTTTCGGTGGGCATAGTGGCGCGGCGGGCATCGGCGTACCCCGCGAGCGTCTGGCGGAATTTCGTGACGCCTTCCTCACGGCGGTCGAGGAACAACTCGGTGACCGCGAACTTTTTCCGTATGTACTGACCGACGGTGCCTTGACGCCCGAGCAACTGTCGCTGGCGGCGGTGGATGAACTGGCGCGCTTGGCGCCTTACGGTCGCGAGTTCGACGCCCCGCTTTTCGACGGCGAGTTTCGCATCGAGCAGCTACGCCCGGTGGGGGCCGAGGGTAACCATCTGATGCTCGAGCTCTCGTGCGGCGCGGTGAGCCTCAAGGCGATCTGGTTTCGCGCCCTGACACCCGGCGAACTGCCGCCGTTCGGGCTCGGAGATCGTCTGCGCTGTGCCTACAAGTTATCGCGCAATCGCTGGCGGGGTCGTGAATCATTGCAGCTGATGGTCGAGCACGCAGAACCTGTTTAAGAGGGAAGAGGGAAGAGGGAAGAGGGAAGAGGGAAGAGGGAAGAGGGAAGAGGCGGAAGCGATTCTGTTTCCCTGAGGTTTCTTCCAGCCGCGTAGCGGCGCTCTTCTTTCTTCAAGACGCGTAGCGTCGTACTGACTTTTTTCTCTCAGTAGTTCGGCCAGACGCCGGGTGTGGCCAGCTCCAGTAGGTGGCCGTCCGGGTCGCGGAAGTAGAGGCTTTCACCGCCTTTCGGCCAGTGGGTGCGGCCTTCGATGGGAATTTCGTGCACGGCGAGCTGGGCTTCCCAGTCATGCAATGCGTCGCGGGCGATGGCCAGTGCCAGATGCACGCGCCCGGTGCCATCGTGGGGCGGTATGGTGCCCATGCCGTGCGGCAGGTTTACGGTTTCCTCGGTGCTGCCTTGCTGAAACAGCAGCAACACGCTGCCCGGCCCGGCCTCGTACGCGGTGAAACGATGATCGGCGGTGAAGGCCGACAGCGTCATCACGTTCTCGAAGAAGGCCCGGGCGCGGGCCATGTCGGTGACGTAGAGGGCGGTTTCGAGAACGCCTTGGATGCGTGGCATATCACTCCTCGTTTACCGCGACGCGATGCCTCCCAGCATAGCCATCACACGGCAATGATCTCAACGTGGCGATAGCCAGAACCACCAGACGATGCCGGCGATCAATGCCAGCCCAATCAGATTGATGAGCAGTGTCATGCGGCCTCCTCGGATGTTCTGGCACTGTGTGCCGTGGATTTGAAAAGCCGCAACCGGTTGGCGTTGCTGACCACTGTGACCGAGGACAATGACATGGCCACGGCGGCGACGATGGGCGAGAGCAGCATTCCCGTCAGCGGATAGAACACCCCGGCGGCGATGGGAATCCCCAGGCCGTTGTAGCCGAAGGCGCCCCACAGGTTCTGTTTGATGTTGCGCAGCGTGGCGCGGCTGATCTCGATAGCATCGGCCACGCCGTGGAGCGAATTGCGCATCAGCGTGATACCCGCCGATTCGATCGCCACGTCGGTGCCTTGGCCGATGGCGAAGCCCACGTTGGCTTGCGCCAGGGCCGGGGCGTCGTTGATGCCGTCGCCGGTCATGCCGACGAGATGGCCGTCGCGTTGCAGCCGCGCGACGATCTCGCGCTTGTCCTCGGGCAATAGCTCGGCCTCGACACGCGCGATTCCCAGCGCTTGTGCCACGGCCCGGGCGGTGTGTGCGTTATCGCCGGTCAGCATGACCACTTCGATGCCGTCCGCCTGCAAGCGCGCCACGGCGTTGCGGCTATCCTCGCGCAGCGGGTCGCTGATGCCGAAGACGCCCAGCACCTGCCCGTCGGCGGCCAGATAGAGCGGTGTCTGCGCCTTGCCTTCAAGCTCAGCTCCCCATGCCTGGGCCTGGCCCAGTTCGACATCGCCTTCGTGCATCAGAGCGGCGTTGCCGAGTCGCAGCGACTGGCCTGTGTCGGTGACGGCGGTGACGCCACGCCCGCTGAGCGCTTGAAACTCGCGCAACTCGGGAAGTGCGGTCTGCGTGGCGCCCTGTTGGTCGGCGTAGTCGCCGAGTGCCTCGGCGAGGGGATGCTCGGAGCCGCGTTCGAGGGCCGCCACCCAGCTCAATGCGGTGTGGGTATCCTCGGTGGCCCACTGGGCAGCAGTCACGCGCGGGCGACCCTCGGTCAGGGTGCCGGTCTTGTCGACGACCAGCGTGGTCAGCTTGCTGGCGGTCTGCAGTGCCTCGCCGTCGCGCACCAGGATGCCGTGCTCGGCGGCCTTGCCGACGCCGATCATGGTCGACATCGGTGTCGCCAGACCCAGGGCGCATGGGCAGGCGATGATCAGTACGGTGGTGGCGGTAACCAGCATGTGGACCAACTGCGGCGCGGGGCCGAAATTGAACCAGACCAGCGCCGTGAGGACGGCGATGATCAACACGCTGGGCACGAAGACGGCGGAAATTCGGTCGGCCAGGGCGCCGATGGGAGGACGTGAGTTCTGGGCGCTGGCCACTTGCTCGACGATGCGTCCCAGGCGACTGTCGGCGCCGATACGGGTGGCACTATAGACCAGTGTGCCACGGCCGTTGACCGTACCCGCACTGACCTCGTCGCCCGGATGCTTGGCGACGGGCTGGGGCTCGCCGGTCAGCATCGATTCGTCTATATGGCTGTCGCCTTCCTCGACGCGACCATCCACGGCTAGGCGCTCGCCGGGGCGCACGCGGATTCGCTCATCGACGGCGACTTCTTCGAGCGGTATGTCGCGCTCGTCGCCTTCACGAATCACCCGGGCGGTGGGCGCCTGCAGGTCGAGCAGGCGATTGAGCGCCCGTGAGGTACGCCCCCGGGCGCGCAGTTCCATGGCATTGCCGAGGCTGATCAGGCCGATGATCATCACCGAGGCTTCGAAATAGAGCCCGCGCGCGGCGACTGGGATCGCCTCGGGGATCAGTACCACCGTCATCGAATAGAGCCAGGCTGTGCCGGTACCGACGGCGATCAGGGTATCCATGTTGGCCTGATGATGACGGAAGGTCTTCCAGGCATTGACGAAGAAGCGTCGGCCCGCCGTGGCCATGATGCCCAGCGTGACCACGCCGATCAGCAGCCAGACCCAGCGTTCCGGTCCGCTCAACTGTGGCTGATGGAACAGCATGCTGCCCATCAGCAGCACTCCGGGGATGAGCCCCAATGCGGTGTCGCGGAGCCGTTGGCGATATTCGCGCGCCTCGTTTTGCTCACGGGTGCGTGCGGCCTGGCCGAGATCCTCGATGGGCTCGGCACCGTAGCCGACCGCTTCAACGGCATCCACCAGCTGTTGGGGGCGCGTGTCACCGAAGACCTCGGCGGTATGCGAGCCGAAGTTGACGCTGGCCGAGCGCACGCCGGGCGTGGCGTTCAAGGCCTGGGTAACGGTGTTGACGCAGCCGGCGCAGGTCATGCCGGACAACGATAGGCGAACGGGCGTCCCGTCGGGTGTTGCCTCGGTGTCTTGCCGGTCGCCGCTCGAGGCCGTCGATGATGCGCTGTCGTCAGCGGCACTGGTCGTCGTTTCCGGAGGGTAGCCGGCTTGCCCGAGCAACGCGCTCAGGCGCTCTGCGTCCAGAGATGATTTGACGTCGAGAGACTTTTCATCGGGCTCGCCAGTGACCTCGGCTTGACCGTCCTCGGCCTGAACCGCCTCGCGCATGCGTTTGACGCAGCCCTGGCAGCTCATGCCGGGCACTTGGAAATGGTGCGTGCTGCTTGTAGCAGCCGAGGTTTCGGGGGGATAACCGGCTTGCTCGAGCAACGCGCTCAGGCGCTCCGCGTCCAGAGATGATCTGACGTCGAGATGCTTTTCATCGGGCTCGCCGGTGACTTCAGCTTGATCATCCTCGGCTTGGATAGCCTCGCGCATGCGTTTGACGCACCCCTGGCAGCTCATGCCGGGCACGGTGAAGGAATGGGGAGCCGTTGTGCTCATCTTGCGTTCTCCGTTCGGGGCGCTCATGGCGCCTGGCGTGAGAAATCGTCATCACTTTCCATGGGGAGGCTCTCGATCAGCCGGCACAAGCTATGGCCGTCGGGCGTGCCATCCGGCATATCCCTCCAGGCGGCCAAAGCGTGTTCCATGCGCGTCGCCAGGGCCTGCAGCTCACGGATGCGCGATTGAATTTCCGGCAATCGTTCGGCCAGCAGGTCACGCACCATGGGGCATGGAGAGTCGCCATGGTCGGCATGCTCGAGAATCTCGCGCACCTCGCGAAGACTGAACCCCAGCGTGCGTGCGCGCTGGATGAAACGCAGGCGATTGAGGTCGTTGGCATCGTAGAGCTGATAGCCGTTGTCGGGGTCGCGTTGCGGATGCAGTAGCCCCTCGCGTGTGTAATGGCGCACTGTTTCGCCGGTGACGTCGGCGGCTCGGGCCAGATCGCTGACTTTCATGGCACCCTCCTGAATGATGAGACAAGTCTAAAACCTTTGGGTGACACAAAGGTCAAGGAAGATCCAGTCTATTTCCAATGTCTTCTTTTAATGCATTGAAATAAATACATAAATACTCCGCCTGCTGTTAAAGACACTAGAAAAGAGAATCTTGGTAAGACTAAAGAATGAGCGTTTCCAGGATTAAAACAAACGTTTGCTCTTGACTTGAAAACGCCCATCGGCCAAAACGAAAAGGCACGCCATTATTCGGACAAAGGCAAAAAATCTAGAAGATTTTCTCCTCCACGTCTCCGCAGAAGAGGACGTTTTCATGTATAACAATATCAACAAGCTCACTGTCGCTGTGACCCTGGCATCTGCCGTGATGGTGTCCGGTCAGGCTGCCGCATCGGGCTTTCAGGTTCGTGAACAGAGCGCCAAGGCATTGGGTAACGCCATGGCAGGTGCGGCGGCCGGTGCCGAGGATGTCAGTTACATGACCTTTAATCCGGCAGCCATCGGTAATGTCGAGGGCACTCAAATAGCGGGCGGTATTTCCTATCTCGATGCCAACTTCGAATTGACCGATGCCTCGGCGAGCCCAGCCGGATCACCGGTGAGCTATGATCGTGGCGGCTCGCGCGAAGGCGGCGAGGAAGCCTGGGTGCCCAGCTTTGCCTTCAAGACGCGCCTGAATGAACGGTTCGATTTGGGTCTTGCGATCTCTGCGCCGTATGGCCTCTCGACGAAGTATGACAAGGAGTGGATCGGCCGCTATCACGCTGTCGAAACTGAGCTCGAGACCATCGATATCCAGCCGACACTGAACTACCGTGCCACCGATCGTCTCAACTTGGCGGTGGGGCTGCGTGCCCAGTATGCTGACGCTACTCTGTCTAATGCCATCGATCTAGGTGGGCAGGGAGCTTTGGCAAGTGTGCCTGGTGCTGCACCGGGTGCTAATGACGGCATGGCCGAGGTGACCGGCGATGATTGGGGTTACGGCTATACCCTGGGGGCGTTATTCCAGGCGACCGAGCGGACTCGCCTGGGCATCAGCTACCGCTCAGAAGTCGAGCTGACGCTGGACGGTGACGTCGATTACAGCTCTAGCGATCCGGTTGGCCAGCAAGTGCTGGCGAATTCGTCATTACAAGATGCCGGAGGCAAGGCGGATATTACCACTCCGGCCAACCTCAACCTGGGCATCTATCATCAGTTGACCGATCGGCTTGCCTTGATGGCGAACGCTGAATGGACGGAATGGAGCAGCTTCAAGGAACTGACCGTCGAGTCTGGTGGCCGCGAACTGAGCACCACGACCGAAAACTGGGACGATACCTGGGCCTTCTCGGTCGGGGCCAACTATCGGCTCAACTCGCAGTGGATGTTGAGAACGGGGCTGGGGGTCGACGAATCGCCGGTTCCGGACAGCGAGCATCGCACGCCGCGTGTACCGGATGCCGACCGCCGTTGGGCGACACTCGGTGCGACCTGGATGCCGACGTCGGAGTTTGGTGTGACGGCAGGGTACATGCGCGTGTTCGGTGATGATGGCGATATCGATCAGAACGCAACGCCGACCAACGAGAATGCGACCCGCGGAGATCTTTCCGGTACCTATGAAGTCGACGCCAACGTCTTCGCACTGTCGATGGATTATCGTTTCTGAACCGAGGCTTCAACCCGTATTGATAGCGATGAACCCCGGCGAGTTGCCGGGGTTCATCGTTTCAGGGTGACCGGCCATGCTCAAGGCCGTGTCATTGGCGAAGACAGCTCCCTACCTTCCCTGACGATGTCTCATCCGACAGGCTTCAGAGGGCCCCAGTCCTTGCGGTTGGCCAGAAACTCGGGTCGAGGGCGGTTACCGCAGTACGGGTTGTGCAGCGTGTTCTCGACACTGTTATAGACGAAGAACAGGTTGCTGCGTGGCCAGCACGACATGTTGGTATTCGAGCCATGCAGAGTGTTGCACTCGAACATCACCAGCGAGCCGACAGGCCCCTTGGGCGCTTCGATATCGCCCTTGAGCATCAATTCGCGCAGGCTGGCATCGTCCGGCACGCCGATTTCCTGGCTTTTCAGCGACTCTTTATAGTTGTTCTCCGGCGTGCGGCCCACGCAGGGAACGAAGTAATTATGCGAGCCGGGCACCAGCATCAGCGGGCCGTTGAATTCTCCGTTTTCGGTGAGAATGATCGAACAGCTCACCGAGCGCATGCGGGGCATGCCATCTTCGCTGTGCCAGGTCTCGAAATCGGAATGCCAGTCGAAACCTTTGCCTTTGAAGCCGGGCTTGTAGTTGATCCGTGACTGATGAATATAGGCATCGCCACCGAGAATTTGCTGGACCATCGCCAATAGGCGCGGGTCGCGTGTCAGGCGGCTGAAACGCTCGGATACCTCGTGGATACCGAAGATCGAACGAATTTCCTGCTTGCTGGGCTCCAGGATGGTGCCTTCGGAGAGCTTGAGGTCATCGTCGTTCTCGTAGTCGGCCAATTCATCCAGAAACGCGGCCATCTCGTCTTCGCCGAAAAATCCCTCGAAGGATAGGAAGCCCTTGCGTTCGAACTCGTCGAGCTCGGCTTCGCTGAGTGGCCCCTTGCGTTGCTCGCCTTCGCTATGCACCACCGGGTCGATGCGCTCGAACATTCCCAGTTTGCGTTCCAGGCGCGTCGGGAAAAGGTCTTGAGTCTCTTTCATCGCAAACTCCTCCATTAGTCTGCTAGGAACGGTACTGCTGCCATCCCCTGTGTAAACGTAGTCGGAGAGGTTGGCAGCGACAAACATAGCCGTGTATGTCTTTGTAGCTCGCCAAGTTTGCTAGACGAACGCGCTGTGGCTACGCCACAGTTCAAAGTGTGTATTTAGCATATGTTAAGGCCGTGCCATTCATTGCCGCCGCTGCAAACGTAAGATGTCTGCAGCGGGAATTACGAGGGGGAGGTTGAAGTCAAGCAGCGGCGTCGACTAAGGCGGCCCTCATCAGTTCCTGGGTATAGCGTTCGCGCGGGTTGGCGAAGATCTCCTCGGTGGTGCCCTGCTCGACCACCTGGCCGTCCTTCATCACCAGCACGGTATCGGCCAGAGCACGCACGACCGAGAGGTCGTGACTGATGAACAGGTAGGTCAGGTCATGCTTTTGCTGCAGGTCGCGCAGCAGGTCGATCACCGTGACCTGTACCGAGCGGTCGAGCGCCGAGGTAGGTTCGTCGAGCAACAGGAATTCCGGCTTGAGTACCAGCGCCCGGGCGATGGCGATGCGCTGACGCTGGCCGCCGGAGAACTCGTGGGGATAGCGGTTGCGCATCGCCGGGTCTAGCGCAACTTCCTCGAGCGTCTCGATTATTCGCGTCTCGCGCTGGTGGCGATTGAGCTCGGGGTAGTGAACACGCAGGCCTTCGCTGATGACCTCGCCGACGGTCATGCGCGGCGACAGCGAGCCGAAGGGGTCCTGGAAGACCACCTGCATGCGTGAACGCAGCGGTCGCATGCTGCCGGTATCGAGCGTGGCGATATCGCTGCCATCGAAGCGAATCTCGCCGCGACTCTTGAGCAGGCGCAACAGCGCCCTGCCCAGCGTCGACTTGCCCGAGCCGGACTCACCGACGATGCTCACGGTCTGCCCGCGACGAATGCTCAGGTCGATGCCGCGTACCGCCTCGAAGTACTCGTTGTCATGCAACAGGTGCTTCTTGAGCGCAAAACGTACACGCACGTCCTTCGCTTCCAGAAGCACTGGCATTGTCGTGTCGACCGGCGCCTTGCGACCACGGGGGTCGGCCTCGATCAGCATGCGTGTGTAATCGTGTCGGGGATTGCCGAATACCTCGCTAATGGTGCCGGATTCGACGTGTTCACCGTGGCGCATTACACACACACGGTCGGCGAAGTGACGCACTATCCCCAAGTCGTGGGTGATGAACAAAATCGCCATGCCGTAGCGCGCCTGAAGATCCTTGAGCAGCGCCAGAATCTGCGCCTGGACGGTGACATCGAGCGCGGTGGTGGGCTCGTCGGCGATCAAAAGCTCCGGCTCGCAGGCCAGTGCCATGGCAATCAGTACCCGCTGGCGTTGGCCGCCGGAGAGCTCATAGGGATAGCTGTCGATGCGCCGAGAAGGGTCGGGTATCCCGACCTGCTCGAGAAGTTCGATGACCTTGGGGCGCGCTTGACGCCTATTGAGACTGAGGTGCTTTTCCAGCACCTCGGCGATCTGCGCTCCAATGCGCTGTAAGGGATTGAGCGAGGTCATCGGCTCCTGGAAGATCATCGAGATGGCATTGCCGCGGATGCGGCGCATGCGTTTGGGTGTGACGCTCAGCAGGTCCTCACCCTTGAAGCGGATGGCGCCAGACGTTTGGGCTAACTCAGGCAAGAGTCGCATCGCGGCGGTCGAGGACACCGACTTGCCGGAGCCTGATTCACCGACCAGCGCCAGCGTCTCGCCGGGTTGGATGGAAAAGCTCACATCCTGGACCGCCGAGACGGTCCCGGTGGGCAGTTGGAAGTCGACGCTCAGGTTGTCGATTTCAAGCAGGTTGTCAGTCACGGTCACCTCAGCGTGTTTTCGGATCCAGAGCGTCGCGCAACCCATCGCCCAGGAAGTTGAGACAGAACAGTGTTACGGCGAGGAACAGCGACGGCACCAGCAGCAGCCACGGCGCGCTCTGCATCATGTCGGTGCCTTCGGAAATCAAGACGCCCCAACTGGTCAGCGGCTCCTGCACTCCGAGACCGAGAAAAGACAGGAAACTCTCGAGCAGGATGACCTTGGGCACGGTCAACGTGACGTAGATGATCACTGGACCGATGGCGTTGGGGATCAGGTGGCGGGTGACGATCTTGCGATCGCGGACCCCTAATGCGTGAGCGGCTTCGATGAACTCGCGCTGCTTGAGCGCCAGTGTCTGGCCGCGCACGATGCGCGCCATGTCGAGCCACTCGACCGCACCGATGGCGGCGTAGATCAGGAAGATGTTACGCCCGAACACCACCATCAACAGGATTACCAGGAACATGAACGGCAGCGAGTACATGATGTCGACGAAGCGCATCATGGCGCTGTCCAGGCGCCCGCCGACATAGCCGGAGATGGCCCCGTAGAGCACTCCGATCACCAGGCTGACGAAGGTGGCCACCAAGGCCACCGATAGCGATACGCGGCCGCCATAGAGCGTGCGGGTCAAGAGGTCGCGGCCGTTGGCATCGGTACCCAGAAAGTGGCCGCTCTCGAGGCTCGGCGCGGCGCTGAAGGCGTTCCAGTCGACCTCGGCGAGGCCCCAGGGAAGCAGGTAGGGGCCGATCACGCATACCGTGCTGATGAGGATCAGCAAGATCAGGCTGACCATCGCCGCCTTGTTCTGCTTGAGCCGTCGCCAGGCATCTTGTCCGAGGCTTTCGCCCGCCACGGGGTCGGGCTCGGCCGACGGATTGGGGCTGCCGGGAGGTAGATTGTGCCCGCTGTAGGACGTGGTTTCCGTCGTCATGGTCGTTTCTCGCCGGTCAGTCGTCATAACGGATTTGCGGATCGAGCGCGGAATAGAGCAGGTCGACGAGCAGGTTCATCAGCACGATCAGTGCGCCGTAGAACACCACCGTGCCCATTACCAGGGTGTAATCGCGGTTGAGCGCGGCCTGAACGAAGTAACGTCCGATGCCCGGGATACCGAAAATCTGCTCGATCACCACCGAACCGGTGATGATTCCGGCGATCGCCGGACCCAGGTAGGAAGTCACGGGGAGCAGTGCAGTGCGAATGGCGTGGCGCCAGATCACCTGACGCTCGGAAAGTCCTTTGGCGCGCGCCGTGCGAATGTAGTGGCTGCCCAGCACCTCGATCATGCTAGCGCGCATCATGCGTGCGATGTAGGCGATCTGCTGAATCGACAAGGCGATCACCGGCAACACCAGATTGGGTAGGGCGCCGCCGTTCCAGCCACCGGCCGGGAGCCAGGCAAGCAGGACGCCGAATACCAGCGCCAGGATCGGCGCGATCACGAAGTTGGGCACTGCGATACCCGCCAACGCCGTGCCCATTACCGTGTAATCGATCATCGAGTTGCGTTGCAAGGCAGCGATGATGCCCAGCGGGAGGCCTATCAATAGCGCGAGAAGAATTGCCAGGCCGCCGATCTCGAGACTCACCGGGAAGCCTTGAGCGATCAGCTCGGTGACCGAGAAATCCTTGTACTTGAACGACGGCCCGAAATCGCCCTGCAAGAGATTGCCCATGTAGCGCAGGTATTGCTGAGGCAATGGCTCGTCAAGGTGATACGCCGCCTTGAGGTTGGCTTCGATTTCCGGGGGTAACTGGCGCTCGCCGTCGAACGGCCCACCCGGCGCCACGCGCATCAGGAAAAACGAGATCGTGATCACGATCAGTAGGGTAGGAATCGCCATGAGCAGGCGCTTCAGGGTATAGGTCAGCATGGGGGATTCCGTACGCCGCCCCCCTATGGGACGGCGGATTCGTCATGGGGAAGAGCGATTACTCGGAGAACTTCACCCAGCGTGAGGGGTGGTCATCTTCGGCATTGTCCTGCCAACCGGTGATCTCGGGATTTACCAGGTTGCGTGTCACGTAGTAGAGCAACGGAACCAAGGCGTAGTCATCGAGGACGACGTTTTCGGCCTGCTTGAGGAGCGCCTCGCGCTTGTCCAGGTCTTGAGTGCTGGCGGCCTGGTCGAGCAGCTTGTCGTATTTGGGGTTGGAGTAAGCGCCATAGTTGTTGCCCACGCCGCTGCGCAGCAGCGTCAGGAAGTTTTCGGCATCGTTGTAGTCGGCGATCCAGCCGGCGCGTGCAACGTCGAAGTCACCTTCCTGAATGGTCTGGTAGTGCACGGTGGCTTCGGCATTGGTCATTTCGACCTCGACACCCAGCGGCTTCCACATCGCCGCCAAGGCGATGGCGATCTTCTTGTGTTCGTCGGACGTGTTATAGCGCAATTTCAGATGCAGTGGGTGATTGGGGCCGTAACCGGCCTCCTTGATCAGTTGCTTGGCTTTGGCCAAGCGTTTGGCGTAGTCGCCCTCGACACCATCCATTTGCTGAACGTCGTAGTGGCTAGTCCCCGGAGGAACTAACGCATAGGCGTCCTTGAAACTGCCGGCCATGATCTGCTCGGAGAGTACCTTACGACGTGCGACCAGGTTCAATGCCTCGCGGACGCGTTTGTCGGCGGTCGGACGGCCTTCGCGGGTATTGAGTACGTAGTAGTAGGACCCCAGCATCGGACTCAGGTGAGTGGCTTCTGGCAGGTTTTTCTCGAGCCACTGGTAACGGCTCGAGGGATATTCACGCAGTACATCCAGTTCGCCGGCACGGAAACGTGAGATCCCGGCGTTGCGATCCTCGGTATTGAAGTAATTCACGCTGTCGAGGCTGACCTCGTCGGCATCGTAGTATTCGGGATTCTTGTCGACGGTGATACGCGACTGCGAGACCCACTCTTCGGGTTTGAATGCGCCGTTGGTGACGATATTGTCCATCTTGACCCACTGCTTGCCGTATTCGTCGATAGCATGCTTGGGCAGGGGGTAGGTGGTGTAATGGGTCAGCAATTGCGGGAAGTAAGGTATCGGCGCGTTGAGGGTCACCTTGAACGTTTTGCCGCCATCGAGTGACTCCACGCCCAGGGCGTCGAGCGATTTTGCGCCGGTATTGATGGCTTCGGCATTTTTGATCGGGTAGAGCAGGTAGGCGTATTTCGAGGCGCTGGCCGGGTCGAGAAGGTGCTGCCAGCCGAAGACGAAATCCTCTGCGGTAACCGGTTCGCCATCGGACCACTTGGCGTCGTCGCGGAGGTAAAAGGTGTAGGTCTTGCCGTCTTCGGAGATGTCCCAGTCGGCCGCCATGCCGGGGATAGCTTTGCCCTCGGAATTTTTCTTGAGTAGGCCTTCGTAGACATCCATCAACACCTGAGATTCCCAGACGCCGCCGGAGACCTGCGAGGTGTCGAAGGAAGCGAGTTCGCCCATGACGCCGATATTCAGTGTCTCGGCCTGGGCCTGCGTGGCCAGAGCCAAGTAAGAAAGCGCCATGGCGCCGAGTAGGGTATGCGATTGTCGAAGCATGTTGTGGGTCCCGCTTGTTGTTGTGTCGGATGCCGTGTAAGACACCACATCTGTCGAATCACTTTCTCCCCGTCTGGTGAAACGTGTCTATTGCAAATTTCGTATATGCTTTTGCATATATTCAATAGAGTGCTTGCTGATGCCGCAAAGCGCAGCATGGGATAGCCGCTCGCGGGTGCATTGGCTACAATGTTCTCTTTTCTTCACCGTGGACCGGCAAGCATGCCGCTGCGGTGCGAATCAGCGTGCCTGAAAAGGATTCCCATGCAAGAGATCAACCCGATCAATCACCTCATCAAGGACCTGTCCGAACGGACAGACGTCCTGAGGGGGTATCTTTGACTATGCCGCAAAGCAAGAACGGCTAGAGGAAGTCACCCGCGAACTGGAAAACCCGGATGTCTGGAGCGATCCAGACTACGCACAGAATCTGGGCAAGGAGCGTGCTACTCTGGTGGCGGTCGTCGAAACCTTCGATGCGCTGGACCGAGGCCTGACGGATCATCAAGAACTGCTCGATCTGGCGGTGATGGAGGAAGACGACGCCACCGTCGATGAAGTGCGAGGCGAACTCGAAAAGCTCGAGTCACAGCTCGCCAAGCTCGAGTTCCAGCGTATGTTTTCCGGCGAGATGGACACCAACAACGCCTATCTCGATATCCAGGCCGGGTCTGGCGGCACCGAGGCGCAGGACTGGGCCAACATATTGCTGCGCATGTACTTGCGCTGGTGCGAGCACCACGGCTTCAAGACCGATATCATCGAGTTGTCCAGCGGTGATGTGGCGGGCATCAAGTCGGCGACATTGCACATTCAAGGCGATTACGCCTTCGGTTGGCTACGCACCGAGACCGGCGTGCATCGCCTGGTGCGCAAGAGCCCGTTCGACTCGGGTGGGCGTCGTCATACCTCGTTCGCCTCGGTGTTTCTATCGCCGGAAATCGACGACAACTTCGAGATCGAGATCAATTCATCCGATCTGCGTGTCGATACTTATCGCTCCAGCGGTGCGGGCGGCCAGCACGTCAACACGACCGACTCGGCGGTGCGTATCACCCACGAACCCACGGGGATCGTGGTGGCGTGCCAGGGTCAGCGCAGCCAGCACGCCAACCGCGACTTCGCCATGAAGCAGCTCAGGGCGAAGTTGTGGGAGAGGGAAATGGACAAGCGCAACGCCGCCAAGCAGGAAGCCGAAGACAACAAATCGGATATCGGCTGGGGCAGTCAGATCCGCTCCTATGTGCTCGATGACCAGCGCATCAAGGACTTGCGTACCAGTGTGCAGTCCAGCAACTGCGAGAAAGTGCTCGACGGCGACCTGGATCAGTTCATCGAGGCGAGCCTGAAACAAGGGTTATAGCCTCGCGCTTCTAGCCACGGGCGGTGAGCGATGGTGCCCGTGGCCGCCGTTCGCATCCCGTAGCCAATTCTTCATAGGTAACGACATGGCCAACCAAGACTCCTCTCAACACGACGAGAATCACCTGATTGCGGAACGTCGTGCCAAGTTGGCGGCACGCCGTGCCCAAGCTGCAGAAGAGGGCGGTAGTGCCTTCCCTAATGATTTTCGTCGCGATAGCCTTGCCGCCGAATTACAGGCTGAATTGGGCGACAAGGAAAAGGCCGAGTTGGAAACGCTCGACCGTCAGGCTTCGGTTGCCGGGCGCATCATGCGCCAGCGCGGGCCGTTCATCGTCATTCAGGACGTTTCCGACCAGATTCAGCTGTATGTCGACAAGAAAGGTCTGCCCGCCGAGGTGCTGGAAGACGTCAAGAGCTGGGACATCGGCGATATCGTCGCGGCGCGCGGGCCGGTGCATAAATCAGGCAAGGGCGATCTGTACGTGAAGATGGGCGAGGCGCGCTTGCTGACCAAGAGCCTGCGGCCCCTGCCCGACAAGTTCCACGGCCTGACCGACACCGAGGCACGCTATCGCCAGCGCTACGTCGACTTGATCATGAATCCCGAGTCGCGGCGCGTCTTCGAGGTACGTTCTCGAGTGATCGCTGGCATTCGGCGCTTCCTGGTCGAACGCGGCTTCATGGAAGTCGAAACGCCGATGCTGCAGCAGATTCCCGGTGGCGCCACGGCGCGGCCGTTCGTCACGCATCACAATGCGCTGGACATCGACATGTACCTGCGTGTCGCGCCGGAACTGTACCTCAAACGGCTGGTGGTCGGTGGCTTCGAGCGTGTGTTCGAGATCAACCGCAATTTCCGTAACGAGGGATTGTCGACGCGCCACAATCCCGAGTTCACCATGCTCGAGTTCTATTGGGCCTATGCCGATTATCGAGACCTGCTCGACCTGACCGAAGCGATGATTCGTGAGGTTGCGCGCGACGTGCTGGGCACGACGACGATCGACTACCAGGGAGCACGCTACGACCTTGGCGAGTCCTTCCAGCGCCTCACTCTGCGTCAGTCGATTCTGGAATACGGCGACGGTCTCGGCGAAGGCGACATCGATACCTTCGAAGGTGCTCAGGCGACCTGCGAGCGTTTGAGGGTTCCGGTCAAGCCGAACTGGGGTCTGGGCAAGCTGCAGACCGAAATATTCGAGCACGTCGCCGAGGAAAAGCTCGAACAGCCGACGTTCATCACTGAATATCCGGCCGAGGTCAGTCCGCTGGCGCGGCGCAACGATACCAATCCTCACGTCACCGACCGCTTCGAGTTCTTCGTGGGTGGCCGCGAGCTCGCCAATGGCTTCTCCGAGCTCAACGATGCCGAGGATCAGGCCGAGCGCTTCGCCGAGCAGGCGGTCGAGAAAGACGCCGGCGATCTGGAAGCGATGTATTACGATGCCGATTACGTCCGCGCGCTGGAATACGGTCTGCCGCCGACGGCGGGCGAGGGCATCGGTATCGATCGCTTGATCATGCTGTTGACCGATAGCCCATCGATTCGGGATGTGTTGTTGTTCCCGGCGATGCGCCCGGAATAAGGCTGGGCTTCGCCCAGAGCTGTCAGTTAGAAGTTATAAGCTGGAAGAAAGGTCAACATCCATGGCTACGAGCTACGAGCTACGAGCTACGAGCTACGAGCTACGAGAATGGGTTGTGAGCTTTCGGCATGACTCGATACTGACTTTCGCGGCTCGCGGCTCGCGGCTCGCGGCTCGCGGCTCGCGGCGAAGCCGCGCAAGAGTTATTGGTAAGGGGCGCGGTGAGCGCCCATAATGGCTGCGGTTCGAATTCCGCCGACCCCGAGCGGTTCCCAAAAGAGGTGACACCGATGAAGCTGCTCAATCGCTCTGCGCTGAGCGTCAAGCCGACTCAGGCGTTCGTTGACTGGATCAACTCGCTGGAGCCCACCGTCGGTGAGGACGACCTGACCCTCGACGATGTCGAACGTGAAAGTACCGTTTACCTGATTCCGGAAATGGACTCGCCCGAGGTGCTGGCTGCCTACGTGCGCGAGCGCCACCTCGATCTGCTCGAGAACGAGTTGAGCGCTTGGGAAGAAGATGAGCGCCAGTGGCCGGAACCGCTCGACTGGGCGCTGTTCGAACGGTTCCTCATCGTCGAGCATAGTTATCTGGCGTTGGATCTCGATGATGAAGTGCCGCTCGAGATTTCCGAGATCGACGATGGACTGCTGCTGGAAACCGACGAGGATTGACGCCTTCGGTGAGTGGTGTAGAGAACCGGTACGCGGTGGCTTTTAAGCCTCCGGTGTGTCGCGAGACAAGGGCGTTGGTGGTGGTCAAAGGCGTGGCGACGTGCTGATGCGGCGTCTTTTCGTGACACGTCCTGGCGATGAAGGTTTGCCTGGCCCCGAACGCCGCTTGGCGATGCTGGTGATGGTGCTGGGGACGTTGATGTCGGTACTCGATAACGGCATCGTCAACATCGCGTTACCCACCCTGGCGCAAGAGTTGTCGGTGAGCGAGTCGCGTGCGGTGTGGATCGCCAACGTCTATCAACTGGTGTGCGCAGCCCTGTTGCTGGGGTTTGCCGCCTTGAGTCGGCTCATCGGGCGGCGACGCCTGTACTTGGGCGGTCTGGCGTTGTTCGTGCTGGCCTCGTTGTGCTGTGCGTTGTCGCGCAGTTTCGAGTGGCTGGTAGCATCGCGCATGTTGCAAGGCATCGGCGCTGCGGCGATGTTGAGCATCGGCCCGTCCATGTACCGCTTGATTTTCCCCTCGCGCCTGCTGGGCTCGGCAATCGGTATGGGGGCCCTGGTGGTGGCCTTTGGCATCGCCTTCGGTCCATCGCTGGGTGGCATTATCCTGCATTTCGCGAGTTGGCCGTGGCTGTTCGCCATCAATCTGCCATTGGGGCTGCTGGCCTTGATCCTGGGGATGCGCGCGCTACCCGGCGAGACCATCGAGTCGCGGGGATTCGATTGGCTGGGAGCTCTGTTGTCGGCTTCGATGCTCAGCGGTTTCGTGTTTTCACTCGATCATATCGGCCGCGGTGCGCACGGTACGAGTGCCTGGTTGCCGTTGCTGGGAAGCGTGTTGTGCCTGGTGCTGTTCGTATGGCGCCAACGTCGCGCGGATGCGCCTTTGGTACCGTTGCCCATGTTTCGTGCCACGCGTTTTAGCATCGCTGCGATGATCTCGTTGATGGCCTTCGTTGCCCAGGGAATCACCTTCGTGGGGCTGCCGTTCATGTTTCAGACGGTGATGGGCGCGGCGCCACTCGAAGCTGCCCTGCTATTCACCCCCTGGCCGCTGGCGTTGATGCTGGTGGGGCCACTCTCGGGGCGGCTCGCCGACCGCTTCAATCCGACGCTGATCTCGTCGCTCGGCCTGGCGATCTTCCTGCTCGGGATGCTGAGTCTGGTGACGTTGACGGCGGAGTCCGGCGCCGTGTCGATCGCTTGGCGCGCGGTGTTGTGCGGGGTCGGCTATGGTCTGTTCCAGGCGCCCAACAATCGCGAAATGATCGGCAGCGTCGCGCTGACATACAGCGCCAATGCCTCGGGTGTGCTGGCCTCGGTGCGGACCTTCGGCCAGGCCTTGGGGACCGCCTCAGTGGGATTGATGCTGGCGCTTTCCTGGGGATCGCTGTCGTATGCGCTGTGGTTAGGCTGCGCCAGTGTGGTGGTGGCGTTAGCACTCAGCGTGTGGCGGATTCCGCTGGCGCGCGCCGAGGCGTGAGCGATGCTTATTCCCCACCGCGGGAAACGTTACAATGACGCGTATCCGACAGAGGAGGCAGGTGTCATGAGTGTTCAGGCACGTATCGAAGAGAAGCTGCAGTCACTCGACCCCGAGCATGCGGCGGTCGAGAACGAAAGCTACATGCACAATGTGCCATCGGACTCCGAAACGCACTTCAAAGTGACGTTGGTCGCCGAGCGCTTCGCGGGCCTGATGCCGGTCAAGCGCCATCAGCAGGTCTACGCGCTGCTCGCTGACGAGCTTTCCGGCCCGGTGCACGCCTTGGCTTTGCACCTTTATACGCCTGAGGAATGGCACCAGCGTGCTGCGGCGCGCCCGGATTCTCCCAATTGTCGAGGCGGCGGCGCACGCTGACATGGTAGGCGACGCCCAGCGGTTGCAATATCTCGAGGCTATGGGGCTCGGCGCGTGGACTAGCCGTTATCGGTTGCCCAATGCGTTGCCTACGCCTGTATGCGAATGGGAGGCGCCGCCGGTTGAAGCGCCGACGAGTCATGGTGAGCGCTTGCAAGCGCTGCTCGACGATGCAGCGAAGGCGCCGTCGATGTCACCTTCGGGAGAAATGTCGCCGGGGGCGACGCTATCGCGAGATACCGATAAGCCGGCTGCTAGTGGGTCTGCACGGGCATTATTGCTAGGCGATGCGCCCACTGAGTCGTCGCCCTCGGTGCCGGAACCTGCCGCTGAGCCGGCAGCGCCGACCGCTGATGTCGGCGAGACCGAGACGCACGCGGCACTACGCTATGACCTGCAAGTCGCGGCCTTGGAGGGGCGCTGGTTGCTGCTGGTGCCTGAGGTGAATGCACCTGACCGTACGGCGTGTGAGCTGCTTGGCAACCTGCTGCGTGCGGCCGGCATCAGCGTGGATGCGGCGCTCGAGTTCCGCAGTTTTCAATGGCCGCTCGTCGATAACGCATCGGTTACGGCGCCTCTGGACGAGGCACGCGATGGTCTGCGTGCCTATCTCGCTGGTCAGGCGCGGCGAGGCTGGCGTCCCGAGCGGCTATTGGTGTTCGGCCAGGATACGACCCTGAACGCGGTACTGGCCCTCGAGGACGCGCGCAGCGAGACCTTGAGCTTGCCTTGCTGGACGCTGCCTTCGCTGGCAGCGCTTAAGTCATCCGCTGCCGCCAAGCGCGCGCTCTGGCCGCAGCTTGCGGCGTGGCGTGAGGCCTGGGCGGGACACGACGATGCGCCTTGAGCGTCTCGCTGCGGCACATCTGAATGCCGTCGAGGCGCTCGAGGAAGCGGGGCAGGCACATCCCTGGAGGCGGGCGATCCTCGCGCGGGCACTCGACGATGACACGCTGGACGTCTGGGGCGCATGGCAGGGCGCGACCCTGCTGGGGCATGCGGTGCTTGCCTGGTTGCCCTTCGAGGCCGAGCTGCAAGCGATCACCGTGGCGCCACACGCGCGCCGCCAGGGCGTAGCTGGCATGTTGCTCGCGCACCTCGTGACGCGCGCCCGACAAGGCGGTGCCGAGCGCTTACTGCTGGAAGTGCGCGAAAACAACGCGCCGGCCCTGGCGCTGTACCGTCAATACGGTTTTGGCGAGGATGGGCGTCGGCGCGGTTACTATCCACTCCTCGGTACCAGAGGGGGGGAGCGTGAAGCGGCGGTTCTGATGTCGAGGCCGCTTGAGGCGCGAGCGGCCGACTGACCGCGCTTCCCGGTCTGGAGTATCGAGTCTGAGTTACTGGTTTTGCGCGTTATCGCTGGCGTCGTCTTCGAGATCCTGGAACTTGCCTAGCAGTCCGTTAAGGCGACGTTCCCATTCGTCACGCTCCTGCTTGAGGCGCGTGTTCTCCTCGCGCAGCTCTTCTGCTTCCATTTTCAGCATCTCGATGGTCTCGACAGCATTCTGCACCTTCTGCTCGAGCTGGTTGAAGAGTTCGAGGCTCATGGACTTCTCCTACACGTTGGATGGGGCGATGCGAGTGGCACGGGCGAATCTTGCCGAGCCGTTGGTGGTTAGCGTACGCGCGCGCGGCGCGCGCGACAAGCGTCTCCGAGCCCCGACAGGGCGTCAGATATCGTGTCCGTGACGGCGATAAAGACGCCCGATGCCATCGCCCGCGCGTACCTCGCGATGTAGTTGCCAGTTAGCGGGTACCCGAGGCTCGCACTCGTGCTCTATTTCCAGATAGATCAACGCCTCCTCACTCAGCCAACCGTGTGCCTCCAGCGCTTGGCAGGCGTCGACGGCGTGGCCCTGGCGAAAGGGGGGGTCAAGGAACACGATATCGAAGGGTGTGATGGGGCCTGCGAGAAATTCCAGGGCGGCTTGGCGACGCACATGGCCGTTGGCGTCCAGCGTGGCGATATTGGTGCTCAGGCTGGCGGCGACATCGCGGTCGGTCTCCACGAAAAGGGCTTGAACGGCGCCGCGCGAGAGTGCCTCCAGTCCTAGTGCGCCGGTGCCGGCGTACAAGTCTAGAACGTGTGCGCCGGCGAGCTCGAAGGCCAGCCAGTTGAACAGTGTCTCCCGGATGCGATCCGGCGTGGGGCGTAAGCCGGGCCGCTCGAGCACGGGCAGCTGACGGCGACGGTAGTCGCCGCCGATGAGGCGCAAGCGCCCGCTCGCGCGTGACGGCGAGACGCGGTGCGTGCCACGGGCGGCACGCTTGGCTGAGGAAGAGCGGCGTCGATTCATGATCGGCGGATTGTACCGCCACCCGTTGCACAGTGATAGGATGTGGCGATTCAGACACTTCAGGATGCCGAGCGTCATTGCCGCCGTGTCGCGGGAAGCGTGGCGCGCGTCGTCCGCGTAGACGTAGATCACGCCCATGTTCGGTTTTTTAAAGCGCAAGAAGAAGCAAGATTCTCCCGCCCAAGACGTCGATGAGTCGCAAGAGGATGCGGCGGCGCTCGACACTGAAGAGGGCAGTGCCGGTCACGAGGACTCGGCAGACGATGAGGCACCGCCGGCGTCTTCCCCATCGGCTGCTGAAGAGGCGACGCCAACGTCTTCTCAGACTGCGGCCGAGCCGACGACGATTGCCGATCCCGATCCCGATCCCGATCCCGATCCCGATCCCGATCCCGACGAAGCAGATGAAGCGCGTACCGACGAGGCTGTGACAGCGCCAAAGGTCGACGAGCCGGCCAGCGTGACGCAACCCCGGGAGCGCCCCAAGAAGAGTTGGTTCGCACGCATCAAGTCGGGCCTCGGCAAGACGCGCGCCAATTTCACCGAGGGTCTGGCGGGGCTGTTTCTGGGCAAGAAACAGATCGACGATGAGTTGATGGAGGATCTCGAGACCCAGCTGCTGATGGCGGATGTGGGGATCGAGGCAACCACCGAGATCATCGACCGCCTGACCGAGCGTGTCTCGCGCAAGGAACTCAAGGATCCGCAGGCGCTCTACTCAGCCTTGCAGGAAGAACTCCAGGATATGCTCGACCCGGTCGCCCAGCCGTTGGCGTTGCCGCCCAAGGGGGAGGGGCCGTTCGTGATCCTGATGGTGGGCGTCAATGGCGTTGGCAAGACCACCACCATCGGCAAGCTGACACAGCGTTTCCAGAACGAGGGGCGCAGTGTGATGCTGGCGGCGGGTGACACCTTCCGTGCGGCAGCGGTGGAGCAGCTCAAGGTATGGGGCGATCGCAATCAGGTGCCGGTGGTAGCGCAGCACACCGGTTCCGATAGCGCGTCGGTCATCTATGATGCGTTCTCTGCCGCCAAGGCACGCGATATTGACGTGCTGATCGCCGATACAGCCGGGCGCCTGCATAACAAGAACCATCTGATGGAAGAGCTCAAGAAGGTGCGCCGCGTCATGGCCAAACTCGATGAGCAGGCCCCGCATGAGGTGATGCTGGTGCTGGATGCTGGAACGGGCCAGAACGCGCTTTCACAGGCTTCCACCTTCAACGAGGCGGTACCGGTGACGGGCATCACCTTGACCAAGCTCGATGGCACCGCCAAGGGCGGCATCATCTTCGCCCTGGCCAAGCAACTGGGTACGCCGATTCGTTTCATCGGTGTGGGTGAGACCCTCGATGATTTGCGACCGTTCGCCGCCGAGGATTTTGTCTCCGCGCTTTTCGAGCGCGACACGGGCGGAGACGCGTAGCGGTATGATCGTCTTCGAGCATGTCGGCAAACGTTACGGCGGGCGCTCCGAGGCCCTCGCCGATATCAACTTTCGGGTAGAGCGGGGGGAAATGTTGTTCCTCACCGGGCACTCGGGAGCCGGCAAGAGCTCGTTGCTGCGCTTGATCATGCGCCTGGACAAGCCTTCGCGCGGTCGCGTATTGGTGGCCGGCCACGACCTTGATCGCTTTCATCTCAGTCAGATTCCTTATTACCGCCGCCAGATCGGCGTGGTCTTCCAGGACCACCAGCTGCTGTTCGATCGCAGCGTTTTCGCCAACGTGGTGCTGCCGTTGGAAATTCAGGGCGTGGAGCCCCGCGAATCGGCGCGTCGTGTGCGGGCTGCATTGGACAAGGTCGGTTTGCTGTATCGGGAAACGGCGCTGCCCATCGAACTTTCGAGCGGTGAGCGCCAACGTATCGGCATTGCGCGGGCGGTGGTCAACAAGCCGTCGTTGCTGCTCGCCGACGAGCCCACTGGCAACCTCGATCCACAGCTCTCGGCCGATATCATGCGCTTGTTCGAGGACTTCAATCGCATCGGTACCACGGTGATGGTCGCCAGTCACGACCTGGCCCTGATCACGCGTCTGCGGCACCGGGTCTTGCGCCTGCGCGAAGGCCGACTGGTCGGCGATGAGGAGGCGGCATGACACGGCGCACGACGTCCCCGGAAAGTCAGCGCTCCACGCGGCGTGGCGCTAGAGCCTCGCAGGTAGGGCTGGAAAGTCGCACGCGGGCGTGGCTGCGTCATCATCGCGCGATGTGGCTCGATAGCGCTAAGCGGCTCGCCAAACGCCCGCTGAGCAGCCTGTTGACCATGCTGGCGATCGCCATCGCCCTGGTACTGCCCAGCGGGTTATGGCTGGCCCTGGATAGCGCCCGACTGCTGGATGCCGAGCTCGACGAAAGCGCTACCGTGACCGTCTATCTCGATACACGCCTCGATGAGCGTGCGGCGATGGATGTCGCTGCGCGACTGCGTGATCGGGCACCTGTGGCGGGGGCACGACTGGTGACTGCCGCCGAAGGTCTGGCCGAATTCCAGCAAGGCGTGGGGCTCGAGGATGCACTGGCCTCGCTGGAAGATAACCCGCTGCCCGCAGCGGTGGTGGTCACCCCGGCCGACACTGACCCCGATTCGGTGCGTGTGCTGGCGAGCAATCTCGAGGCGGTTGATGGCGTCGATGAGGCGCGTGTCGACCTCGCTTGGCTGGAGCGCCTGCGGCGTTTGGCTGAGTTGGGGCAGCGTTTGACGCTGGCGCTGGCGGGGCTGTTCGGGTTGGGCGTGCTGCTGGTGGTTGGCAATACCATCCGCTTGGCAGTGGAGAGCCGGCGTCAGGAGATCGAAGTGGTGACGTTGATCGGGGCCACCCATGCGTTTGTGCGCCGCCCATTCCTTTATAGCGGTGCCTGGTACGGCCTGGGCGGCGGCGTTCTGGCGATCGTATTGCTGGTCCTGGGTGGCCATTGGTTATCGGCCCCGGTCACTGCCTTGGCCGAGAGTTACGGGGCCCACTTCACGCTGCCGCGACTCGGCTTCGGGGGATCGGTTTTGCTATGTGTGTGTAGTACAATATTGGGCTGGCTGGGTGCTTGGTTAGCCGTCGGCCGTCATCTTGCCGACATCAAACCCCGCTAGGCTTGACAAGCCTGATGGCATGTATTGAACTTTCGTTCAAGTTAGCCTTCTAATGGGTCATGCGTGCTATCAGGCACATGATTCCTTCGCCGTGCAGCCGTGGATGTTGGATACGCCACGCACGCAGGGTGAACAACCGATGGAGACATCTGCATGAGCAACAGTCTTCAGCCCGTGGGTCATCTTTCTCCCGGTCATGACCTGAATGGTTACATTCAGGCCGTCAACCGCATTGCTGTGCTGTCCTCCGACGAGGAGCGAGAACTGGGCTTCCGCCTGTACGAACAGGGGGATCTCGAAGCGGCGCGGCGCTTGGTCATGTCGCACCTGCGTTTCGTGGTACACATCGCACGCAGCTACTCCGGCTACGGCCTGCCTCAGGCCGACTTGATTCAGGAAGGCAACGTCGGCTTGATGAAGGCCGTCAAGCGTTTCGACCCGAATCAGGGAGTGCGTTTGGTATCGTTCGCCGTGCACTGGATCAAGGCCGAGATTCACGAATACGTGCTGCGCAACTGGCGCATCGTGAAGATCGCGACCACCAAGGCCCAACGTAAATTGTTCTTCAATCTACGTGGTGCCAAGAAGCGTTTGGCGTGGCTCAACAACGATGAGGTCGATGCCATTGCCAAGGACCTCGACGTCAAGCCGCAGGTCGTGCGCGAGATGGAAGGCCGTCTCTCGTCGTTCGATGCCGGCTACGATGCCTCGCCCTCCGAGGATGAAGATCAGGGCTATCAGGCGCCGGTCCATTATCTCGACGACGAGCGTTACGATCCTGCCGCGCAGCTCGAAGCCGCGGACTGGGAAGAAGACTCCTCGCATCGCTTGCAGTCGGCGCTGGGTGAACTCGATGAGCGTTCACAGGATATTCTGAAGCGTCGCTGGCTTTCCGAATCCAAGTCCACGCTGCATGAGCTGGCCGATGTGTACGGCGTTTCCGCCGAGCGTATTCGTCAGCTTGAAAAGAACGCCATGAAGAAGATCAAGCAGCAGCTCGGTGACGCCTTCGCCGCCTGAGTTCGAGCGCTGCCGCGAAAAGATAGAGCGAAAAAATCCGTACGCGTAAGCAACAATGAACAAATGCCCGGCCATGCGCCGGGCATTGTTGTATGCAGCGTCTATACGTGGGCAGGGTGTGGCGTGGCGACCAGCAGACGAGCGGAGAGCATCTGCCACTGATCTTCCCAGTGCTCGGTGGGAAGACGCCGGAAGTCGCTGCGCACATATTGCGTAATGCGCCCATCGGCGGTGGCCAGCAGCAGGTTGGCGGCGGCCGAGACTTTTAGCGTGGTGCGCAATCCTTCGTGAATCTCGGCTTCGCGCAGTATCTGCTTGAGCTGGGTCTCCAGTCGGTCGAAGAGCTGCGTCATGCGCACGCGCAAGCGTGCGGTTTCTCCGGTCAAGGCATCGCCACCGAGTAGCCGGCACAGACCGGGGTTCTTTTCTGCAAAGCCCAACAGCAGTGTCAGAATATGATGACAGCGCGCCTGTGCCTGCGGCTCTTCATCGAGAATGCGACGGATGCGCTCGAACAGCGTCTCCTCTATGAATTCGATCAGCCCTTCGAACATCCGCGCCTTGCTGGGGAAATGCCGGTAGAGGGCGGCTTCGCTGACGCCGACCTGGCGGGCCAGCGCGGCGGTCGTGATCCGCTTGCCGCTGTCCTCCTGCAACATCAGCGCCAGCGCCTGGAGGATCTGCTCCCGGCGAGTTTGCTTGGGTGTTTCCTGCGTCATCGATTTTCTTCTATTGGAATCGTGTTAGCCCATCCTAATGGGCTGCCGAGATGCCGACAAATCGTCGCGCATCGCGGCGCACCGTCCCGGGTGCGAGGGGAATTGTCAGTCTGCGGCGCCTTCGTCGGTGTCGGTGATCAGTGTGCCGACCCCGGCATTGGTGAAGATCTCCAGTAGCGTGGCGTGCGGTACGCGACCGTCGATGATATGCGAACTGGCCACGCCGCCTTTGACGGCATCCAACGCACAGCGAATCTTGGGCAGCATGCCGCCATGGATGGTGCCATCGCTGATCAGTGCGTCCACCTGCGCGGTGGAAAGGCCCGTCATGACTTCATCCTCGGCATTCATCAGCCCGGCGACGTTGGTCAACAGCATCAGCTTCTCGGCACTCAGTGCTTCGGCGACCTTGCCGGCGACCAGATCGGCGTTGATATTGTAGCTATGGCCTTCGGCGTCGACGCCGATCGGCGCGATCACGGGGATGAAATCGCGCGCGGTGAGCATCTCGATGAGGTCGGTGGCGATGTGCTCGACCTCGCCGACATGGCCGATATCGATGATCTCCGGTGCGGTCATCTCCGGGCTTTGATGCTCGACGCGCAACTGGCGTGCGGTGATCTGCGCGCCGTCCTTGCCGGTCAGGCCGATGGCCTTGCCGCCGCTGCGGTTGATCAGGTTGACGATGCTCTTGTTGACCAACCCTCCGAGTACCATCTCGACCACGTCCATGGTTTCGGCATCGGTGACGCGCATGCCGCCGACGAAGCGGGACTCGATGTTGAGACGCTCGAGCAGGTCACCGATCTGCGGCCCGCCGCCATGCACCACCACTGGATTGATGCCGACTTCTTTCATCAACACCATGTCGCGGGCGAAGGAGTCGATCAGGGGGTCCTCGGTCATGGCGTTGCCGCCGTACTTCACTACCACGGTCTTGCCGGAGAAGCGCTGGATGTAAGGCAGCGCCTCCGACAGGATCTCGACCACTAGACGCGGGTCGCGTGCGTGTTCATTCATGAATGTTGTCTCCTTGAAAGCGGCCGGTGCTCAGGCACCGGCCGCCGAACGTCAGAAGGGGAGATCGGCCTCGGGGGCGACCTGCTTGAGGGCGTCACGGAATTGGCCCTGAATGCGTGCCAGAGCTTCCTCGCTCTTGCCCTCGAAGCGCAGTACCAACATCGGCGTGGTGTTGGACGCGCGGCACAAGCCCCAGCCGTCGGCATAGTCGACCCGGATGCCGTCGAGGGTAGTTTTCACCCCATCCTCGCCGAAGTCGCCTTCCCGAGCCAGCTTGTCGACGATGGCGAACTTGTTCTCGTCGCTGACCTTGGCGTTGAGCTCCGGCGTGCTGAGGTCCTGCGGGAAGCGCCCAAAGAAGGCGTCGGCGTCCAGCCCTTGCGTAGAACGTTGCCGCGAGAGGATTTCCAGCAACCGGGCGGCGCCATAGAGGCCGTCGTCGAAGCCGTACCAGCGTTCCTTGAAGAAGATATGGCCACTCATCTCGCCGGCCAGCGCCGCGCCGGTTTCCTTCATGCGCGCCTTGATCAGCGAGTGCCCGGTGCGCCACATTTCCGGTGTGCCGCCGGCGTTTTCCACCACCTGGGCCAGGTTGCCGGTGCATTTGACGTCGAAAATGATGCGTGCGCCGGGGCTACGCTCGAGTAGGTCCTCGGCGAAGGCCATCATCAGACGGTCAGGATAGATCACCTCGCCCTTGGGCGTGATCACGCCGAGACGGTCGCCATCACCATCGAAGGCCAGGCCGATATCCGCGCCGGTTTCCTTGACGGTGCGGATGACGTCCTCGAGGTTTTCCAGCTTGCCGGGATCGGGGTGGTGATTGGGGAAATCGCCGTCGATATCGGCGAACAGCGGTATCATTTCCGCCCCCAGGCGTTCGATCAGTTGCGGGCCAAGTTCGCCGGCCACGCCATTACCGCAATCGACGACGGCCTTGATCTTCCCACTCAGGCTGACATCGCCGAAGATGCGGTCCAGGTAGGCATCGCGCACATCCATTTCACGCAGGCTGCCTTCACCCTCGCCAAGCGCATTGTCCTGGATGCGCTGATAAAGCGCGGTGATGGCGTCGCCGGAGAGCGTTTCGCCACCCAGTATGATCTTGAAGCCGTTGTAGTCGGGCGGGTTGTGGCTGCCCGTGACCATGACGCCGGAACTCGTGCCTTCCAGCGTGTGGGTGGCGAAGTAGAGCACCGGCGTGGGCACCATGCCGATATCGATCACGTCGCGTCCTGCGCTGCGCAGGCCACGAATCAGAGCCGCCTGTAGGCGCTTGCCCGAGTGACGGCCGTCGCGGGCGACGACCACGGTGGTTTCGTCGCGGCTGGCGGCTTCGGCACCGATGGCGCGACCGATCAACTCGACGCCTTCCTCGGTCAGGCTGTCGTCGACGATGCCGCGAATGTCATAGGCGCGGAAGATGGACGCGCTGATGGACGTATTGGGAGCTTGTTGGCTCATGGTGAATCCCTTCAAGTCGATGGCCGTGTGGCCGTGAACATCGGGGCGACCGTCAGCGTCGCCCGCCCGAACTCAATGACGGCCGGAGTGACCGAAGCCACCTCCGGCGCGCTCGCTGGCGGCGAAGTCCTCGACGATATCGAGCTTGGCCTGTACCACGGGCACAAGCACATATTGTGCCAAGCGCTCGCCCGGTTCTAGAACGAACGTCTGGTTGCCGCGGTTCCAGACCGAGATCATCAGTTCGCCTTGATAGTCGGAGTCGATCAGGCCGACGAGGTTGCCCAGCACGATGCCATGCTTATGCCCCAGGCCGGAGCGCGGCAGAATCATGCCGGCAAGGCCCGGGTCGCCGATGTGCACGGCGAGGCCGGTGCGCACCAGCTCGCAGTCGCCCGGCGCCAGCGTCAGCGGGCCATCGAGCAGGGCACGAAGGTCCAGGCCGGCGCTGCCGGTGGTGGCGTAACCGGGAAGAGGAAAGTCGTGAACGCGTTCGTCCAGAATCTTCACCGACAAGGTAGTGTCGGAAGACAACGAGGCATCTGACATGGGAATGGGTCCGTCAGTCGTGCGCCGTGGGGGCGCGTTGGGCGTAAAGCGTCAATACCCGGTCGACGATGGCGTCGGCCAGGGTGGTCTTGGGCTGTGGCGGCAGCGCTTGGCTATCGGTGTCATCGCCGTCTCGCCACAGCAACAGGGCGGCGTTGTCGTCGGCGCCGAAGCCGAGCCCGGCCTGGGAGACATCGTTGGCGACGATCATGTCCATGCCCTTGCGTGTCAGTTTGTCGCGTGCATAGCGTTCCACGTCACGGGTCTCGGCGGCGAAGCCTACCACCAGCGGGTGCGGTGAACGCGCGGCGATCTCGGCCACGATATCGGGGTTCTTGACGAGGGTGAGCGTCATCGTCTCGCTGGCGTCGGTCTTCTTGAGCTTGTGTTCGGCGACGTGTTCGGCGCGATAGTCGGCGACCGCCGCGCAGCCGATGAAAATATCGCTTTCGGTGGCGGCGTGCTCGGCGGCGGCAAGCATCTCGCTGGCCGATGTCACATCGATGTGCTCGACCTCCGGGGGCGTTGCCAGGACGACAGGGCCGCTGATCAAGCGCACGTGAGCGCCACGTTGGGCCCAGGCCTCGGCCAGGGCGTAGCCCATCTTGCCAGAGCTATGGTTGGAAAGGTAACGCACCGGATCGAGCGCTTCATGCGTCGGCCCGGCGGTGATCGTGACTATCAATCCTTCGGCATCGCGCACTGCCGGTGCGACGTCGGGCGCCGTGGAGCTAGGCGCATCCTCGGGCGCCATCGAAAGTTCGGCGATCAGCGTTTCCGGCTCACGCATGCGGCCGGGCCCGACATCGCCACATGCCTGCTCGCCGCCATCGGGGCCCAGCAGGCGCCAGCCCAGGGTACGTAGCGTCGCGACATTGGCCTGGGTCGCCGGATGGCGCCACATGGCCTGGTTCATCGCCGGGGCCATGACGCATTCCGCGTCGCTGGCCAGGCACAGCGTGGTGAGCAGGTCGTCGGCATGGCCATGCGCCAAGCGTGCCATGAGATCGGCGGTAGCCGGCGCGACGAGAATGACTTCCGCCCAGCGCGCCAGCTCGATATGCCCCATGCCGGCTTCCGCCTCGGGGTCGAGCAGCGACGTGCGCACCGCTTCACCGGTGAGTGCCTGAAGCGTCAGCGGGGTAATGAAGGCCTGCGCGCCCTCGGTCATGACCACGCGCACGTCACAGCCCGCCTTTTTCAACAGGCGAGCGAGCTGAGCGCTTTTGTAAGCGGCGATACCGGCGCTGATGCCGAGTAACACGCGCTTGCCGAAGAGTGTTGGCATGACGGGAATCCTGGCCGTTGTGCAGGACTTCCACCTTACCATCGTGCCCCGGCTTTGCGTAGCCGGCGCCGCTTCAAGTGCACAGCTGCTTGATGGCGGTCTCCATTCCCCGCAACTCGGCCAGCCCCTTGAGACGCCCGATCAGTGGATAACCGGGGCGCGACTCGCGATTGAGATCGTCGAGCAGGTGATGACCATGATCGGGGCGTAGCGGCAGACGCGGACCGCCGTCGCGTTCGCGGCGACGCTCCTCGTCGATCAGGACCTGCATGACGCCGACCATGTCCACGTCACCATCGAGATGTGCCGCCTCATGGAAAGTCCGTGGGTCTTCCTCGCGCCGAGTGGCACGCAGATGAGTGAAGTGGATGCGCTCGGCGAATCGCTGGCCCATCGCCACCAGATCGATCGCCTCGCTGACCCCCAAAGAGCCGGTGCAGAAGGTCAGGCCGTTGGCCGGGCTGGGGGCGGCATCGAGGATCCATTGAACGTCATCGGGCGTCGAGATCACTCGTGGTAGGCCGAACAGCGAGCGGGGCGGATCATCGGGGTGGATCGCCAGGCGAATGCCGACCTCCTCGGCCACCGGAACGATAGCGCTCAGGAAGTGGCCGAGATTGTCGCGCAGGCGGGTGGCATCGATCTCGGCATACTCGGCGATCACCTGCCGAAAACGTGCCAGGGTGTAGTGCTCCTCGGCGCCGGGGAGCCCGGCGATGATGGTGTCGATCAGCCGCTGGCGCGCCGTGTCATCGAGCGTCTCGAGGTAGCGAAGAGCGGCGTCGCGTTCGGCGGCGGCGTAGTCGCGTTCGGCGCCGGGACGCTCGAGCAGATACAGATCGAAGGCGGCGAAGGCGGTCTGGTCGAAGCGCAGTGCCGTGCCGCCGGTGGGTAGTGGCCAGGCCAGATCGGTGCGCGTCCAGTCGAGCACCGGCATGAAGTTGTAGCACACCACGTCGATACCGCAGGCAGCCAGGTTACGCAGCGTCTGCTGGTAGTTGGCGATGTAGGCATCGCAGTCACCGCTGGCCTTCTTGATGTCCTCGTGGACCGGCACGCTTTCGACCACCGACCAGTTGAGTCCGGCGGCCTCGATCAAGCGCTTGCGCTCGGCAATCGCCTCGCAAGGCCAGGTTTCCCCGTTGGGGATCTCGTGCAGGGCGGTGACGGTGCCGGTAGCCCCGGTCTGGCGGATATCGTCGAGAGTGATCGGATCGTTGGGCCCGAACCAGCGCCAGGTGTGTTCCATGGTCTTATCCTATCCTATCGGAGCGTCGAGATCGGCCAGGGCTGTGTCGACGCCGCGGTCGTTCAGTGTGCGGTAGGCATCGAGTACTGCGCCTCTAAAACGGGTATCCTCGGCCAGCGCGCGTGGGAAGATAGCGTCGAGAGCGAAAAAGGCGGCGATCAGTGGCTCGGGCTTGTCATGTTCGGCATGCAATGCGGCGAAGGTCTCGGCCATCGGGTCGTCGACCGGGTGGCGCGCGCCAGCCAGGTCGCGACCGGCGGTATAGCGGATCCAGGCTGCCACGCCGAGTGCCGTGCAGCGGATATCCGCGTCGTCGGCGAGACGCTGCCGGGTCCCGCTCAGCCAGCGCTGGGGAAGCTTCTGCGAGCCGTCCATGGCGATCTGTTGCAGGCGATGGTGCAGGCTGTCGTTGGCGAAGCGGGCCAGCAGGCTATCGGCATAAGCGTCGAGGTCGGTGCCTTCGGGCATGTTCAGCGTCGGCGCGGCCTCGTCACGCATGTAGCGGCGCAGCAGGCCAACGAATTTCTCGCGGTCGATGGCGTCGGCCACCGTCTCGATCCCCGCCAGCACGCCGAGGTAGGCGAGCAGCGAATGGCTGCCGTTGAGCATGCGCAATTTCATGGATTCGAAGGGTGCGACATCGGCGACCATTTGCACGCCGTCGTGTTCCCAGTCAGGACGTCCCTGGGGAAAGTCGTCCTCGATCACCCATTGGCTGAAAGTCTCGCAGGTTACCGCCGCCGGGTCGTCGATGCCCTGCGCGCGCAGGCGCTCGAAATCGGCCTCGCTCATTGCCGGAACGATGCGGTCGACCATACTGCAGGGGAAGGCGACGTGTTCGGTGATCCATGCGGCGAGCTCCTCGTCGCGTTGGCGTGCCAGCTCGATCACCGCGCGGCGAGTGCGCTTGCCATTATCGGGCATGTTGTCGCAGCACAGCACCGTGAATGCCGGAGTATCGGCCGTGAATCGCCTAGCCAGCGCTTCTACCAGCATGCCCGGTGCGGTCTGCGGCTGCGTGGGGGCGGCGATGTCGTGACGAATCGGCTCGGCTTCGAGCAGTAGCCGGCCGTCCGCCGGGTCGAGGTGATAGCCCTTCTCGGTCACGGTCAGTGTGACGATGCGTACGTCGGGTTCGCTCATGCGGGCCAGCAGGGCGTCGAGGTCCTCGCCGCCGGGACCGGCATAGAGTGTCTCGCGAATCGCCGTGACCTCGCGCAGAGTCAGGGTTTCGCTGTCGGTGTACTCGGCGACGTGATAGCGCTGATTGCGTTCGCGCATCAGCTCGACGAGCTGGCGATTGGAACGCAGGTTGGCGCTGACGATGCCCCATGAGCCGCCATCATGGCGGGCCAGGTTACGCTCCAGGTAGACCGCTTGGTGGGCGCGGTGAAAGGCACCCAGGCCGAGATGGACGATGCCCACCGTGGCCGGCGCGTGCGTGCTGAGTATTGATGTCGGAGTCATGATCGATCAGTCTCCCATCAGCAGGTTGGGTAGCCACAGCGAAAGAGCCGGCACGTAGGACACCAGTAGCAGCACTACCAGGTTGCAGATCAGAAACGGCACGATGGCCCGAGCCACACGCAGCATCGGTAGCTTGCCGATACCCGAGACAACGAAAAGGCAGACCCCGAGAGGTGGGGTGGTCAGTCCGATCATCAGGTTAAGCACTGCCATTAGAGCGAAATGGACCGGGTCCATGCCCACGCCGGTAGCCACTCCCAGTAGCGCCGGGAACAGGATGATCAGTGCGGCGATGGTTTCCATGAAGGTGCCGACCACCAACAGGATCAGGTTGAGTATCAGGATCACCACGATGGGATTCGCGCTGAAGCCCAGGATCTGGTCGGCGATCATCTGCGGGATCTGCTGGCTGGTGAGGATCCAGCCGAACAGGTTGGCCAAGCCCACCAGCAGCATCAGCGAGCCAGAGGTAAGTACCGTGTCGACGATGATCTGCGGCAGGTTGCGCCAGGTGATGCCCTTGTAGACGAACATGCCGATTATCAAGGCGTATAGGCTGGCGACGATAGACGCCTCGGTGGGTGTGAAGACGCCGCCGATGATGCCGTAGAGAATGATGAAGGTCATCATCAGCGCCCAGAAAGCGCTACGGCCTTCCTTGATCAGTTCCCTGAAGGTCGCCCGCCGCTCCTTGGGATAACCGCGCTTCACCGCCAGGATGTACACGGTGATCATCATCGCCAGGCCCAGCAACAGGCCGGGAATGGCGCCGGCCAGGAACATCCTGCCGACCGAGACGCCGGATAGCGAGCCGGCGATGATCATTGGCACGCTGGGCGGGATGATCGGACCCACCGTCGATGAGGCGGCGGTGACCGCGGCGGCGAAGGGTTTGTCGTAGCCGGCACGGGACATGCCGGGGATCATCACCGAGCCGATGCTTGCCGCATCGGCCACGGCGGTGCCGGAGATACCGCCGAAGATCATCGAGCCGCCCACGTTGGCCAGCCCCAGGCCACCGCGGATATGACCCATCAGGGCGTTCGCGAAACGCACGATGTGATCGGTGATGTTGCCGACATTCATCAGGTTGCCGGCAAGCACGAAACCGGGAATGCACAGCAGAACGAAGGTATCGATACCACCGTACATGCGCTGCGGGACGATGGTCAGCGAGATGTCCGATAGTAGCAGGTAAGAAAGTGAAGCGATGCCCAGCGAAAAGGCGATGGGAATACCCACCAGCAGCAGAACGATGAATACGCAGAACAGGACGGTGACTTCCATTACAGCGTCTCCCCGGCATGAGCCGATCCGCCGCGAGCAATGGCCACCCCGGCCTCGATCAAGCCGATCACCGCATACAGGGCGGACAGGCCGAATAGGGCGACGATCGAGAAGAAGATGTAGTGCATGTGGACCTCGAGCGTCGGTGAGGTCTGGAAGGCGCCTACCTGGGCGAATTGCATGGCATAGGGGGTCATCCACGCCGAGAAGACACCCACGACCAAACAACAGAGCGCTCGGTAGACCAACTGGCTGCGTCGGCCCAACAAATGCTGGAAAAGTTCTACGTTGACGTGGCGGTTGCGGCGAAGGACGAGTCCGGACGACAGCGCCACCATGTAGATGAACAGATAACGCGACAGCTCCTCGGTCCAGGCCGGGGAACTAGGCAGCGCCACTCGGGAGACGATTTGCAGGATAACCACCGCAGCGATGGCTATCAGTGCCAGCGATGCGAGTAGGGCGAAAAGGCGGTCGAGTCCGCTGACCAGCCGCCCCCAGATACCGCCGAGAGGTGGAATTTCGGCAATGTCGTGCAGTGGATCGCTCGATATGGAATCGGAATCGCTCATCAGGGATATTCCTCGGCGAGTCGGCAGAGTGCCGGGGCTGTCATGCCCAGCCCCGGCGTTGGGGGATGCGCCCGATCAGAGGTCCTGAATCGCCTCATAGAGCTTTTGCTGCTCATCGTTGAGCGATGCCTTGACGGCCGGTTCGGCTGCCTCGGCGAAGGCTTTTTGATCGACCTCGACGAACTCCATGCCTGCCTCTTCGAGCGCATTGCGCAGACGTTTCTGGTCCTCGGTGAAGAGTTTCGCTTCATAGGATTGCATCTGCTGAGCCGCATCGAGGACCACCTCTTGCAGATCTTTCGGCATTGACTCGAGCTTTTTCTTGCCGATCACCACGTAGATCCAGCTACGCACGTGGTCGGTCACGTTTACGTAGTCCTGAACCTCATTGAAGCTGGCGCTTTCGATCAGCGACAGTGGGTTTTCCTGGCCATCGATGGTGCCCTGCTGCAGCGATGTGAAGACCTCGCTGAAGGCCATCGGCGTGGGCTTGGCGCCAAGCGCCTGCCAGGTATCGACGAACAGCGGCACGTTAGGTACGCGCAAGCGCAAACCGTCAAGGTCAGAGGGTTTCTTGATCGGCCGGTTGGACGTCAGCTCACGCGGGCCGCGTTCGAACCAGGCGATCGGTACCAGGCCGGCTTTCTCCTCGATCTGTTGTTCGATCTGCTTGCCGATATCGCCCTCGACTGCCTTGTGCAGGTGCTCGGAATCGCGGAAGGCGTAGGGCACGGCCATCATCGCCGCCTTGGGGGCCCAGTTCTGCAAGCTTTCCCCGGTGATGGTCATATCAGCGGTGCCGAGTTGAATGCTGTTGATGACTTCCATCTCGGTGCCCAACTGCTCGTTGGGAAATATCTGTACGTCGATGCGGCCGTCGGACTCCTCTTCGACGACTTGTTTGAAGCGCTCGGCGGCTTTGTTCCAGATGTTGTCTTCGTTGGCCAGGTGGCCGAATTTGAGGGTGTAATCCGCGGCGGTGGCGAACGGGGCGGCGAGTATGCTTGAGCCGATAACGGCGCTGGCGAGTAGCTGTTTGAGCATGACGTTCACTCCTGACTCTGATTGATGGCTGTTGTTGTTGAGCGTTGAGTAGTGGTTTGTTGAGTAGTGGTTTGCAGTCGATCGTTGGCGAGTGCGAGGGGGCGAAGCGCTTGGCGCTTCAGGCATCGAGCTCGATGAGTACCTTGCACACGCGTTCCGGGTAATGGTCGATCATGTGGATCGCCTCACCCATCTCAGCGAAGGGCAGCCGGTGGCTGACCAGCGCCGTGGCATCGAGCCGCCCGCTAGCGAGCATCTCGATGACTTCGGGGAACTTGCGGTTGTTGAGTCGTGAGCCGACGATGCTCAGCTCCTTCTTGATCACCTCGAGCTGAACCAGGTCGCTGGGCGTAGTGTTGAAACCCAGCAAGCCAATACGTCCGGCCGGCGAGGCGATCCGCGCGAGCTGAGGGAATAGCGCCGGCACGCAGGCGGCGTCGGCGATCAATGGCACGCCCTCGCCGCTAGTGCGCTCGGCCATCACGGCCTCGAGATCTTCCCGCTGACCGTTGACGGTGTGACGGGCGCCAAGCGAGCGGGCGACATTCAACCGGTCGTCGATGACGTCGCAGACGGTTATGTCGGTGAGCCCTTTGGCTCGGGCGACCTGGAGGATCGTCAGGCCGATCACGCCGGCGCCGAGGATCAGCAGAGGATCGCCGTCATACGGCTGCATCCGGTCGAGGACGTTACAGGCGATGGTGTAGGGCTCGACCAGTGCGGCCTGATCGAGAGCGATGGACTCGGGCAGCCGATGGGCGTTGGCGGCGGGAACGCTGACCTGGTTGGCAAAGCCACCGTTGCGGTGCACGCCGATCACCTGCATGGCGCTGCAGACGTTGGGCCGCCCGATACGGCATGGGTAGCACTCGCCGCAGTTGATCACCGGGTCGATGCATACGCGATCACCCACCGAGAGGCCCTCTACGCCGTCGCCCACCGCTTCGACGACGCCGGCGAACTCGTGGCCGGTGACCCGTGGGAAGCGTACGAAGGCGTTGTCGCCGTGAATGATATGCATGTCCGAGCCGCAAATACCGGCGAAGGCGACGCCGACGCTCACCTCGCCAGCGGCAACTCGAGGGGCATCGCTATCAACGATGCTGAAATCGTGGGGGGCGCGAACCTCAAAGGCTTTCATGACAGACTCCGCTCTATGAAAGGGAAACGGGATTACCAGTGCCAGAGCGTACCGTCTTCCAGACGGTTGACCGGCAGGCTGGCGCGTTTGTAGGGGTACTTCGCGGCGAGCTCTTCATCGATATCGACACCGTGTCCCGGGGACTCGCCCACCAGGAAGTGGCCGTCCTCGAAGCGATAGTCGTGGGGGAATACCGCGTCGGTCTCGTCGGCGTGCGGCATGTGTTCCTGGATGCCGAAGTTGGGTACCCAGGTGTCGAAGTGGATCGCGGCGCCGAGACATACCGGCGACAGGTCGGTGGGGCCGTGAAAGCCGGTGCGCACGTGGTACAGCGACGCCAGGTCGGCGACGCGGCGCATCGCGGTGATGCCGCCGCCGTGGGTGAGCGGCATACGGATGTAGTCGATCCACTGGTTCTGGATCATCTCGCGGCAGTCGTGGATCGAGTTGAATACCTCGCCGATTGCCAGCGGTGTGGTGGTATGCTCGCGTATCAGGCGGAGGCTTTCCTGATTCTCGGCCGGCACGCAGTCTTCCAGCCAGAACAGGTGATAGGGCTCGACGGCCTTGCCCAATCGCGCTGCCTCGATCGGCGTCAGGCGATGATGGACGTCGTGCAAGACGTGCAGCTCGTCGCCGAAGCGCTCGCGTACGGCGGCAAACAGCTTGGGCGCATGGTTAAGGTACTTTTCGGTGCTCCAGACGTGCTCGGCAGGCAGTGAGGAGTCGGCCGGCTCGTAACGCTCGCCAGGGTTCTTGGCCACGCCGTAGGTGGTCTTGATCCCCGGCACCCCAGCCTGGACGCGTACCGCCCGGTAGCCCATCTCGACGTGGCGGGCCACTTCCTCGAGGCAGTCATCGATCTCCTGGCCGGTGCAGTGGGCGTAAGTCATTACGCGCTCACGGCTTTTACCGCCGAGCAACTGATAAAGTGGCATGCCGGCGGCCTTGGCCTTGATGTCCCATAGTGCCATGTCGACGGCGGCAATGGCGGTCATGGTCACTGGCCCACGCCGCCAGTAGGCGCCGCGATAAAGATACTGCCAGGTATCTTCGATGCGGCTGGCGTCGCGGCCTATCAGCGCTGGAACGACGTGTTCGTCGAGATAAGCCGCCACTGCCATCTCACGGCCATTGAGGGTAGCATCGCCTATCCCGTGAATACCCGCGTCAGTGATGATCTTGAGCGTCACGAAGTTGCGGCCGGGGCAGGTGACGATGGTATAGGCGTCGTGAATCTTCATGCACTGACTCCAGAATGCAGCGAGGTTCGACGACCACCGGCCGGGGTGGACGCGAACAGTTCGGGGAAGCGCTCGACCAAGTTTGGCAGTGAGCTGAGTATTTCGCGCAGGTGTTCCCTCACGGCTTTTTCTGCCGCCTCGGGGTTACGCGCAATGATGCTTTCGAGAATGTGGGTGTGCTGATCGATCAGCTTCGTAATCGGTGTGGCGTCCGGCACGCTCAGGTAGCGAACCCGGTCGAGTTGTGCCTTGACCTCCTGTGTCACGCGCCAGGCGGCGTCGTGCCCAGTCTCTAGCGCGAGCGTGCGGTGGAATGCTTCGTCGAGACGGTAGAAGCGGTCATGGTCCTGGGTCTCGATGCAGCGTTGCTGGCGGGCGATGAGTTCGTGAAGCTCATCACGTACCACTGGGGCGAGTCCCTGTTCGGCGGCGTCTCGTGCGACTGCGATCTCGATGGCTTCGCGGACGAAACGTGCCTCCATGACATCGGCTTGAGAAATGTGCACGACGTAGGTGCCGCGCTGGGGACGTACCTCGATCAGGCCGGCCTCCGAGAGTCGAATAAAAGCTTCGCGTACGGGTTGCCGGCTGACCGCGAAGGTGTCCGCGATCTCTTTCTCCGATAGAGCTTGGCCGGGCGCCAACGTCATGCGAATGATCGATTGGCGCAGGACCGCATAGAGGCGTTGACGGACATTATCGTCGGGCTGTTCGTCCCAGAGCGCGAGCAGCGATGGCGTCATGTAAAGATCCTGAATCGATACGTTGTATGACTAGTATGGTAGTCAGGTTAGATAATCATGCGATGCAACTTTGGTTGGAGGTGATCGGTGTGCGACGTTGTTATTTAATAAGATATTTCTGATATTATGTCTGAGTATGCCGTGACATCCGAAATCTGAGGGAAGCTGGCGATGGGAATACGCGATTGGCCGGAAGGCGAGCGCCCGCGTGAAAAGTTGCTCACCCTGGGGGCGCCGGTACTGTCGGATGCCGAGTTATTGGCGATTTTTCTGCGTGTCGGCGTGAAGGGGCGTTCGGCGGTGGACCTCGCACGTGACCTGCTGGTCGCTTTCGGAGGCCTGCGGCCGTTGCTGGAGGCCGATCAGGCGCGCTTTTGCGCGGAGCATGGCCTGGGAAAAGCCAAGTATGTGCAGCTTCAGGCCTCCCTGGAGCTGTCGCGGCGACACCTGGGGAGCTTGTTGGAGCGTGGCGGCGCCCTGACCTCGCCGGCCTTGGTGCGCCAGTTCTTGACCTCGCAGTTGCGTCACTTGCCCCATGAGGCGTTTGCGGCATTGTTCCTGGATACGCAGCACCGTGTGATCCGTTTCGAGACGCTGTCGGAAGGCACGCTCGATAGTGCCTCCGTCTACCCACGTGAGGTGTCGCGTCGGGCGCTGGCACTCAACGCAGGGGCCTTGATCTTTGCTCACAATCATCCCTCGGGCGTGGCCGAGCCGAGCGACGCCGACCGTCGGATCACCCGGCGGCTCAAGGAGGCGCTGGGACTTTTCGAGATCCGTGTGCTGGATCATTTCGTCGTCGGCGATGGTGAGGTAACATCGTTTGCCGAACGCGGATGGCTTTGAGGCCGTGCCCGCGATGCCAGGGGTTGGCCGTCCGTCGAGCCTCCACAAGCTTGCGGCAAGGCTTGACGTCTGGTATAAAGTACGCCCTTTGAATCAGGGCAGAAGGCGGTAGCCTGCCATTCCCGGTTTGCCCGACAGGTTTTGACAACTCGCCAGTGGTTGGAGGCTTCCATGTCCCAAGTATGTCAGGTTACCGGCAAGCGCCCGGTGACTGGTAACAATGTTTCTCACTCCCAGCGGAGAACACGTCGTCGCTTCTTGCCGAACTTGCACTCCCATCGTTTCTGGGTAGAAGCCGAAAAGCGCTTCGTCAGGCTGCGCGTTTCCTCCAAGGGCATGCGCATCATCGACAAGAAGGGCATTGAAGAAGTGCTCAGCGATATTCGCAAGCGTGGTGACCGCGTCTAAACACGCGTCCAAACAGGGAGTAATGATTCATGCGTGACAAGATCAAGATGGTGTCCAGCGCCGGAACCGGCCATTTTTACACCACCGACAAGAACAAGCGGAACACGCCGGACAAGCTCGAAATGAAAAAATTCGACCCGGTCGTCCGCAAGCACGTGATGTACAAGGAAGCCAAGATCAAGTGATCTTGGCCCTCCTTTGCCTCAGGTGACGTTCACCTGTCAGAAAAACCCGGGTCGCTCCGGGTTTTTTTATGTCAGCAAGAAAGATGGCGGGAAGCCAGCATGCCTGAACTCCCTGAAGTCGAGACGACGCGCCGCGGGATTGCGCCCTATATAGAGGGGCGCGAGATTCGTGAAGTCATCGTGCGCCAGCCACGCCTGCGCACGCCGGTGCCGGATGACCTGGCGGATATGCTCGTCGGTCAGCGAATCGGTACGCTAGGGCGGCGCGCCAAGTATCTGCTCATGCCCGTTGGTGAACGTACCCTGCTATGGCATCTGGGAATGTCCGGGAGCCTGCGTGTGGCGCGGCTTGGCGATATGCCCAGAAAGCACGATCATGTCGACTTGGTCGTGGAGGATGGCGCGATTTTGCGTTATCACGACCCTCGTCGTTTCGGCATCGTCGATTGGCTGCAGGGCTCGCCGGTCGACGATCCGCGTCTGGTGCGTCTGGGGCCCGAGCCGTTGTCGCCGGATTTCGACGGCGAGCGTCTCTATCGGCTTTCACGCAAGCGACGCATTGCCGTCAAGCCGTTTTTGATGGACAACGCCGTGGTGGTGGGGGTTGGCAATATCTACGCCAGCGAAGCGTTGTTTCTGGCGGGGATCGACCCCCGGCGTGCGGCGAGACGTATCTCTCGCGAGCGCTATGAGCGCCTGGCCGAGGCGGCACGCGAGGTGCTGGCGGCGGCGATCACGCAGGGCGGCACGACGCTTCGCGACTTTGTCAGCGGCACCGGCGAGCCCGGTTATTTCGCTCAGCGCCTCAACGTCTATGGGCGGCAAGAAGCGCCTTGCCGGCGTTGCGGTGAGCCTTTACGCTTGGCTACGCTGGGGCAGCGTGCCAGCGTTTTTTGTCCCCACTGTCAGCGCTGAGCGCTTCGCGCCGCGCGATATCTTTGCCAAGAGGTTTTCCGTGACTGAACGTCTACGCCTCAAGAAAAACGCCGATCGTCGTCTCAAGGCGGGCCATTTGTGGCTCTATTCCAACGAGATCGATATCGCGACCACGCCGCTGAAGGATTTCGAACCGGGCGCCCAGGCAGTCATCGAGGCCGCTAATGGCAAGCCGATGGGCATCGCCTACGTCAATCCGCATTCGCTGATCTGCGCGCGTATCGTGTCGCGGGATATGGATGTGCGTCTCGACCGTTCGCTGTTGGTCCACCGTTTCAAGCAGGCGTTGGGCCTACGCGCGCGGATGTTCGCCAAGCCTTTCTATCGCCTTATACATGGCGAGGGCGATCTGTTGCCGGGGCTCGTCGTCGATCGTTTCGATGACGTGCTGGTGGTGCAGCTCAATACCGTGGGCATGGACCGGCTGCGCGACGAGATCGTTGCCGCGCTCGAGAAAGTACTGGCGCCGCGCGCCATCGTATTCAAGAACGATTCGTCCGGGCGTCGTCAGGAACGGCTCGGCGACGAGGTCGAGGTCGCCTACGGTGAGCTGCCTGATCAAGTGCTGCTCGAGGAAAACGGTGTGCGCTTCGCGGTACCGGTGCTGGATGGCCAGAAAACCGGTTGGTTCTTCGATCACCGCGCCAACCGGGCATGGCTCAATGGCCTGGTCGCCGGCAAGCGCGTGCTGGATGTGTTCAGCTATGTGGGCGGTTGGGGTGTTCAGGCGGCCGCACATGGCGCTAGCGAGGTGCTGTGCGTGGATAGTTCCGCTCAGGCCCTGGAGCGTGTGGCCGATAACGCTGCGCTTAACGGCTTGGCCGAGCAAGTGGCCGTCGGTGAGGGCGAGGCCTTCGAGGCATTGGCAGCCCTCAAGGCGGAAGGCGAGCAATTCGATGTGATCGTGCTCGACCCGCCGGCCTTCATAAAGAAGCGCAAGGACATTTCCAACGGCGAGCGTGCCTATTCGCGGCTCAACCGTGAGGCGATTCGGCTACTGGGGCGCGACGGCATGCTGCTCTCGGCGTCGTGCTCTATGCACCTGACGCCGGAGCGCTTGATGGAGTGCGTGCGCGGCGCGGTCCGCCATCAGGACCGCCATGGGCAGGTCATCTATCAGGGCCACCAAGGGCTGGATCATCCCGTGCATCCCGCGATTCCCGAAACCGCCTACCTCAAGGCAATGGGTGTGCGGGTTTTCCGCAACTGATCATGACGTTGGATAGCGTTCGCGTCTTTCGGCATCCCAACGCGTTGCTGGTCAACCACGTGCACAACGTGTTGGCCAGCGCCGGGTTGGTGCCCGTGCTGCGCAACATGACGCTCGGCGGTGGCGCCGGCGAACTGCCGCCCGGTGAATGCGAGCCGGAGGTCTGGGTGCCGGCGGGGCATCGCCAGCGCGCTGAAGCGTTGGTCGATGATGCCCTCAACGGTCCCACTGAGGATTGCCCTGCCTGGCGTTGCCCTGCCTGTGGTGAATGGCTGGAAGGTGTCTTCGATACCTGCTGGCAGTGTGGCGAGGCACGTCCCGTTTAAGGTGAGCAGGGTATGCACGACCTGGCCGGCGTAAATCGTCCGGCCATGGACGTTGTCAGCGTAAAGTTTTCTATTAAAACGTGTTTTTATAGCGCGTCCTCCCGTTTTTTCTTCGCCTTCCCACCGATTCCTGTGCGTGTGCTGTAATGAATAGTCGTTGAGCCTATGTTGATCACGTCGTAAAGGAAGCGTCATGAAAATTGCCATACCCAAGGAAATCAAGAACCATGAGTATCGTGTCGCCTTGACGCCAAGCGTGGTGCGCGAACTGGTGGCACGCGGGCATCGCGTGGCAGTGCAGGCCTCGGCGGGCGAGGGAGCCGGCTTCCCTGACGCTGAGTATGAAGCGGCGGGAGCGCGTATCGAGCAAGATCTCGACGCGCTATGGGATAACGCCGAGTTGATCGTCAAGGTGAAGGAGCCTCAGCCGGAGGAGGTCAAGCGTCTCAAGCCGAGCCATACGCTTTTTACCTACCTGCATTTGGCCGCCGAAGAGTCGCTGACACGAGGGCTGATGGACAGCGAAGCGACCTGCATCGCCTACGAGACGATCACCGACGAAGAAGGCGGTTTGCCGCTTTTGGCACCGATGAGTCGTGTCGCCGGCCGCATGGCCATCCAAGCCGGCGCGCATAGCCTGGAAAAGGCCCAGGGCGGTGCGGGTATTCTGATTCCCGGAGTGCCCGGCGTGGCGCCGGCCAAGGTCACCGTGATTGGCGGTGGCGTGGTCGGGGAGAACGCTGCGCGCATGGCGCTGGGGCTGGGCGCGGATGTCACCGTGCTCGACAAGTCGCTGGAGCGGCTGGAAGTGCTCGACCATCGCTATCAAGGTCGTTTGAATACCGTGTACTCGACGGCGGACGCCCTGGAAACCGCGGCCCGCGAGTCGGATATCGTCGTCGGTGCGGTGCTGGTACCGGGCGCGCAGGCGCCAAAGCTAATCACTCGCCAGATGCTCGGCGACATGCGTCCGGGCAGTGTGCTGGTAGACGTGGCCATCGATCAGGGCGGCTGCTTCGAGACGAGCCGCGCGACGACCCACGCCGATCCCACCTATGTCGTGGATGGTGTGGTGCATTACTGCGTCGCCAACATGCCGGGCGCCGTGGCGCGTACCTCCACCCAGGCGTTGACCAATGCTACCTTGCCGTTCGTACTGGCACTGGCCGACAAAGGATGGCAAGGCGCCCTGGCGGAGGATCCTCACTTCCTCGAGGGCCTCAACGTCCATGCCGGACACATCACGCACTCGGCGGTGGCCCAGGCATTCGGTCTGGACGCGGTCGATCCCAAGAACCTGATGGTGTAGTGGCGGACGACGACGTTCCGGCTGGGCCCGGTCGCCTTGGCCGGGACGTCGTTGTACACTGGGCAGATTCTCACATTTCGTTGCGATCAGCCCAATTTCATGACCAAGACACGCGTTCTGACCGGCATCACCACCACCGGTACCCCGCATCTCGGCAATTATGTCGGGGCCATCAAACCGGCCATCGAGGCCAGCCAACGTCCCGATGTGGATTCCTTCTATTTCCTCGCGGATCTGCATGCGTTGATCAAGTGTCAGGATCCCAAGCGCGTGCAGCAATCGCGTCTGGAAATCGCCGCCACCTGGCTGGCGTTGGGCCTGGATACCGACAATGCTGTCTTCTACCGCCAGTCGGACATTCCCGAGATTCCCGAGCTTACCTGGATGCTGTCCTGCGTCTGTGCCAAGGGGCTGATGAACCGCGCCCATGCCTACAAGGCGGCGGTGGACGAGAACGAAGAGCTCGGCCATCAGGATATGGATAAGGGCGTGAGCATGGGGCTGTTCGGTTATCCGGTGCTGATGGCGGCGGATATCCTGATGTTCAATGCCACTAAAGTCCCGGTGGGGCGCGACCAGATCCAGCATATCGAGATGGCGCGCGATATGGGCGGGCGCTTCAACCATCTCTACAAGGGACAGTATTTCACGCTGCCCGAGGCGGTAGTCGACGACAAGGTAGAAGTATTGAACGGACTCGATGGCCGCAAGATGTCCAAGAGTTACAACAATACCATCCCGCTGTTCGTCTCGGAGAAGAAGCTCCAGAAGCTGGTGCGCAAGATCAAGACCAACTCCCTGGAGCCCGGCGAGCCCAAGGACCCCGATGGCTGCACGCTGTTTCAGATCTTCTCGTCGTTTGCCTCCGCCGAAGAGACCGCCACCATGCGGGCCGACTACGAGAACGGCATCGGCTGGGGCGAGGCCAAGGATCGGGTCTTCGAATATCTCAACGCGCACTTGCGCGAACCTCGCGAGCGGTATAATGCTCTGCTCGAAGACCCCGGGCATATCGAGAACGTGCTCAAGCAGGGCGCCGAAAAGGCCCGTGCCGAGGCGCAACCTCTCATGGAGCGTGTGCGCGAAGTCGCTGGCCTGGGGCGTTTCGTGTGACGCCTCATTGACGCTTCTTATCGGTGCGTCTTGCGCACTGCCAAAGCCCGTGTCACGAGACACGGGCTTTTTATATTGCCAAACGCTATAGCGTGAATGCGTTTTATGAATTTTTAAAAGGTCTGGGCAGGCGCTAAGATAGGCAACAATTTCCATTCAAACGATAACAGGAGGTTGCGATGCCTGACGCATCCAGTGTTTCGTCCGCTGCGCAGACGCCGCGTCGCGGCGTACCGCCGTTGGCATTGGCGGCGACAATCGTCTTGCTCCTGGGCGCCCTGGCCGTGGGCACGGCCTTCGGGGCGGCCACGGGGTTGCTCATGATCGTGGGGGGCGCCCTGGGCATGGTGCTCTATCATGCCGCCTTCGGCTTCACCTCCGCGTGGCGGGTGTTCATTACCGAGCGTCGTGGGCGAGGCTTGCGCGCGCAGATGGTCATGCTGGCCCTGGCGGTGGTGCTGTTCTTCCCGGCTCTGGGCGCGGGTACTCTGTTTGGCACGCCGGTTTCCGGCTATATCGCACCCATCGGGGTATCGGTCCTGGTCGGTGCATTCCTGTTCGGTCTGGGCATGCAGCTCGGCGGCGGCTGTGCCTCGGGAACCTTGTTCACGGTGGGCGGCGGCAATGCGCGCATGGTGATCACCCTGGTGTTTTTCATCATCGGCTCCTTGGTCGGTACGGCGCATTTTGCCTGGTGGCAGACGTGGCCGGCGTTCCAGCCGACGTCACTGCATGGCCTGTTCGGCGTGGGCGGCGGCATCGTCGTGAGCCTGGCGTTGTTCGCCGCGATCGCGGCGGTGACGGTGGCCATGGAAAGACGCCGGCACGGTCAGCTCGAACGGGCGCCACAGGTCGAGGCCGGCCGCTCGCGTTGGCTGCAAGGCCCTTGGCCGCTATTGGCCGGCGCAGTGGGTTTGGCGGTGCTCAATTTCATCACGCTGGCGCTCGCCGGACGCCCATGGGGCATTACCTCGGCGTTGGCGCTGTGGGGTGCCAAGGGCTTCGAGGCGTTAGGCGGCGACGTCAGCGGCTGGGGCTATTGGCAGGCGGCCGGCAATCAAGCGGCCTTGAACGCCAATGTCTGGAGCGATGTCACTACGGTCATGAACGTGGGGATTATTCTGGGGGCGATGGCCGCTGCAGCACTGGCGGGCCGTTTCGCGCCGAAATTCAACATCCCGCTACGTTCCGTGGTGGCGGCGGCCATCGGTGGATTCCTGCTGGGTTATGGGGCGCGCCTGGCGTTCGGGTGCAACATCGGCGCCTATTTCGGCGGCATTTCATCGGGTAGCTTGCACGGCTGGCTGTGGTTGGTCGCGGCGTTTGCCGGCAACATGCTGGGCGTGCGGCTACGCCCGTGGTTCTTCTCGGGCTCGGCACGCCCCGTGGCGCGCAGTGGCTGATGCGTATAATCGACACGCGCAAATGATGCACGGCGTCCCTTGAGGCGCCGTGCATCGTTGTGGCGTGCGCGGGTGGCAAGGCGGCGTGATATAGTGAAGCTCGAGCCGTGCGGAGCCCCAGGGCTCCGAGTTCCGTCACCTGCGTGAGGCAAACGATGAGCGAAACATCCAAGCGTCCCCTTTATATTCCTTATGCCGGCCCCTCACTGCTGGAGATGCCGCTACTCAACAAGGGCAGCGCCTTTACCAGCGAAGAGCGTGTCGAGTTCAACCTGGTGGGGTTGTTGCCGCAGAATGTCGAGAGCATCGAAGAGCAACTCGAGCGCGCTTATCACCAGTACACTTTGTGTCAGAACAACCTCGACAAGCACATTTATCTGCGGTCGATTCAGGACGATAACGAGACGCTGTTCTTCCGCCTGCTGGAAGAGCATCTCGAGGAAATGCTGCCGATCATCTATACCCCTACGGTAGGTGAGGCATGCGAAGAGTTCTCCAATATTTACCGTAATCACCGCGGGCTCTTCATCTCGTATCCCGACCGTCACCGCATGGACGATATCCTGCGTAGCGCTACCAAGGACAAGGTGCGCGTGATCGTGGCCACCGACGGTGAACGTATCCTGGGGCTAGGCGACCAGGGCATCGGGGGTATGGGCATCCCCATCGGCAAGCTGTCGCTGTATACCGCCTGCGGCGGCATCAGCCCGGCCTACACGCTGCCTATCGTGCTCGACGTGGGCACCAACAATCAGAAGCTGCTCGACGACCCCATGTACATGGGCTGGCGCCACCCACGGGTCAGTCAGGAAGAGTACGACGAGTTCATCGGTATGTTCATGGAGGCGCTGCAACGGCGCTGGCCCAACGTACTGTTGCAGTTCGAGGACTTCGCCCAGACCAACGCCATGCCGCTGCTCGAGCGTTATCGCGACCAGCTGTGCTGCTTCAACGACGATATCCAGGGTACGGCGTCGGTGTGCGTGGGCACGCTGCTGGCGGCCTGCAAGACCAAGGGCGAGGCGCTCAAGGATCAGACCATCGCGTTTCTCGGGGCCGGCTCTGCGGGCTGCGGTATCGCCGAGCAGATCGTCGTGGCGATGACGATGGAAGGTCTGAGCGAGGCCGAGGCGCGTCAGCGCATCTACATGATCGACCGTTTCGGGTTGTTGACCAGTGACATGGAGGGGCTCTACGACTTCCAGCAGCGTCTCGCGCACGAGACCGCCACCTTGAGCGACTGGGAGACCCAGGACCGCGACCTGCTCGACGTGGTGCGCAATGCCAAGCCTAGCGTATTGATCGGGGTTTCCGGGCAAAGCGGCCTGTTCACCGAGGAGGTGATCAAGACGCTGCACGCCGGCTGCGCTCAGCCGCTGGTGATGCCGCTTTCCAACCCGACGTCCAAGGTCGAGGCTGTTCCCCAGGACATTCTCGACTGGACTCGGGGCGAAGCGCTGGTAGCCACGGGCAGCCCCTTCCCGCCGGTGCGCGTCGGCGAGCGCGACGTGGCGATCGCCCAGTGCAACAACGCTTATATCTTCCCTGGCATCGGCCTGGGAGTCGTGGCGACCAACGCGTCCCGCGTCACCGACAAGATGCTGATGGCGGCTTCCAATGCGTTGGCCCAGCACGCGCCCATCGTCAAGACCGGAAAAGGCGCGCTGTTGCCTTCACTGAGCGACATCCGCGAGATCAGCAAGTACATCGCCTTCGCCGTTGCCAAGCAGGCCCAAGAGGAAAATGTCGCGCTGTCCTCTAGCGACGAAGCGCTGTGGAACGCCATCGAGCGTCACTTCTGGTATCCGCGTTACCGCACCTATCGTCGCCGCGCCTTCTAAACGCACGCCTTTCGACCCATCGACAAAAAACACCCCGCCGGCGATGCCGACGGGGTGTTGCTTTTTTATGGTACTAGATAGCGCTAGCTCAGCGCGCTATTGCTTACTGCAACATGCTGCGCAGCACATAGTGCAGAATGCCGCCGTGGCGATAGTAGGCCATCTCGTTGGCGGTATCGATGCGGCACAGCGCTTCGATCTTCTTCTCGCCTTTACTCGATGCGATGGTCACCTTGACCTTGGCGCCAGGCTCGATATCGGCGATGCCTTCGATGGACACCGTTTCGTCGCCGGTCATGCCCAGTGACTTACGGTCCTCGCCCTCGGGGAACTGCAGCGGCAATACGCCCATACCGATCAGGTTGGAGCGGTGGATGCGCTCGTAGGATTCGGCAAGCACGGCACGCACGCCGAGCAGCCGCGTACCCTTGGCCGCCCAGTCGCGGCTGGAGCCAGTACCGTATTCCTTGCCGGCGACCACCACCAGCGGCGTGTCCTTCTCGACGTATTTCATCGCCGCGTCGTAGATCGCCATCTGTTCGCCGCTGGGCACGTGGCGGGTATAGCCGCCCACGACGTCATCGAGCATCTCGTTTTTGATGCGTACGTTGGCGAAGGTGCCGCGCATCATCACTTCGTGGTTGCCGCGCCGTGAGCCGTAGGAATTGAAATCCGCAGGCTTGACGCCGTTTTCCTGCAGATAACGGCCGGCAGGGCTGTCGGGCTTGATCGCGCCGGCGGGCGAGATATGGTCGGTGGTCACCGAGTCGCCGAACATGGCCAGCACGTTGGCACTCTTGACGTCCTCCAGCGGCGCGGGTTCCTTACCCATGCCTTCGAAGAACGGCGGATGCTGGATGTAGGTGGACTTGTTGTTCCACGCGTAGACATCACTTTCCGGTACATCGAGCGACTTCCAGATCTCGTCACCCTCGAAGACCTCGCTGTATTCCTTGCGATACATCTCGGTTCTGACCTGTTCGACGGCTTCGGCGATCTCCGCCTGGCTGGGCCAGACATCCTTCAGATACACTGGATTGCCGTCTTGATCCTTGCCTAACGGATCCTTGGAAAGATCGATGCGCATGTTGCCGGCCAGGGCATAAGCCACGACTAGGGGCGGTGACGCCAGCCAGTTGGTGGGTACCAGCGGATGGATGCGGCCTTCGAAGTTACGGTTGCCGGAGAGCACTGAGGCTACCGTCAGATCGCCATCTTCGATGGCTTTCTCGATCGGCTCGTGCAAGGGGCCGGAGTTACCGATGCAGGTGGTGCAGCCATAGCCGACCAGGTTGAAGCCCAGTTCGTTGAGATCGCTCTGAGTGCCGCTGGCGTCGAGGTAGTCGGTAACCACCTTGGAGCCAGGTGCCAGTGATGTCTTGACCCACGGCTTGGTGGTGAGGCCCTTCTCGACGGCCTTGCGTGCCAACAATCCGGCGGCCAGCATCACGCTGGGGTTGGAGGTGTTGGTGCACGAGGTAATGGCGGCGATGACCACGGCGCCCGGGTTGAGCTTGAACTTCTCGCCATCGACCTCGCAAGCCTGGCTGTCTTCGTGCTCCAGACTCTCGTCGGTACCCACGGCGGTCTGCCCGCCTTCGGAGAGCCACTTGCCTTGCTCGGTGGACGCGACGTCCGGCTTGCGATCGCTGAGGATCTTCTCGAAGGTGGACTTCATGTCGGTCAGGGCGACACGGTCCTGCGGACGCTTGGGCCCGGCCAGACTGGACTCGACTTCGTTCATGTCGAGGTGCAGGGCATCGCTGAAGATCGGCTCGGCACCGGGTTCGCGCCACAGCCCCTGCGCCTTGGTATAGGCTTCGACGAGCTCGATCTGATGTTCGTCACGGCCGGTGAGGCGCATGTAGTTGAGCGTTTCTTCGTCGACCGGGAAGAACCCGCAGGTGGCACCGTATTCGGGCGCCATGTTGCCGATGGTGGCGCGGTCCGCCAGCGGTAGGTCCTTGAGGCCATCGCCGTAGAATTCGACGAATTTACCCACCACGCCTTTCTGGCGCAGCATCTGAGTGACCGTCAGCACCAGGTCGGTAGCGGTGATGCCTTCGCGCAGTTTGCCGGTGAGCTTGAAGCCGATGACCTCGGGGATCAGCATCGAGACCGGCTGGCCAAGCATCGCGGCCTCGGCTTCGATGCCGCCCACGCCCCAACCAAGGACGCCCAGGCCGTTGATCATGGTGGTGTGGGAATCGGTACCCACGAGTGTGTCCGGATAGGCGAACGTCTTGCCGTTTTCTTCCTTCGTCCACACCGTCTTGCCGAGATACTCCAGGTTGACTTGGTGGCAGATACCGGTACCCGGTGGCACGACGCGGAAATTATCGAACGCCTGCTGGCCCCAGCGCAGGAATTCGTAACGTTCGCGGTTGCGCTCCATTTCGATGGCGACGTTGTCCTTGAACGACGAAGGATCACCGTAGTGATCGACCATCACCGAGTGGTCGATGACCAGGTCCACGGGGGAGAGCGGGTTGATGCGGTCGGCAGATTCGCCGAGACGCTTGACGGCGTCGCGCATGGCGGCCAGGTCCACGACCCCGGGAACGCCGGTGAAGTCTTGCATCAGTACGCGTGCCGGACGATAGCCGATTTCGCGAGTGGAGCGTCCTTCCTTCTGCCAGTCGACGAGGGCCTGCATGTCGTCGGGGGAGACGCTTTCATCGTCGCCGTAGCGCAGCTGGTTCTCGAGCAATACCTTGAGTGTCATGGGCAGGCGCGAAGCGTCGCCGAACGCTTGGGCGGCCTTGTCAAGACTATAATAGTGGTAGGTATGATCGCCGACATCGAGTGTCGATAACGTATTCTGTGGAGCTTCGGACATGGGCCCCCCTCCTCATCAAAGCTGGACGATTTTTCATGGCGAACGCCGAACCACGTTGCCCTTGATATGCTGGAAAGGTCTGGAGACCATCCGATGGCTCGGTTCGCCGCGAGTCAGGTTCCTTCGACAATGTCTACAATATCATCGATACCGGAGATATTGTCATGATAAGCCTTTATTTCAAGCGCGCCCATGTTACCAAGGTGGCAAGTAGGCAATGCCTGAAGCGTGTCACACCAGTCTTGTGCGCGGATCTCGACGCATTGGCTTGAAAGAAGGCAAGAGTGGCCCGATATTCCTTCGGTAATGCGCCGTACTCGAGGACGCCAGGAGTCGGTATGAATGAAGAAATGTTGTTGTCATGGCCGGCGACGTGCCCTTATTGCGACGCCTCTTTCGAGATGTTGATCGATAGCAGTGTGGGTAGTCACGCTACTTGGGAAGATTGCCCTCAGTGCTGTGCGCCGATTCAGGTGCGTGTGACAGTATCGCCGTTCAGCGGCGAACTCGAGGACGTCATGCTAGGGCAAGACGACGACGTATTTTGAGTGCTGCCCTACGGGAATACCGCTATGGCAAGCACGGTATATCGGCCCGATAGGGAGTGCCTATATTGCCCATTGGGCCAATCAAATTGGCATAAGAGAATCCCGCCGGTAGTCTTGGCGGGGTTTAATCATAGTCATCCACCCAACTTTTCAGGAGAAACGAATGAGCGTATTGGTTGGACGTCAGGTACCCGATTTTGAAGCGGCAGCGGTTCTGGGCGATGGCACCATCGTCGACGACTTCAAGCTGTCTGAAACCAACGGCAAAATGCGTGTCGTCTTCTTCTGGCCGCTGGACTTTACCTTCGTTTGCCCGTCCGAGATCATCGCGCATGACAACCGTCTGGCGCAGTTCCGTGATCTCGGCGTTGAAGTGATCGGTGTATCCATCGACTCTCAGTTCACTCACCACGCATGGCGCAAGACTTCTCCCGAGAAGGGCGGCATTGGTGAAGTCGGCTTCCCGATGGTGGCTGACGTCAAGCACGAGATCACGCAAGCCTTCGGTATCGAGCATCCGGAAGCCGGCGTCGCCCTGCGCGCGTCCTTCCTGATCGACGAAGACGGTGTCGTCCAGCACCAGACCATCAACAACCTGCCGCTGGGCCGCAACGTCGACGAGATGCTGCGCATGGTCAAGGCGCTCCAGTTCCACCAGAAAAACGGTGAAGTCTGCCCCGCTGGCTGGGACGAAGGTCAGGAAGGTATGAAAGACACCGCCGAAGGCGTTGCCAAGTACCTGGGCACGCACTCCGACGAACTGTAAGCGTTGACACGTTTGCAACAAAGGGCGGCCAACAGGCCGCCTTTTGTGTCGACAAGCGTTTGCAGCGAATGGTGTGTGGCCTGCACGTAACGCGTGCATGCCACACAGCATTCTTTGGTCCAGTTGCCGGCCAGCGTATCCCGTAAGCGAGGTTTCCCCATGAGCGACGTGCGTCACGAACGACTGATCATTCTCGGTTCCGGCCCGGCCGGTTACACGGCGGCCGTCTATGCGGCACGTGCCAATCTCAAGCCGCTGCTGATTACCGGTATGCAGGCTGGCGGTCAGTTGACGACTACCACCGACGTGGACAACTGGCCGGGCGACACCGAAGGCGTTCAGGGACCGGAATTGATGGAGCGCATGCGTAGCCATGCCGAGCGTTTCGATACCGAGGTGCTATTCGATCATATCAACGAGGTCGAGCTGCGTGAGCGTCCGTTCGTGCTCAAGGGCGAAAACGGCACCTATACCTGCGATTCCTTGATCATTTCCACCGGTGCCAGCGCGCGTTACCTGGGGCTGCCATCGGAAGAGAAGTTCATGGGGCAGGGCGTATCTGCCTGCGCGACCTGCGATGGCTTCTTCTATCGCGGTCAGGAAGTCGTGGTTATCGGCGGGGGCAACACCGCCGTCGAGGAAGCGCTGTATCTGTCCAATATCGCGACCAAGGTCACGCTGGTGCATCGCCGCGATAGTCTGCGTGCCGAGAAGATCCTGCAGGATAAGCTGTTCGACAAAGTCGAGAATGGCAATATGGAAATCGTCTGGAACCACACCCTCGAGGAAGTGCTGGGTGACAACACCGGCGTCACCGGCGTGCGTTTGATCTCCACCGTCGATGGCGCTTCGCGCGAGATTCAGGCGCCGGGGCTGTTCGTCGCCATTGGCCATTCGCCGAATACGGGCATCTTCGAAGGCCAGCTGGACATGAACAGCGGCTATATTCGGGTCAAGTCGGGCCTCGACGGCAATGCCACCATGACCAGCGTGCCGGGTGTCTTTGCCTCCGGCGACGTGATGGACCACGTCTACCGTCAAGCGGTAACCTCTGCGGGTACCGGGTGCATGGCGGCGCTCGATGCTGAGCGCTACCTCGACGGCCTGGAGTGAGACCGCTTAGCCGCGCCGCGCGGTGACAGCCTGACGCCGACGACCTCGCCCGCGAATCGCTTCGCGGGCGTGCGTAGTTGTGAGAGTCTGTGAACGTTCGTGAGAGGCTGTCGAGGGCGGATACTGCAAGGGAGATGACGCATGAATGCCCCCTCGGATGACATGACGTCCTCCATCGCATGGCTGGATGCCTTGATCGACGCCTGCCGTGAACGTCGCCATCGCGGCATCATCTGGATACCTGCGTCTTCCGAGAAGGCACGTGCGCGTGCAATTTCTCTATGGCGAGCACGCACGTGGCAAGCACCCTTGTGGGTCGGTTCGGTCGCCCCCCAAGAAAGCATCGACGCGCTTGCTCCGCGTCAGGCACGCACCCGCCTGGGACGCGAGCATGATCTGATCATCATCGATGCCGGCGACGAACCGGGCTTCGATCCGGATGCCTTCGGGGCGTTGAGCGGTACGCTGCGTGCCGGTGGGCTGCTGGTCGTGCTGACGCCTGCGGAGTGGGCCGGCGGCCAGGCCCATCCGGATGCCGACTATGTGCGTCTGGCACATTGGCCTCATTCGCCGACGACTCTGAGCGCCCATTACCTGACGCGTCTGGCACGCGGCTTGCTCCGTGAGCCCAGCCTCTGGCGCTGGGCTGATGAGCACGCCACGCCGTGTTCCGGTCGCCTGCCCGAGGCGAGCGCGCCCACAGAGCCTTCTCTCGATGACGTCTGTATGACGCATGATCAGCAAGAGGCCGTGCATCGGCTGACGCGGCTGCGCCGTCGGCGCCCCGTGGTCCTGAGTGCCGATCGGGGACGTGGCAAGTCGGCCGCGCTGGGCATCGCTGCCGCGCGACGGCTGGCGGCAGGCGAAACAACGCTGTGGGTTACTGCACCACGTCGGGCAGCGATCGAGCCGTTGTTCGAGCGCTTGGCTGCTTTGTATCCCCATGGGCACCGCGCCGAGGCGCGCTTTCACGTCACACTGGAGGCGGGCGAGTGCGAGGTGCGCTTTCTCGCCCCGGACGCCATCATGGCGGCCCTGAGTGAGCCGGGCGTGGAGTGTCACGCGCCGCCGACGCTGTTCGTCGATGAGGCGGCGGCCATCCCCACGCCACTGTTGGCACGTTGGCTGGACGCTTTCCCACGTCTTGCTTTCGCCACCACCGTGCATGGTTACGAAGGCACCGGACGTGGCTTCCAGGTGCGTTTTTACGCGCGCCTATCGCGCCGTACGCCCGATTGGCGCGAGATCCATCTGCGCGAGCCGGTCCGCTGGGCCGATGGCGATCCTCTCGAGCGTCTGACCCGTGACATGCTGCTGCTCGATGCCGCGCCGGACGACGATGGCCAGGCCGAAGCGGCGCTGGCTGCCGCGCCACTGCGCATTCGCTGGCTCGACCGGGAGGCACTGGCCCATGACGAGCACGCCCTCGAGGCGCTGTTCGGTCTGCTGGTGCAGGCGCATTACCGCACCTCCCCGAGTGATTTGCGCCAACTGCTCGACGGCCCGGACGTGCAACTCGCGGCGGCTTATGTCGGCGATACCTGTCTCGGGGTATGCCAGGTGCAGGCGGAGGGCGGTTTTCCCGACGATCTGGCCGAGCGCGTCGTACTCGGCGAGCGTCGTCCCCGCGGTCATCTGCTGGCGCAGTCGTTGGCGGCACACGGTGGCTGGCAGACGGCGCTGACATCGCGCTGGTGGCGCATCATGCGCATCGCCGTGCATCCTGCCGTGCGGCGGCGTGGCGTGGGGCGGGCACTGGTCGAGGCCGTGGCCACTGCGGCTCGCATGCACGACGTCGCGCATCTGGGCGTGAGTTTCGGCGCCGAGGCGACACTGATCGCCTTCTGGCGGCGTTTGGGATTCATCTCGCTGCGTTTGGGGCTGACCCGCGAAGCGGCGAGCGGTGAACACGCGCTGATGATGGGGCAGGCGCTGACGATCCAGGCGGAAGCGTCGTTGTCGGCCTGGTCGGATGACTTCCAGCACCTGCTGCCGAGCCTGCTGGCCTTCGAGCTGGCGCATCTGGAGACCGATGTCGTCATGACGCTGCTGTACGAGGGAGCGGCGCCCGAGGTGAATGCCGATCTATGCGCACGCCTGGAGCGCTTCGCGCAGGGCGGCGGTGAGCTGGCCCTCGCACGGCCCTGGCTGTGTCGGGTCTGGCTGGCCTGGTGGCGCCGCCAGCCGCAGGAAGCTGCCGACGAGATGCCGGACGAGGACACAAGAGCACTGCACGATTGGGCCGCGACGTTGTTCCAGGGGCGTGATGTCGAGGCGACGCGTGCGATGGGACGCCAGGCCCGGCTCGCCCACTGGCGCCGCCTGTCGGGCATCTTGCAGTGTCGCTTGCATCCGACGCCATGACTGTCGCTGTCGGTGGGCTTGCGTTGCGCGATTCAGCGCGTAAGGTGTCATGACGCCCGACACGTGCTGCGTCGTCATTCCTTGATCGTTTGTCGTTACCGGGAGACGTGGCGCGCGATGTCGGCGGCTCCCAACAGGAACGATTTCCCATGAACGATCATCTTCTGCAACTCTCTCCCGAACCGCTGTGGCGCCATTTCCGCACGTTGTGCAATACGCCGCGTCCCTCCGGTCATGAACAGCGTCTGGTAGAGACGCTCACCGCCTGGGCCGACGAACGCGGATTGACGCATGAACGCGACGCCGCCGGTAACCTCAAGATTCGCAAGCCAGCCTCTAAGGGATGCGAGGCGTTTCCCGGCGTCATCCTGCAGGGGCATCTGGATATGGTCGCCCAGGCCAATGCCGATCACCCGCATGATTTTACCCGCGATGCGCTCGACACCTACGTCGAAGACGGATGGCTGCATGCCCATGAGACCACCCTGGGCGCGGACAACGGCATGGGGGTGGCCGCTGCGCTGGCGATCCTCGAGGACGATACCTTGCGCCATGGCCCGCTCGAGGTGTTGTTCACGCTGGAAGAAGAAGCCTCCATGCGCGGTGCGCTGGGACTCGACGAGGGCTGGCTGCAGGGGCGTTATCTGCTCAATCTCGACTCCGAGGATCGTGGGCAGGTGTATATCGGATGTGCCGGCGGGGCCGATGTGGTCGTCGGTGCGCGGCTGCCCACGCGGGATCTCGGCGAGGGCGAAATCGTGCGACGCGTTGCTTTGACCGGGCTAGTGGGCGGCCACTCGGGTATCGACATCCACAAAGGGCGCGGCAACGCCAATCGCTTGCTGGTGCGGGTTCTGCGCGCCCTGGAACCGTTCGGTGCCTGCCTCGTCGCCTATCACGGCGGCACGCTGCGCAATGCGCTGCCGCGCGAGGCCTTCGCCAGCATCGCGCTACCCGCCGACGAAGAAGACGCGGTCACGCAGCGGCTGGCCGAACTGCAGGCCGAACTTGCCAGCGAACTGGCGGGAATCGACGAAGACGTGCAACTCGCCCTTGAGCCCGGCGAGCCCGAGGCGCCACTCACTGAGGCTGCCAGTCGCCTGCTGATCGCGGCGCTGCATGTGGCGCCGTGCGGCGTCGAGCGCATGAGCGTTGAAGTGCCGGGCGTGGTGGAAACGTCCAACAATCTGGGCGTGGTCAAGCTCGAGGCCGGGCGTTTCCATCTATGCGCTCTGGTACGCTCGTTGCGTGATAGCGCCACACAAGATCTCGCTGACCGCTTCCGGGCACTGTTCTCGCTGATCGGCGCCGAAACGCGGGTCGAGAACGCCTATCCCGGCTGGACGCCGGACCCCGAGAGCACGCTGTTGGCGCGCTTTCGTCGTCTGCACCTCGAGCAGACTGGAGTCGACCCGGACGTGAAGGTCATCCACGCCGGGCTTGAATGCGGCATTCTCGGTGGCAAGTACCCGCAGTTGGAGATGATCTCCTTCGGTCCCTTGATCCGCGGCGCCCACTCACCAGCGGAGCGGGTCGAACTCGATTCCGTGGATGAGTTCTGGCAAGTCCTGCGTGCCGTGATCGAAGACTTGGCCACGGCGCGAGCGGCGTGAATCAGCGCGACGCTTGACGTACCGCTTCCAGCCCCGTCTCGGAGATATAACCTCGGTCGCGCGCATGCGCGGCCATGGCGGCACTGTCATCGCTCAGCAGCAGCTCACAATCGGTATGTTCGATCTCCTCGCGCAGTCGGGCGATGGCCGCTTCGCGGTCGGGCTTGCGGTCGACGCGGCGGATGTAGATCGTCTTCACGCGGTCCGGGTTCTCCTTGACGATACGCGTGTAGATTTCGGGATCGTGCTGACCGCTATCCCCGATCAGCACGCAGGGCAACGTGTCGAACAACGTGAGCATCTGCGTGATCAAGTCGTACTTATGATCCTCGGCGCGGCGTGGCCAGGGATGGCGCCAGGAAATCCCCCATTCGCGCAGGAAAAGGATCGGCCCGACGGGAATGTGGTTGAGCTGGAAGAACGCCTCGAGCACCTCGTAGATGCTCCAAGGGCCTCGCGAGACGTAGAGTATCGGTCGCCGTGAGTCGCCCGCCGTGCCCGCATGCAAGGCCTGATAGAGTTCGGCAACGCCGGGAAAGGCGGTGCGTCGATGCGCCTTCTCGACGAATAGGCGATACAGCATACGCAGCTTGTCGGCGACGCCGGTGTACATCACCGTGTCGTCGATGTCGCTGATCACCATTAGATCGGTATTTGGTGGTGGAATATAGACATCGGCGCGCGAGCGGACGTTGTCGCGGTCGGCCGTCATGACCTCGAGCTCGGCACGATGCCATGAAACGTGCTCGTCGAGCGGAATGTCGAGCGGCAGGCGGACATCGAAATAGCCGTCGTGGTCGGTGGTGACGGTGGCGCTATTGTCGCCCAGACGAATACGCACCTCGGCATCCGGAAAACCGCGCCGTGCCAGGCGTCGAGTCACGTCTGCGGCGTCGCGTAGCGCCCCGCGTCTAGGGATGACGCGCGCCAGCCCTACCTGACGGAAGACCCGCCCCATCAGGAACGCCTCGCGATGCGTGCCGTAACCACGATAGGGATGGACGACCGGCCCGCCTTGACCGCGATCCGATTTCATCGGCCTCGCGAAGATCCGTAACAGGCTCTTGACGGCGAAATGCAGGCGTCGTGAAGGCATTCGAATGCCGCGTCGCGGGCCGCCGCTCTCGGCGGTACGCAAAACGTCCGCCTCATGCGAGGCGGACGTCGATTGTGGTCGGTGGGGAGCCATCAGGCGTGCTGTCCGCTATGGCGACCTTCGGCTAGCTCCTCGATCAGTTTGGCATTGAAAGCGTCCATGTCTTGGGGCGTGCGACTGGTAACCAAGCCGTTATCGACGACGACCGGCTCATCGACCCATTGGGCGCCAGCGTTCTTGAGGTCTTGTCCCACGGAGGCGACCGAGGTCATCTTGCGCCCGTCGACGACATCGGCGTTGATCAGGATCCACGGTGCATGGCAGATCGCAGCCACTGGCTTGCCCGCTTCGAAGAAGCCATGCACGAAGGCGAGCGCTTTTTCGTTGAGGCGCAGTTCATCGGGATTGAAGAGCCCGCCGGGCAGCACCAGCGCGTGATAAGTGGTGGCGTTGACATCGCTCAAGGCCTTGTCGGCCTCGTAGGTGTCGCCCCAGTCGGTTTCGGCCCAGGCACGAATGCCTTTGCCTTCGGGGGTGACCACTTGCACCTCGACGCCCTGACTCTTCAAGGCGGCACGCGGTGCGGAAAGTTCGGATTCCTCGAAACCGTCGGTGGCGAGGATGGCGACACGTTTACCTGACTGCGATTGACTCATCGTGACCTCCTGGTCGTGATGCTTCATGGATGACAGCAGCCACCACCGGGCGATCCTAGTCCGGTATCAGGCAGCTTCACTGATTGAGTTTGGGCCATCAAGGCGGGACTTCAAGCCCCGGGCCGCTTGCGTCATGCGGCGGAGTGGGGGAAGGTGGCGCGCGCGAAGTGTTTAATCGAGTATCTAGTCGAGAGTTTTCACTGAACGTTTCAATCGAAAGTTTTCATTGCCGGTATCACGCCCATGTCCAGCATGTTCCCTGTCGCTTATCTTCTCCTTCTTGCGGCTGTCCTGGTGCTCGCCGCGCTGACGCTCGGTATAGCATGGCGACGTGAACGCACGCGTCGCGAAACGGCCGAGCACGAGGCCGAGCGTGCCCAGCGTCACTATGCCGAAACCGAGGAAACACGTGCTCGGTTGGAGCGCGAACTGGCCCAGAGCGATGCCCAACTAGACGCCGTGCGCGAGCAGAGCCTCGAGACCCAGCGCCTGTTGGGGCAACGCGAACGCGATCTAGATGACCGCCAGGAGCAACTCGCGGCGCTACGCGAACGGCATGGTCGCTTGGAAACGCAGCTCGAACAGGAGCGCTCCCATCATGCCGAGAAGCTCGCCCTGCTCGAGGAGGCGCGGACACGTCTCACCAAGGACTTCGAGGCGTTGGCGGGGCGGATCTTCGAGGAACGCCAGCAAACGTTCAATACCCAGAGTCGCGAGAATCTCGAGGCCATGCTGGCGCCTTTTCGCGAGCAGGTAGGCGACTTCCGGGCGCGCCTGGAGGAAATCCATGGCCAATCGCTGCGCGAGCGCTCGACCCTCAAGACGCAGATCGAGCATCTCTCCTCGCTGAATCGCCAGATCACCGAGGAAGCCGCCAACTTGACGCGCGCGCTCAAGGGCGATAAGAAGATGCAGGGCGATTGGGGCGAGGTGATACTCGAATCGGTGCTCGAGCGCTCGGGGCTGCGCCGTGATATCGAATACAAGCGCGAGGTCTCGGTGGAGGGAGAGTCGGGGCGTCAGCGTCCCGACGCGGTTATCTACCTGCCCGACAATCGCCACCTGATCGTCGATGCCAAGGTCTCGCTCAACGCCTATGTGCGCTACGTCAACGCCGAGGATGACGCGACGCGTACACAGGCATTGAAGGACCATGTCCAGGCGGTGCGTGCGCATATCGACACGCTCTCCGGGCGCGACTATCCGCACTTGCCGGGGCTGAACTCACCGGATTTCGTGTTCCTGTTCATGCCCGTCGAACCGGCGTTCGCGGTGGCCTTCCAGCATGATGAAACGCTCTTCCAGGACGCCTTCTCGCGCGACATCGTGGTGGTCACGCCGACCACGCTGCTGGCGAGCTTGAGAACCGTGGCCAGTCTCTGGACGCTGGAGCGCCAGAACGACAACGCCCGCGTCATCGCCGCACGGGCGGGCAAGTTGCTCGACAAGTTTCGTGGCTTCGTGGATAGCCTCGAGGACGTTGGCCGACATCTGGAGCGCGCCGACAGTAGCTACCGGCAAGCGATGGGGCGCCTTTCAACAGGGCAGGGGAGCCTGGTCAGCCAGGCGCTGATGCTCAAGCGTCTCGGCGTGCGCATGAAGCGCGACCTGCCAACGCATCTGACTGAGCAGGTGGACGCTGAAGAACTGGACGACATGGCGGACGACGAGCCCGACGCTGAAGATAGCTCTTCCGGCGACGAGACACGTGGGGAGTCCTAATGACACCGCCCGGCACAAGGCCGGGCGGTGTCTTGAACGGAATGACCTAGCGCGAATCAGCCTAGGTAGGCGCTGAGCATCCACACGGTCTTTTCCTGCTCGCGGATGTAGTCGCTCATCTGCGAAGCGGTGCCTTCGTCGTCGGCATCGGCGGCCATGGAATTGAGCTCGCGCTCCAGTTCGAGCAGTGCCTGATAACCCTGCACTAGCCCACGCACGCATTCGGTGCCTTCATGCACGTGGGTATCTTCCTGAATGCGCGAAATCTTGGCGTAGTCGCTGTAGGCATGCAGCGGCTCGTGTCCCAGCGTGAGAATGCGCTCGGCGACTTCGTCGACCTTGGCGAGCAGGTCGGTATAGATTTCCTCGAATTTGACATGCAGCTCGAAGAAATTCGGGCCTTTCACGTTCCAGTGGTAGCCGCGCGCGTTCATGTAGAAGATCTGGTAGTTGGCCAGCAGCTCGTTGAGCTTTTCGGCCAGCTGGTTGGCGCTGCTGGTATGCAAGCCGATGGAATTGATATCGGACATGAAAGCACTCCTTGGTAAACAATGGACGAACGTCGTCAGTAGTCAAAAGCGTCTATGGGCTCACTCTAGAATGTCGTCTGGGGATTGGGTAACGAATCTTTTCCATCGACGATATAGCGTTTACATATGAAATGCCCATGACGCTTTGGTTTTTCAAGGTCGGAGGGGGCGGCATTGTGTCATGAACGTGACGTGTGCCGGCTGGCGGTTTGCCACACACGCAGGAGGCTCTCGGCACGGTCGGCAAGCAGCTCGGCAGTACGTTCTAGGGCCTCCGGTAGGGCCAGGGGGCCATCGGCCAGCGCGAAGGCGGCCTCGATACCCTCGTCGTGAACGGCCTGCCAGCCATCGCCAAGGCGCCCGGCGAGTGCGAGTGTGGGCACGCCATGTCGTCGCGCACGCTGGGCGATGCCTACCGGCGTCTTGCCGGCCAGGCTCTGGCCATCGAGCTGGCCTTCCCCGGTGATCACCAGATCGGCGTCTTCCAGTAGACGGTCGAAGTCGACCTGATCCATGACCAGTTCGATGCCGGGTTGCAGCCTTGCGCCCAGAAAAGCGGCGGCCGCGAAGCCCATGCCGCCCGCCGCGCCGGCACCTGGTAGAGCGCGGTGATCCTTGCCGAGTACGCTGGCGACGTGGTCGGCAAAATGGGCCAAGGCCGCGTCGAGCTGTGCGACATCCGCCGGCGTAGCGCCTTTCTGCGGTCCGAAGGTCGCGCTGGCGCCGCGCTCACCGAGCAAGGGGTTGTCGACGTCCACGGCGGTATCCACCTTGAGCGTTGCCAGGCGCGGGTCCAGGCCACTCAGGTCGAGTTTGGCCAGCCGCGCCAGTGCCGCGCCGCCTGGCGGCAGTGGCTGGCCCTCGGCATCGAGCAGTCGCGCGCCTAGTGCCAAAAGCATTCCTGTACCGCCATCGTTGGTGGCGCTGCCGCCCAGGGTGAGGACCAAACGCTCGGCCCCGGCATCGAGCGCATCGCGTATCAACTCGCCGACGCCGAGGGTGGTGCTGTGAAGCGCGGTGCGCTCAGTGTCGGCGAGCGCTTGCAAGCCACTGGCCTCGGCGAGTTCGACATAGGCGGTGGCACTCGCGGCGTGCCATCCCCAACTGGCGTTGATGGGTCGCTCCAGGGCGTCGTGGATCGCAGTGACACGGCGTTCGGCCTGTGTTGCGGCCAGCAGGGCGTCGAGAGTACCTTCGCCGCCGTCCCCCATCGGACATTGCACGAACTGTGCTTGAGGCAGGACGCGGGCGCAGCCCGTGGCGATGGCAACAGTGGCCTCGCGAGCCGAGAGGGCATCCTTGTAGCTATCCGGGGCGATGACGATCTTCATGAGCGAGCCTCTTGCATGATCCAAGCCCGAGAGCGGGGCATCGTGGTCGAGTTGCCAGCCTAACGCATGCCGGCGCCGGACGGGAGCCGCCCAGCATGCCACACTGACGGAACCGTGGCGCTCGACTACGCTCTCAACGAGGTGAACGTGCGACGGTAACGGTGAGGTGAGACGCGCTATTGCGCTCCCCGCTGACGGGTGGCCTTTTCCTTACAGGCGAGAACGCGATGATGAAACCTCTTTTGCTGGTAGTGGCATTGGGGCTCGGCGGTTGTCAGAGCCTGGCTTCTTACGATCCATTGAGCCGCGATGTGGCTTCGCCGTTGCCCGAGGCATGTCACTGGCCGGCTGAGGGCGACGCCAATGCACGGGTAAGAGCCATGGCCGCTGCCTTGGAAGCGCAAGGCTATCGTATCGAACAGACCGAGGTCGCCCTAGGGTTGGTGAGTGCCGAGCGGGCCAAGGCGCAACCGGGGCTGGGTGCTGTGGATCGACCGCCCTGGGGGCGCAGTGGCTTCTGGGGACGCTATGGCTTAGGCGGGCGCCATGGCTATTCGCTGGGCTATTTCCAACGCTTCGGCGGTGATCCGGTGCGCCTGCAACGGGTCTCGGTGGTCGCCGCCGAGGATGTCGTACGGGTGACGCGCGATTCGCGCGTGGTCGATGTCGACGGTTATCTGATCGATGCGCGTCCGGACAACAGCGCGGCGTTCTGCGCCGCTTTACACGATGACATCGACGCACGCATGCGCGAGGGGAGCACATCATGAGGCGGCTGCTGAGCGTATTGTTCGTGGTATCGTGCGTGGTATTGAGCGTGAGCGGATGCGCGACCACGTCGGCACCGCCGCAAACCCGGGCATTGGTCGTGGAAGCCGAGCCATCGACCGCGTTGGAAGCGGGGGTGGCGATGCTGACGGCACGCGGCTTCGTGATTCGTCGCGCCGATGTCGACCTGGGCGATGTCGAGGCCGTGCTGGCCGTGCGTCCCACGCTCGACGTGCGCTATCGGCTCGAGGCGATCGAACAGGGCACGCGCATCACGCTGTCGGGACAGCGTGGCGGTCAGCCGGTACCGCCCTATGTGTTCGATACGCTGCTGATTGATATACAGGAGCGGCTCGGCGAACTGCCCTGAGTCCTACGAAAACTGCCTGCGCGCATCACTCATGGTGTGAGGAGATCACGCAGTGTCGCCAAGTAGGTGCTCAGCGTCGTGTCGTCATACGGCGGCGGCGTGCCTTGTCCCCATACTGGCCCCGGCCAGGCCGCGTCGCCCTGGTGGCGGACGATGACATGCAGGTGCAACTGCGCAACCTGATTGCCGAGCGTCGCCAGATTGAGCTTGTCGCCGTCATGATGCGCCATCAAGCGGCGCCCTATCTCGGTGGCTTCCTGCCACATCGTGGCCTGATCGTCAGCGGAGAGTTCGTAGACTTCGCGGATATCGTCGCGACGGGGGATCAGCACTAGCCAGGAATAGCGCGCGTCGTCGTTCAGGCGTACCTGGCACAGGGACAGGTTGGCGACGTAGTGCGAGTCGGCCGCCAAGCGTGGATGCAGGGTGAAATCGGTCATGTGCGGCGCTCCTGAAAATCGTCGTAAAGTGTCTGGCTATGCTAACGTTAGGTTACACGGCATGGGGCCGTGCCTCTCGCTGAGTGAGCGGTGCTTTCCGGAGAAAACGCATGAAGCGTACATCGATTGCGATCTTGGGGCTTTTGTTGTTGGCGGTGCTGAGTGGCTGTAACACCATCCACGGCGCGGGCGAGGATATCGAGCGTGGCGGTGAAGCGATGCAGGATGCCGCAACCAACTGAATCCTGGAAAGGATGCACAGTGCTGCTAGCTTTGCTAAGTTGTGGTCGTCCCGCCTGTATGGCGGATAAGATTACCCAAGAAATGGGTCTGGACCCGCGGGATTTTTCCCGCTTGATACCGTGAAGGAGACACGACTATGAAACGGATGCTGGCTTTTTCCCTGCTGCTGATGTTCACCGCTGGTGCTATCAGTGGCTGCAATACGTTTGAAGGTGCAGGTGAAGACATCGAGCAAGGTGGCGAAGAAGTGCAAGACGCCGCCAATTAAGGTATTTAGACCGCCGCCTTCGAAGGCGGCGGTCTTGTCGTTTCCCCTCCCCGCGATGCCGCTTACCTTGGTTCGCTGGATATCCTGTTCATGACGCCGCCCTGCTATCGCCGAACGAGAAGCGTTGCTCCAGCCGTTCGAACGCCAGGTCGGTGACGATAGCCAGCAGGCCCACCAGTACCGCCCCTTGAATCACGTACGGTAGATTGTTGCCGACCAGACCGGCGATGATCGGTGTGCCCAGCGTTTTGGCACCGACCGTGGAGCCGATCGTCGCTGTGCCGATATTGATGATCACCGAGACGCGCACGCCGGCGATGATGACCCGCATTGCCAGGGGCAGCTCGATGTGCCACAGGATCTGCCAGGCGTTCATGCCGTTGCCGCGCGCGGCCTCGAGCATTTGCGAGGGCACCGTACCCAGACCGGCGACAGTGTTTTGCACCACGGGCAAGAGGCCATAGAGCACCAGCGCCACCAAGGTGGGGACAAAGCCGAACCCGGCGACTGGCACGACGATTGCCAGCACCGCTGCCGGGGGAAAGGTCTGGCCGATGGCGGCCAGCGTCGACACCAAGGGCTCGAACTCGCGCCCTGCCGGCCGCGTGACGAATAGCCCCGCTGCAACCCCGACACTCACCGAGATGAGCGAGGACACCAGCACCAGGGCGAGGTGGGCGAGCGTCAGATCGAGAAAGCTCTCGCGCTGATACGTCGCCGGATCCTGATCGGGAAACAACGCCCGAAACAGTGGCGCCAACTGCTCCATGCCCACCACCAGCGCGATCAACAAGGCGCTGAGCGAGATCAGCAAAGCACGGCGCGAGGAAGGTGGACGAGACAGTGCACCTACGTTCATGAGCGATGCCCCATGACGCCCGACATCGTCACCTCGCCCAGCAGGCGCCCCTCGCCATCGAGCACCGGCAAGGCCGTCACGCGAAACCACACCATGCGTGACAAGGCCTCCTTCATCGACATCTCCGGCGTGGCGGTCCACTCGGGGTTGACCACCGTGCGAGCTATGTCGGATTCGCCCAGGCGGCCGCCCAGCAGCGCCATGGGGCGGTCATCGGCATCCACCTGCCAGGTGATGGGCGCGCTGGCGATGGCATTGTTGCGCGTGCGCTGGGCGGGCCGGCAATACGCCTCGACCCGGCGCCGCGAGAGCAGTTTGAGCCCTAAGTCGGCGCGCCCGATGAAGTCGCGCACGAAATCGTTGGCGGGCGCGACGAGAAGCTCTGCCGGACGGTCGTATTGCACCAACTGGCCGGCATTGAGCAGTGCCACGCGGGAGGCCAGGCGCAAGGCTTCGTCCATGTCATGGGTGACGAAGACGATGGTCTTGCCGGTTTGGCGGTGCACGCGTGCCAACTCGGCCTGCAGGGTATCGCGCGTCAGGGGGTCGACGGCACCGAAGGGCTCGTCCATCAGGAGCACGTCAGGATCGGCGGCCAGGGCTCGGGCTACACCGACACGCTGCGCCTGACCGCCAGAGAGTTGATGCGGATACTTGTCGTGCAACCCTTCATCATCGAGCTTAAAAAGTGCCAGCAATTCGTCGACGCGCTCGGCAATGCGTGACGCCGGCCACTTGAGGAGCCTGGGCACGGTGGCGATGTTGTCCGCGACACGCCAGTGCGGGAACAGCCCGATCGACTGGATGGCGTAGCCAATACGGCGACGCAGGCGTTCCGGCGGCAGGGTGGCGATATCCTCGCCACCCAACAGGATTTTTCCCTCGCTGTGCGCGATCAGGCGATTGATCATCTTCAGCGTGGTCGATTTGCCGCACCCCGATGGGCCAATGAGGACACAGAATTCGCCCTGTTCCACGGTCAGCGAGATGTCATCGACGACGCGTGTTTCGCCATACCGTTTGGTCAGTCCCTGAAGTTCGATCATCGGTGTTACCTATCGGCGGGTGCCGGCCGGCTTGCTGAGCACGACCAGCATCTGCAGCGTGAAATCGGCGATCACTGCCAGCACGATGGTGGGTATCGCGCCGAGCAGGACCAGGTCGATGGCATATTGGCCGAGGCCCTGGAAAATAAAGGCGCCCAGGCCCCCGGCACCGATCAGCGCCGCCACTACGGTCAGGCCGATGGCCTGTACGGTGACGATGCGTAGCCCCGAGAGCATGACCGGCAATGCCAAGGGGATTTCCACGCGCCACAGCACCTGACGCGTGGTCATGCCCATACCGCGTGCAGCTTCCACGGTGGCGGGCGGAACGCCCTTGAGCCCGGCGTAGGTATTGCGCACCACGGGCAGCAGTGCGTACATCACCAGCGCGATGATGGCTGGCGCCGCGCCGATGCCTTTGACGCCCCATTCGCCGAGCAATGGGAAGGCGTTGCCGAGCGCCGAAAGCGGCGCGACCAGCAGGGCGAACAGGGCGATCGAGGGAATCGTCTGGAAGAAATTGAGTACACTGAACAGCGTTCCCCGCAGGCGTACGCGGCGATGGGCCAGCAGGCCCAGTGGAACGCCGATGAGTAACGCCGGCCCCAGTGCGGAGCCCACCAGCACCAAGTGCGTGATGAACTGATCAGCGAAGTTATCGCGGATGTTGGCGTATTCGCGCATGATCGACAGATCGTCGAAATGGCCGCTTGCGAACAGCAACGCCACGCTTCCCCCAGCGATCAGCATGTAACCCAGGCGCAGCAGCCAGTCGCTGGAGGCGCGCTGAAAGGCGTCGATGGCCGCCAGGGCGCAGCAGAATACCATCACCCAGAAGGCTGCCCCCTGAGAGACCCGCGCCGACGGCGATTTTTCGACCAGAGTGCGTTGCGCGTAGTCGCCCAGGCTATACAGCGTGATCAGCAACAGCCCGAGGCTGGCCAGCAAGACTATGCCATGGGCGAGCCCGCGCGGTAGCGGGCGTCTTAGCGCCGCCACGGCCAGCGCCGCGCTCAGGATCAGAAGAGCGACTACTTGCCAGGCTGATAACGCTTCACTCAGGCCGACGGTTTGCCCGGAGGCCAAGCGGTTGGGCGACATCGTGGCGAAGGGCAATAACCAGGCCGCCAGGAGCCCTGCACATAGCAGCGTGACCAGGACGCGATTGGCCACCAGGCGAGCGCTGTCCGCGTCGCTCGTGGGAACGTGAGAAACAGACACCGGCAGCTGTCAGTCGAGCAGGTCGTGTGATTCCAGATAGTCCCCGGCGACCTCGCTGGCCGGTTCACCATCGACCTGAATGCGACGGTTGAGCGACTGCAAGGTTTCCCGGTCGAGTCCTTCGAAAAGCGGTTCGAGCAACTCGGGGATTTGCGGATAGGCCTCGAGCGTGGCTTGACGGATCACCGGTGCCGGCTCGTAGACCATCTGGACGCCTTGGGTGTCGTCCATGACTTTGAGGTCGGCGGCGGGGATCGCACCATCGGTGGCATAGACCATGGCGGCATTGGTACCGCTGGTGTTCTCGGCGGCGGCGCGAATGGTTGCCGCCGTGTTGCCACCGGAGAGTACCAGCAATTGGTCCTGGTCGAGCTTGAAATCGTAGGCACGCTGGAAGCTGGGCAAAGCGGCATCGCTTTCCACGAATTCGGCGGAGCCGGCCAGCTTGATCTCACCGCCATCGCGTATCCAGGCGGCGAAATCCTCCATGGTGGAAAGATCGTGCTCGTCGGCGACGTCACGGCGCAATGCGATGGCCCAGGTGTTGTTGGCTGGCGCCGGAGTGAGCCATACCACGTCGTTGTGTTCCTTGTCGTAGGCACGAATCTTTTCGTAACCCTCGCCCGAGCGTTTCCACGCATCGTCATCGGTGGTTTGCGTGAAAAACGCCCCGTTGCCAGTATATTCGGGATACAGGTCGATCTCATCTTCGAGCAAGGCACTGCGCACGATATTGGTCGGGCCGAGCTGCAGTTGGTCTTCGACGGGAATGTCGGCCTGCTCCAGGCGCTGGACGATCATGTTGCCGAGCAAGGCGCCCTCGGTATCGATCTTCGACGAGACGCGCACCGGCTCGTCGGCGAACGCCGGCGTCAACGACAACGCCGCTCCGGTGGCCAGGCCGAGCACGGCGGTAGAGAAATACTTGAAGGTTCCTTGCATGATTCCTGGCTCCTTGGAAATGACGGGCGTCGCGACGGCTCAAACCTTGAGTCTAGCATTCTCGGCTCGCGCAGCGAGAGGGAATGCGTCTGGCCTCTAGCGCAACGCTTGTATACGCTGTTCAACGAAGCCATCGAACGAAGAGGAAACGACATGCGTAAACGCGCTCTTGGTGGTGCAATGGCAGCGTTCCTGCTGGCGGGATGTGCCGGCAGCCCGGCACCGGACGAGGCACCACCGCCGCCGTCGATGTCGCAAGACGACGCCTGTGGCGCCGACACGTTGCAAGACTACATCGGTCAGCATGCCGACGAGGCGACAGTGGCACAGTTGGAAACCGACAGTGATGCCGATCGCGTCCGCGTCATTCGTCCCGACCAGGCGGTGACGATGGATTACCGTGCGGATCGCCTCAACGTCAAACTCGACGATCAGGACACGATCGACGAGTTGACCTGTGGCTGAGCATGTCGATTTCCTTAGCGGAGAATGAAAAATACGCAGACGGCCAGGTTGCCGACCGTCTGCCGCGACCGCAAGCTATCACGTTGCGTTGCGACCATACGTGGCTTTCGCGTTACGCTGGAAGTGTCACGTACAACGCGATCAAGGAGATGTCATGGCCAATGCCGAGGTGCTACAAGAAGGAACGTTGCATTGTTTCCCCAGCGGCCTGCGTGATGAGAAGGGCAAGCTGGTCAACATTGAAGTATCCGCCGTGGTCTATGATGGCCAGCGTCTGATCCTGGCCAGCGACAAGCCGATTCCCGGTGACGCACGTTCGGCTGTCTTCTCTGTTCCGATCACGGCTGCCGGTCCCGATGATCGCGGCCTGGAGTACTTCACGGCGGATGCCATCAAGCGGGCAGTCAAGTACGAGGACTTCGCATTGACTGCCGACGGTCGCTACGTGTTGGCGACCACCGGATTCGATCGCATCGACATGGAAAGCCATGCGCTCAATGCCTACAACCATTTATTGATCTGGCCGCTGGGCGAGACCGAGCGGGTGCAAGTGGTCGACCCCGACCCGCGCGACGGTGTCGAGGGCTCGTTGGAGCTGCGTAACAAGCTGGACGGCGCCATCGGTTATCCGTATTACAAGATAGAAGGACTGGCGGCGATTCCGGGGGAGCGTGGTGATGGGCTACTGCTTTTCGGCGTGCGCGAACAAGGCTATTCGCATGAAGACTTCGACTATGTGTGTCGTGTCGTGGGGGCGCACTACACCCTCAATGCCCAAGGTAATCTGGTGTTCGTCGACAGGCTACGCGAGTTCTACCGCTTCTTTCCCCAGCAGCAGCCCGAGGTGCGCTATGACTGCGGCCTGTCGAGCCTGGAGTACGATCCCCATCACCAGCGCCTGTTTCTGTTGACGAGCTTCGAAGTCGAGGACGCGGAAGAAGAGCGCATAGGCGGTTACCTCTGGGTGGTGTCACTAGAGGACTTCGCGGCGGGTAAAGCGCCGACGCTGGTTCGCACGATGGCTGGAGACGCCCTGGAATTCGAACACAAGGCAGAAGGTTTGGCGATTCTGGATAGCGAGCGCTTGTTCGTGGCCTACGACAACGATCGCGACATGTCGTTGGGCAGCATCGATGAACGTGACGAGCGCCACGCCTGTGAGGCACCGTACACTACCTTGCGGCTTACCTGATCACCTGAGGTCGAGTTCGTCTCTCCAGCGCTGTACGGCGATCTCGTCCTTGAGCATTTCCAGCGTTTCGATCAATACTTGCTCGGTGACGCGGTCGGTGCGCTGGTCGACGTATAGCCAAGCATCGATGCCGCTGCCGGCCAGATCACCGATAAGACTCTTGAAACGCGGCGAACGTAGTCCATCGATCGCCTCGTGGACCACGCGGCTGGCGATGTCGCTTAGGCTGCGTTCCATGGCATGGGCCACGTGCTCGCCCATAGGCAGGCGTCTCAGCCGGGCGAGTTCCTGGTTCTCATCGAGCGTGCGGGTGACCAGGGCCGCCACGTAGCGATGTACTTCCTGATGGTTCTCGGCATAGCTTTTGTCGACGGTGGTTTCGAGACGCCGGGCGATCTCGTCGACAAGCGCCTCCTTGCGTGGCTGGATTACCTTTTCCGAGAGTCGTTTGGTGAAGTCGTCACTACGTTGGACTTCCTCTTGCAGGCTGCTCAGCAGGCGTGTCGCCACGCGGTCGGAAAGCTCCTCCATGAGCACGCGGTAGTAGCGTTCGAAGAAGGCATAGAGACGCCAGCGGCGGATGTCGATCGCCCCCAGGCGCTGCAATCGAATCAGCAGCGAGATGAGACGCAGTACACGCAGGATGCGGAAGCCGCTGACCGGAATGCACCCCAGCACGTCGTACCAGTGCACGAATGGATAGAAGAACCAGCGTGCGTAGCGGCGTTCGGCGATGGCCACCGTCCAGCCAGCCAGAACATCGAGCAGGAAGATGCTCACGAAGGCCAGGTCGATTGTCATGAAACGCTGGTGAATGGCGCTGTCGTAGGCCTGATGGAGGCCCGGCGCTAGTGCTTCGAACCCGGCATTCAGAGGTGGCAAGAGAAACAGGCTATCGACGAGCAGCAGCAACAGATTAGCCGAGACCAGCACCACGATGGCGATGTCCCAGGCGAGATAAAGGCGATCACGCCGGCGTGAGCCAGCGGTGGAAGGTGCGCTCATCAAGTTCTCCGTCGGTAGCGCCATGCGTCCTGCGCATGGTCACGCTATCAGTTTCCCGGCGTCGCGTCAGGGTGCCTCACGGGTCGCGTTGAGATGCGCCTGGGTGCGCTGTTCCTCCTGTTCCTCTTGCTTGCGCATGTTCTTGCGTAATTTGGCTTTCTCGAAGCGCAGCTTCTGCAATGGCGTATCGAGTTGTAGCTGTGGCACGGGGTTGGGATGACCTTCGCCATCTACCGCGACCATGGTCAGGTAGCAGCTGTTGGTGTGGCGAATCACGCGATCCTGGATCGACTCGGCGATGATCTTGATGCCGATCTCCATCGAGGAATGCCCGACATAGTTGACCGAGGCCAGAAAGGTGACCAGCTCACCCACGTGGATGGGTTGCTTGAAACGTACCTGGTCCACCGACAGCGTCACGACATAGGAACCGGCGTAGCGACTGGCGCAGGCGTAGGCGACCTCGTCGAGCTTCTTGAGAATCGCGCCGCCATGCACCTTGCCGCTGAAGTTGGCCATGTCGGGCGTCATCAGCACCGTCATGGTGAGTTCGTGTTGGCGGGGGAGGTCGTCGGTCATGCGGGCTCCATTGATCGATGCGTGACTGGCAAATGTGTACCACGTTTCATGCGTGATTGTCCGCGCGTCCAGAGACCTGGGGCTCAGCCCAGCGTGTGCGCCGGTAGTGCAGGTAGACGGCGGCGAGACTTGCCGAGCGCACCAGGGTGAATACGGTGAAGGCGAGCCATAGGCCATGATTGCCCAACGGTTGCGTTAACCACCACACCGGCAGGTAGACGGCGAGCGCCAGCAGAATGGTATCGCGCATTTCGCGGGTTGCGGTGGCACCGATGAAGACGCCATCGAGCAGGTAGCTCCACACCGCGATGGCCGGCATGGCGATCATCCAGGGTAGATAGTCTCCCGCCGTGGCGCGCACGTCGGGAAGATCGGTGAGCATGGCAATCACATAGTCGCCGCCAAAGAAAAACGCCGCCATGGCGACGCCGGCGGTCATCAGCGAGAAGCGCGCCGCAGCGCGCACCGAGGCGCCGAACAGCGGCCAGTCACGGCGCCCTACGGCGCGGCCGGTCAAGGCCTCGGCAGCGTGGGCGAAGCCATCCAGCGCGTAGGACGTGATCATGATGAATTGCATCAGCACGGCGTTGGCGGCGAGCACCGTATCGCCCTGACTGGCGCCCTGAGCGGTGAAAAAGGCCATGGCGAACAGCAGCCCCAATGTCCGCACGAACAGATGCCGATTGACCTGGAAAAGCTCGGAGTAGGCGGCAAGGCGTAGCAGTCGCTGGCGCAAAAAGTGTCCCTGAAGCAGCTTCAGTTGACGTGCCACCAGCCACAGGCCGACGGCCAGCGCAGTATAATCGGCGATCACCGTGGCCCAGGCGACGCCGTCGCTGGTCATTCCCAGGCCGACCACGAATACGAGGTCCAGCACGATGTTGACGCTGTTGGTCAGTACCATGATCGCCAGCGTGACTCGCGAATTCTGCTGGCCGAGGAACCAGCCGAGAATCGCGTAATTGGCCATCACCGCCGGAGCCGAGAGGATGCGGATATGCGCGTAACTCGCCGCCAGTGACATGGCGGCCTCGCTACCGTCGAGCAGGTAGAGGCCGAAGGCGATGAGCGGTTCGGCGAGCAGGATCAGTATGACGCCGATGCTCAGCGCCAACAGCAACGATTGCCCCAACAGGTTGCGTATGTCGCTTTCGTCCTCGCGTCCCATGGCCTGGGAGGTGAGGCCGGTAGTGCCCATACGCAGGAAACCGAATCCCCAGTAGAGAAAGCCGAACAGCGTGGCGCCAAGGGTGACGGCGGCCATGTAGCGCGAATCCGGCAGGTGCCCGACCACGGCGGTATCCACCAGGCCTAGCAATGGCACAGTGATGTTGGAAAGAATGATCGGCCAGGCGAGTGGCCAGATGCGTGTCGGGGAGCGTGAAGTGGACACGGGATTCCGTTGTTTGCGTTGGACGTTTACGCCTGGCGAGCCGTCCGCGAGACATGAAAAGAGCGCAGGGGCACGCAGACTGCCCTTGCGGGCTGTCGATGTTCGACGCCGTGTATCGTGCCTGGCCGCGCTCAGGCGGCGGTAATCAACCGGTACTTGTGCATGAGCTGGTCGTGGGTTTCGCTGCGTTCGGGATCGAGGGGAATGCAGTCGACCGGGCACACCTGCTGGCACTGGGGCTCGTCGAAATGACCGACGCACTCGGTGCACAAGTTGGGGTCGATGACATAAATCTCCTCACCCTGGGAAATGGCGCCATTGGGGCACTCGGGTTCGCAGACATCGCAGTTGATGCACTCATCGGTGATCATCAGGGCCATGGTAGTGTCCTCTACTGCGTCTCGGGCGACGAGGAGTCCGGGGCGAAATGCCGGCTCAGAGCATCGACCACGCAGGGATGCACGAGCTTGGAGACATCTCCCCCGAGACGCGCGATCTCGCGCACGATGGTGGAAGAAATATACGAGTTCTCGATCGCAGGCGTCAGGAACAAACTCTCGATATGAGGTGCCTGGGCCCGATTCATATTGGCCAATTGTAACTCATATTCAAAATCGGATACCGCTCTCAATCCGCGCAGGATAATGCGTGCGTTTTGCTGATCCAGCAACTGCGTCAGCAGTCCGCTGAAGCCGAGGACAGTGACGTTGTCGAGCTCGGCGGTGATCTCTTCGATCAGGGCGACGCGGGTCTCCAGCGACAATGCGGGCTGCTTGCGCGGACTCGCAGCCACCGCCACCACGACCTTGTCGAACATGCGCGCGGCGCGTTCGATCAGATCGTAATGACCATGGGTGACGGGGTCGAAGGTACCGGGATAGACCACGATATTCATGGGTGCATCCTGTGTCGAGATACCAACAGGGTAGTGGTTGCCCATGGTCGGCAGCAATCATGCCGCCGACCAGGCATGATTATTGCAGTTGGCCGTAGGGGTTATCGACCGCCAACGAGACCGGCTGATCGAAGCCGGGGATATGCAGCGAGTCGCGCGTCATCGAGAGTTCCGATCCTTCGAGAACGCCTTCGCCGAAGCGGTAGGTGACCTCGAAATGGCCGCTGTCGGATGTCGCCAGGTACGCCTTGGAAGCGGCCAGGGTCGTTTCGCGACGTTGCTTCCAGTCGTCGATGGCGCGTTGGCCGTGGCGCTGGGCCAGCAGGCGTTCGGTGGCGGCCGGCGAGATGACCAGGCCGGTGGCGTTGTTGCCGCCGAACCCCTTGGCATTGATGAACGCCGCATCGGCCTCGAAGGGAACCGAGTCGCGGAAGAAGCGCAGGCGCTCGGTAAAGACGTCATCGGCCACTGCATCGAGGGTGAAGATACCGGGAATGATACCGTGGGCGAAGGTACCCAGTGCGCTGGCCATCTGATCGCCCGCCGCACCGCCTTGCGAATGGCCGACGAATGCCTTGACGGCGGTCACTGGCCACGACTCGATGCCATGCGCGCGCGCCACCATGTCGAATACATGTGACTCGGTAGTGCGGTTCTTCGGCGTGCTGGTGCCGTGCGCGTGTAGATAGCTGCGATGGCGTACTGCCTCCTCGCCGAGCATATCGCTGGCAAGACTGACCGCCTTGGCCAAAGTGATGTAATTGCCGATGCCCGGCGCGGAGATCGAGCGCTTCCAGCCATCGGCGTTGACGAAGACGCCTGGCACGGCGCCGAGAATCTGCGCGCCGGTTTCCAGCGCCAACGCGTCATCCATCAGCAACAGGAACTGGGTCGACTCGGAGATGGTGAAGCCGCAGTTGCGCGCGAAGGGGCGACACGCACGCTGATAGTCACTGTCGGTGAGCAGCGTCAGGGCGTCGAGCGCCTTGAGGCTTTCGTCGTCGGCCAGCGCCCCCATGGCACGGAAGCCCTCGACGATCTCCGGGGTGATCGGTGCATCGCTGGTGCCCACCATGACCACCCGGCGCCGGCCACTGCGAATGTCCTCGAGGCCCAGGCGCAGGTTGTACAGAAAGCTGGCGCAGGCGCCTAGCGCTGCGCCAGTAGCGCCGACGCTGCCCAGCACATAGGCGTTGAGGAAGTCGGCGGGCATTTGCCCATAGCCCAGCGGCATCTGCTTGGAGGTGGCGCGCGCGCCGCTGACGAAGCTTTGCAGCAGACCGCCCCAGCCTTCGGTGTCGAGCTGGCCGATGGAGTTGCCGGCATACACGGCGATGGCGTCCGGATCGAGACGGTTGCGCAGCGCCGCCCAGTCGAGGCCGCTCTGGCCGAGGCAGTCGGAGGCGCCGAAGATAGTCATCGCCAAGCCGCGCGGGTGGTGCACGCTGCGATACAGCGTGTCCGGCGAAAAGCCGCTGGGCAGTTGTCCGGCCGAGCGTACCTGGGCGCTGCGACGTTCAGGAAGCAGCACGTCCAGCGCTCCCGGCGGGACCACGACTTCGACCATGCGTTTGTCGATCTCGCGCACCTGCCAGGTGGCCGGCACGTCGTTGGGAAGCTGGCGGCGGCGCACGCGAAAGGTCAGCTCGGCATCGAGGTTGAGTTGTGCGGCGCGATTGGCGGGGAGGCCTTCGCTGCCGAAGCGCTCGTCCTCGATGCGGCGAATCAGGGTATGATCGAGCACATGTTGGCGATAGCGTTCGACGACGTCGGCGTCGTCGAGAATCTCGCCCTGAGGGTCCTGCCAGCCGCCGCTTTCGACGCGCGAAACGAGCTGCATCATGGCGGCCAGGGCGAGAATGGTTTGTGCCTGAAGGGTATCGGGCAAAGCGTCGAGAATCGTTCGGCGATAAGCTTGGTGGCCCGAGGTTCTGCCGGCGGCGTTAACACCGCCCATGCCGACGATCACCGGTAACTGTGACAAGCCGCGTTCCTCGTAATGCTGTGGATGACGATGCGTCCTGATGTGTGACCGGCACGCGTCGGCCGGGTGTGTTGCGTCCTCCCGCGCCATAGGGCGCATGGAGTCTTTATGAGTCTGGGCAAGGATGATAGCACCCGGGTGCGAGCGGCGTCATGCGAACACTGTCCGATAAAGGGGAAATGCCACCGATGACGTATCAGCCTTATAGGGCTTTTTCAGCGGCAGGTCTTTATGAGGGCGCTAATGCGCCGCTTGGGATACTTCTACGGGGCGAGGTCTACGGGGCGATATCGTGACGCTCGGTCAGGCTCGGGAGTCTGCTAGGATAGTATGTCGTTCAGTCGTTTAAAGAGCCGTCCATGCATGCCAATTCCCGCGCCATTGTCACCCAGCAGACCGCGCCGCATGAGGAACTCTCCCGGCGTGTGTCGCGGGCGCTGACGCATCCCTGGCGAAAGCCGTTGGCATCGCACACGCGCATCGCGTTCGGCGCGGCGCGGGCATGGTTGCAGGAGCAGTACAAGCCGCTGATTCTCGACGCAGGCTGTGGCGTGGGACTTTCCACCCGACGTCTGGCTGCGCGTTTTCCCGATCATGCGGTGATCGGCATCGACCGTAGCGCCGATCGCCTTTCACGCGAGCATGGCGAGTTGCCCGACAACGCCTTGCTGGTACGTGCCGATCTGGTGGATTTCTGGCGTTTGGCGCTACAAGAAGGGTGGCAGCCGGCACGTCATTATCTGCTCTACCCCAATCCGTATCCCAAGGCAGGGCATCTCAAGATGCGCTGGCATGGGCACCCGGTGTTCCCGGCACTGGCGGGTCTCGGCGGCGAACTGGAAGCGCGCTCCAACTGGCGGCTCTATCTCGAGGAATTGGCCCTGGCGCTGGCACAGGCCACGGGACGCGAGCCGCATCTCGAGCCCTGCGAGCCGTCGGGCGAGTATCTCACGCCCTTCGAACATAAGTACCATGCCAGCGGCCAACCACTCTGGCGTCTCAAGGTGACGCTGGCGTATCGTCCCGAGTTGCTACCCACCTAGGGGAAAGCTGGCACAGACCTTCAGGAGACCGAGTATGGTGTACGTGTTTCTGGCCCTCGCGATCATCGCCGAGGTCGTGGCGACCAGTGCGCTCAAGGCGTCTCAGGAGTTCACGCGGCTATGGCCGAGCGTGACCGTTGTCGTGGGCTATGCATTGGCGTTTTACATGCTCACGCTGGCGCTTCGCGATTTGCCGGTGGGCATCGCCTATGCGTTCTGGGCCGGACTTGGCATCGTGCTGGTCACGCTGATCGGGGTGGTCGTGTATGGCGAGAAACCCGATTTACCCGCGATTCTCGGTCTAGGAATGATCATCGCCGGGGTTGCCATCATTCAGGTGTTTTCGCGTATGTCCTCGCATTAGGCGCTACCTGAAATGTGCCCACGCACGGTCGGGCGTCGCCATCGCACTCGATGAGGTGTCCTGCTAGCCTGGCGTACGATGTACGTTCGTCCAGGGAAGGAAAAATCTCATGCTGAGTAGGCTGCTCCATTGCCGACGTCTGCGCTCCTCGCAGCGTGTAGGACGTCGTGTGCTCGTGCTTCTTGTCGTGATGGGTTTGCCGTTGGTCGCGCAGGCCGATGGCTTCGATAATCTCGCCACACTGGCCGATAAAGGCTTCGTGATCGGCGCGCAGGCGCAGTTGTTGGGGAGTGGCGAAAGCCTGGGGGCGATCCATCCCACGCGGCGGCTGTCGCCGGCCTCGGTGACCAAGCTCTATACCGCCGCCGCAAGCCTCGACCGCTGGGGGCCTCAGCATCGTTTCACCACGCAGTTGATGGCCACCGGCAACGTCGATGCTCAGGGCGTTTTGCATGGCGACCTGGTGCTCGATGGTGGCGGTGACCCGGCGCTGACCAGCGAAAACCTATGGCGTCTGGTACAGCGCTTGCGCGAACGCGGCGTGCGCGCCGTCGAGGGCCAATTGGTGGTCAGTCAGTGGCGCTTTGGTCCGGTGACCTGCGTGACTACCGACCGTTGCGAGGCGCGCTCGCGCTCCGACAACGCCTATAGCGCCTTGTTGTCTTCGGCGGCAGTGAATTACGGCAGCTGGTGCAATCGGGTCAAGCCCGGCACGTCAGTGGGCGACGCGGCTTCCATCAGCGATTGCGCGACGGTAGCACCTCTCACACGCCTCGATAATGAGGTCAAGACCGTGGCGCACGGCGAGGACACACGCCTGAGTGCTGAGCGCATCAGTAGCGAGCGCGGCGACACGTTACGTATCAGTGGGCAGATCGCGCGCGATAGCTACTCGCGCGAAATCTATCGCGGCAGTTCCGATCCCGCCGAACAAACCGCCAAGACCTTGATGGCATTGCTCAAGCAGGCAGGAGTCGAGGTCGAAAGCTACGCCACCAGCACGACACCGCCGCCGACCACGGCCAAGCGCTTGGCGGCGGTGGATGGCAAGCCGCTGCAGGAATTGCTGCTGCGCATGCTCAACTATTCCAATAATTTCATGGCCGATACTCTGGCACTTGACCTCGTCGCCAAGCCGCGCGCCGAGCTTCAGGACGGCGCCGATGAGCTGATGCGCTTCGCCCAGGAGCTTCCGGGCCAAGGCGTGCCGACGCTCGCCAGTGGCAGTGGCTTGACTCCCGAGAATCGTGTCTCGGCCCGTGATCTCAACGCTTTGTTGGAGGCGATGTACCACCGCTCGGCGCTGTTTCCGACTTTCGTGGCCGGTCTTCAACTGCCGACCAACGGCCCCATGCATTTCATCCGTCGAGGCAGCGATATTTTCCAGCAGCACGTCATGCTCAAGACCGGCACGCTCAACGAGCCGGTCACGGTGCGCGCGGTGGCTGGCTACTTCCGTACCCAAGCCGGGCGTTGGGGTAGTTTCGCCGTACTGGTCAACGGCACCGAGCAAACGCCGTATCTCGCCTGGCGGCAGACTCTACCGCTGGTGGCGGCGGATTTGACGGAAATGATCAATTCACACTGACACCGCGCTGCATTAATCAATTCGTTTAGCGACGCGGGTCGATGAGCACGCGCCCGTGGGTGCGGCCTTCGAGCATGGCCTGGGCCCGATCGGTCACGTCGTCGAGGCCAATTTCCTCGACCTGCATGTGCGAAAGCAAGGCGTTGGGCAGGGCGGCGATGCGTTGCCATGCCGCGCGGCGCCGCTCGAACGAGATATACACGCTGTCCACGCCGAGCAACGACACGCCGCGCAGTATGAAAGGCATCACCGTGGTCGGTAGTGCGGCATCGCCCGCCAGTCCCACGGCGGCGACCTTACCTGAGTAGCGCATTTGTGCCAGGAGACTGGCCAGGACCTGGCCACCGACGGTATCCACGGCGCCTGCCCACTGCGTCGATTCCAGCGGCCGGCCGCGGGCTTCGAAGTCGGCGCGGGGCAGAATGGCGTGGGCACCAAGCGCCTCGAGCCAGTCATTCTGCTCGGGTTTGCCGGTGATGGCGTGAACCTCGAAACCTTCATGGACGAGGATCGACACGGCCCAACTGCCCACGCCACCGCTGGCGCCGGTCACCACGACCGGTCCGTCGCCTGGGCCGAGGCCCGCTTCTTTCAGTCGCATGACACTGAGCATGGCGGTGAGTCCGGCGGTGCCGAAGAGCATTGCCTGGCGCGTGCTCAGCGGTTGCGGGCAGGGCACTAGCCAGTCGGCATCGACGCGCATGGCCTCGGCGAAACCGCCCCAATGACGCTCGCCGACGCCCCAGCCGGTGAGGATTACGCGGTCATCGGCGGCGAAGCGCGTATCCGTGGAATCCGTTACCGTGCCGGCGAAATCGATCCCCGGCACCAATGGATAGTCGCGCACGATCTTGCCCTGGCCGGTGACCGCCATGGCGTCCTTGTAATTGAGGTCGGAATCATCGATCGCGACGCGTACCGCGCGTTGCGGCAACTGGTCTTCATCGAGGGTTTCGAGGCGAGCGCGGGGAGTGTCGTCATGGAGCATGAGTGCACGGGGCATGGAGGACTCCTGCGAATTCGGGTGAGGGCGCTGTGGTGAGCGCGAGAACATTAGCCTAGCGTTGAGTCGTGAGTGTCGACAACGCGACTTTTGCGGGATACCGTCCGTCATTCGCGTGGCGTTGCCTGGAGCTGCCCCTTTGTTACCATTTCAAGTCGCCGTGTGCGTTGCCGTCCTGGCCGTTGCGTGATCGGCCATCGAGAACTCCTTCACTGAGGAAAAAGCGCGATGAAATCCCGCCAGACCGGCTTGCACCATTTGATCAATTCCACGTGCTATTCACTCAAGGGACTGCGAGCCGCGTTTCGCAATGAAACGGCGTTTCGTCAGGAGGTCGGCATCTGCGTGGTACTCTTGCCATTGGCGTGGTGGATCGGTGCCACGCCAGTGGAATGGCTGCTGCTCGTGGGCAGTGGTGCGCTGGTACTGATCGTGGAATTGCTCAACAGCGCCGTGGAAACCGTCGTCGACCGCATCGGTCCCGAGCATCACGAGCTGTCCGGCCGGGCCAAGGACATCGGCTCGGCGGCGGTTATGATCTCGCTGATCATGGCGAGCCTGACTTGGGGGTTGCTGGCCTGGCAGAAGTTCTTCGGCTGAGCCGCAGAGGGTGTTTACAAAAGGGCTGCACTTGACAATACGGCGTTAAAATCGGCTTCAAAATACTCATTTACCCCATGTAAACTCCGTTTTTTCGGCCAATTTTGCCTTGTCTTGCCTTCGTTCGCCTGTTTTGTAAACACCCTCTCACGTGGCGATGCCATATTGGTTACCTTCAACGTCCATATGAGGTTTCCCATGTTGCGACGCGTCGGTTTTGGATTGCTTGGCGTACTGGTGGTGGCTGCCGTGCTTGTCCCCTATACGCTGCTGCGTGATGTTCAGGCCTGGTACGGCAGTATGCTCTTTTGGGGACTGACCGGTCTCGCCGTGCTCGTTCTCAATCTGCTCGTTACCGCCGATTTCAAGGAGAAGTGAGGATGTCGTCGACGCTCGTGTGGACGTCGGTGCTGGTGTATGTCGTCGTCGCCCTGGGCGTGGCATGGCGCTCACGCGAGCGCGGTCCCGGCGGGACGCCCGACATGGCGCACTATTTCCTCGGCGGGCGGCGCATGGGCGGGTTGGTGTCGGCGCTCAGCTACAGCGCGACGACCTACAGCGCTTTCATGATGGTGGGGTTGGCCGGGCTGACCTATGCCGGCGGTGTCGGGGCGCTGGGCTTTGAAACCGTCTACTTCGCTGGTGTCTCGTTGGTGGCAATCTTCGGGCCGCGCTTCTGGGCGGTGGGCAAGGCATTCGGTTTCGTCACCCCCAGTGAGATGCTGGGACACCGCTACGGGAATCGTGGCGTGGCCTTGGCCACGGCGCTGGTCAGCAGCCTGTTCCTGGTCCCTTATGCGGCGGTGCAACTGGCGGGCGTGGGGTATCTGCTGAGCGGGATGACCGACGGTGCCATCGACTTTACCACCGGCGTGGCGGTCGCCACCGTGCTGGCGCTGGTGTTCACCTTCATCGCCGGGATTCGCTCGGTGATGTGGACCGACGCCCTGCAGGCATTGTTGATGATCGTTGCCTCGACGGCCGTGGCGCTGCTGGTAGTGGTCTCGTTGGGCGGCTTCGAGACGCTGTTCGCGACCCTCGCCGATGAGCATCCCGAGGCGCTTACCGTGCCGGGATCGGGCCTGTTCACGCCGGCGACTTTCCTCGGCCTGACGATTCCCTGGTTCTTCTTCAGTCTTTCCAATCCCCAGGTCAGTCAGCGTCTCTTCATGCCGGCCTCGCTCAAGGCCATGCGCCGCATGCTGCTGGGCTTTCTGTGCTTCGGCCTGATCTATACCGCTGTCTCGGTACTGTGGGGCTTTTCGGCGCTGATCGCATTCCCCGACCTGGAGAATTCGGATCTTGCCACGCCGACCCTGCTGGCCTCCACGCACGTACCGCCGTTACTCGGCGTGCTGGTGATGGTCGGCATCCTGGCGGCGGCGGTCTCGACCATCGACTCGATCATGCTGACGCTCTCGTCGATGCTGTCGCGGGACGTCTATGCGGTGGCACGCAAAGGCAGCGACGAACGCCGCCAGCTATGGGTCGGCAAGGCCGTATTGCCGTTGATCGCGCTGTTGGCGCTGGCCTTTGCCGAGTTGCGCCTGGATCTGATTGCGGTGCTTTCGGTTGCCGCCTCGACCGGCCTGGTCGTCACCGTACCGGCGCTTGTCGGCGCCTTTTTCTGGCGTGGCGGCAGTGCGGCGGGCGCCCTGACCAGCATTCTCGGCGGCGGTGTCTGCGTCGTGACGCTGTATATCAGCGGCGCTAAGCCACTGGGCTGGCCGCCGGGCATCTGGGCGCTACCGGTGGCGTGCGTACTGTTCGTGGGCATCAGTTTGCTCAGCACAGCGCCGCGTCAAACTGCCGAGGCGTTCATCGCCGCCGCCGAGCGTGGCTTGCCATGGCGGCGCTGAGGGTCGCCTGCCTGTAGCTTCCAAGCGAGTGGCTCCGCTAAGCTGGGAGATATCACGCTTGCCCCGGCGTTAGGTGCCGGGATGTTCCAGGAGAGTGCATCATGGCCCTGCCCGAAGGATTCCTGCCCGACGCCGATATTCCCGCACCGTTGAATGAGGCGCTGGGCGAGGCCACCGAGCGGCTCGACGATGCGTTGTGCCTGGCCGACCGCGCTGCCCAGGCGAAGCGCTCGACGAGCGATGCGGACGCGGATGCGAATGTTGATGCCGAAGAGACGCCGAGTGCCACCTGGCTGGCGCTCTCGGATGTGCGTCGTGCCGAGCTGGCGCGGGTCGTGGCGCTCTCCGACTTCGCCACTGAGACGCTGGCTCGCGACCCCGACTGGCTACCGGTGCTGGATGCCGAGGGCGAACTGGATGAGTCGCCGCCGCGCGAGGCCTGGGAAGCGGAGCTCGCCGAGCGCCTGGAGGCCGCCGAAGATGAAGCGACCATGCAGGCCGCAGTACGCCGCTTCCGGCGGCTGCGCATGCTGGGCATCGTATGGCGTGACCTATGCCGCGCGCCGCGTGGCCAGGGCGACGAAGCTGGCATGTGGGTCACGGCGCGTGATGTCAGCAGCCTGGCGGAAATCTGCCTCGACGGCGTACTGGGCTGGCTCGAACACTACTATGCGCCGCGCTGGGGACAACCGGCTCTGCGCGCCGACGGTACACCGCAACGCTTGGTGGTGCTGGGCATGGGCAAGCTCGGTGCGGGCGAGCTCAATCTGTCCTCGGACATCGACCTGATCTTCGCCTTCGCCGAGGGGGGTGAGACTGAGGGCGGCCGTCGGACGCTCTCGCATCAGGAATATTTCACCAAGCTGGGCCAGAAGCTCATCGGCGCGTTGGACGCGGTGACCGACGAAGGCATGGCGTTTCGTGTCGACATGCGTTTGCGCCCGCTCGGCGACGGCGGGCCGTTGGTCGGCAACTTCGCCACGCTGGCCAGCTACTATCAGGATCAGGGGCGTGAGTGGGAACGCTACGCCATGCTCAAGGCGCGCCCGGTGGCCGGCGATCTCGAAGCGGGCGCTGAGCTGCTGGCCTCGCTGCGGCCGTTCGTGTATCGCAAGTACCTGGACTTCGGCGCCATCGAATCGTTGCGCGAGATGAAGCGGCTCATCAACCGCGAGGTCAAGCGCAAGGGCATGGCCGACAATATCAAGCTCGGCCCTGGGGGTATCCGCGAGGTGGAGTTCGTGGTCCAGGCGTTCCAGTTGATTCGTGGTGGGCTCGATACCGAGCTTCAACTGACCTCGCTGGCGGCAGCACTACGTTGCCTGACGGATCTGGAGCTTCTGCCGGGTGAGGTGACCGATGCCCTGCGCACCGATTACGCTTTTCTACGCGATCTCGAGCATGCCTTGCAGGCCCAGAAGGACCGCCAGACTCAGACCTTGCCGGACGATAGCCTGGGACGCGAGCGCTTGGCGCTGGCGCTCGATATGGCCGACTGGCCGGCGCTCGTGGCGCGTCTTGACGAGGCGCGAGGGAGGGTGCGTGAGCATTTCGATGCCGTTATCGCGCCGCCCGAGGAGGAAGACGATGAGGAGAACGTCTCCGAGGACGCCTCACACGAGGAATTGGGCGCGCTCTGGCGTGAGGAGCTGACTCTGTCGGAGGCCCGCGAGACGCTGACGACGCTGGGGTTCGAGACGCCCGAGGCTACCTTCAAGCGGCTTGCCGGTTTGCATCGTTCGCGCGCCGTGGCGGCCATGCAACGCATCGGTTTCGAGCGTCTCGATGCCTTGATGCCGCTGCTGCTCGAAGCCGTCGGCGAGAGCCACGCGCCAGATGTCGCGCTCGAACGCGTCTTGCCACTGATCGAGGCGGTGCTGCGGCGCACTGCGTACCTGGCATTGCTGCGCGAGAATCCCGATGCGCTGCGTCATTTAATTCGTCTGTGCGCCGCGAGCCCGTGGATCGCCGAGCAATTGGCGCGCCATCCCGTTCTGCTCGATGAATTGCTGCACCCCGCCACGCTGTATTCGCCCGCCGACAAGGACGAGCTCGCCGATGAGCTGCGCCAGGCCCTGGCGCGCATACCCGAAGACGACGAGGAGGGGCAGCTCGACGCGCTGCGTATCTTCAAGCACGCCCAGGTGCTGCACGTTGCGGCCTCGGATATCGTCGGCGCGCGGCCGCTGATGAAGGTCAGCGATTATCTCACCTTCATCGCCGAAGTGATCCTCGAGCAGGTACTGGCGATGGCCTGGAAGCAGGTGACGCGCAAGTACGGCCGACCCTCGCGCCGCCCCGGTGAGTGCGAGAGCGACGAGGCCAACTTCGCGATCATCGGTTACGGCAAGTTGGGTGGCATCGAATTGGGCTATGGATCGGACCTGGACCTGGTGTTTTTGCACGACGCCGATCCCAAGGGCGCCACCGACGGTGCCAAGGCCCTCGACAATGCGGTCTTCTTCACGCGCCTCGGGCAGCGCGTCATCCATTTGCTGACGGCCATGACGCCCAGCGGCGCGCTGTACGAAGTGGACATGCGCTTGCGTCCCTCGGGCAATGCAGGGCTATTGGTGACGACGCTCGACGCCTTCGCCGACTATCAGCACCAACAAGCCTGGACCTGGGAGCACCAGGCGCTGGTGCGCTCGCGTGCCATTGCCGGCAATGCGGCGTTATGCGAGCGCTTCGAGGCGGTGCGACGTGAGGTGCTGGGTCAGGCGCGCAACCCCGACACACTGCGCGGTGAGGTCGTCGCGATGCGCCGCAAGATGCGTACCCACCTGGGGAGCAGCGATCAGGCCGGACGCCGGGGCACGTTTCATCTCAAGCAGGATCCCGGCGGCATGGTGGATATTGAGTTCCTCTGTCAGTACGCGGTGCTGCGGCTGGGCGATGAAGCGCCGGAAATGCTTGCCTTCAGCGATAACATGCGCATTCTCGAAACGCTGGAGGAAAGTGGCCGGCTTCCCGCCGAGCAGGCCCGCGAGCTGCGCGAGGCGTATCTCACGTATCGCGGCATCAGCCATCGTGCCTCGCTGGCCAAGGCCGGGAGCCAGGTCGAGATCGCCGATATCGACGCTCATCGCCGCCGGGTCCGCGCCATTTGGGCGCAGTGGATGGAGGAAGAGGACGCGTCTCGGTAAGTACCACGAGAAACAAACGGTTACTTTTCGTGCTCATGATAACTCGGTAAATGGTTAGTACGACAAAAGTTGGGGATTGATCATTCGTGTAGAGGTTTTATAGTCCGCCTCCGGCGATGGCCTACGTGCCATCGCCGTTTTGTTTCGCTACCCGCCCACAAGGCGCGGCGAATGTCAGGCACAACCTGAAAGTTCTCAACGAGGCAGATAGTCAATGCGCTCTACCACGGATATAGCATCGCCCCGCTCCCAAGAGGACCGGGGTTTCGCCGGTCACCCGCGTGCGTTGGGGCCGTTATTTTTCACCGAAATGTGGGAGCGTTTTTCCTACTACGGTATTCGCCCGCTGCTCGTGCTGTTCATGGCCGCCACGGTCTTCGAGGGCGGACTGGGCTTCACGCGTGAAACGGCCTCGGCCATCGTCGGTATCTACGCTGGTGCCGTCTATCTGTCGGCCTTGCCCGGCGGCTGGCTGGCGGACAACTGGCTGGGCCAGCGACGCGCGGTCTGGTACGGCTCGGTCCTCATTGCCTTGGGCCATCTTTCGATCGCGTTTTCTGCCGTCTGGGGCGCGACCTGGTTTTTTATCGGGCTGGTATTGATCGTGATCGGCTCGGGACTCTTCAAGTCCTGCATCTCGGTGATGGTGGGCAGCCTTTACGATCAAGGCGACGTACGCCGTGACGGCGGTTTCGCGGTCTTCTATATGGGAATCAACATCGGTGCCTTGCTCGCCCCGCTGTTCACCGGCCTGCTGATGCGCGAATACGGTTGGCACTGGGGATTCGGCATCGGCGGACTAGGTATGTTGGTGGCTTTGCTGATCTTTCGTTTGGCAGCCATTCCCTCCATGCGTCGCGCCGACAGCCTGCGGGGACGCGCCGCCAGTTGGGATGCGCCGTCAGTGCATCGTCGCGGCGTGGGTTATTACGTTGCCGGCTTGGCGATAGCGCTGGCGGGCTTCATCGCCCTGGTGGCAAACGGCGTGATCACCTTGAACGCGGTAGCGATCGCCGAGGCCATGACCACGATCATCATCGTCTGTGCGCTGGGCTACTTCGTCTTTCTGTTCGGCTTTAATGGGCTCGACAAGCAGGAGCGGGCGCGTATTGTCGTATGTTTTATCCTGATCATGGCGGCGGCCTTTTTCTGGGCGTCCTTCGAGCAGCAGCCAACGTCCTATAATCTGTTCGCCCACGACTATACTGACCGCATGTTGTTCGGCTGGGAAGTGCCGGCGGTGTGGTTTCAGTCGTTCAACCCGGTCTTCATCATTCTGCTGGGGCCGGTATTCGGCTGGTTGTGGCCGGCACTCGGCCGCCGTCGCCTGGAGCCAGGCAGCCCGGTGAAGTTCATCCTCGGCCTCTTGTTCGCGGCCGGTGGCTTTGCCTTGATGATGTTCGCGGCGATGCGTGTGGCAGGTGGGATCGATCAGGTCTCGCCGCTGTGGATTACCGCCAGTTTGCTGCTATTGACGATCGGCGAGCTGTGCCTGAGCCCGGTCGGGCTTTCAACCATGAGCGCACTGGCGCCGACCAAGCTGCGCGGTCAATTGATGGGGTTGTGGTTCACGGCCTCGGCGCTGGGGAATCTGGTCGCCGGGTTGATCGGCGGGCATGTGAATGCCGAAGAGTTGGAACAGTTACCAGAGCTATTCGGTCGCTGCGCGGTGGCGCTGGTGCTGTGTGCCATCGTGTTGGCGCTGCTGACACCGTTCATCAAGCGTATGCTGAAGGGCAATCCCACCGTCGATCCCGCCGGTGCTTCGTCTTCTTCCAACGCCACCACCGGAGCCTGAGTCATGTCGCTGAGTGAATCTCCCCAAACGCCCGCCGCCCGTCTGGCCGCACTGCGCGAGATCATGCGTGAACAAGGCATCGATGCTTGGTGGCTGCCATCGTCCGATCCGCATAGCTCCGAATATCTGCCGCATCATTGGCAGGGCCGCGCCTGGTTGTCGGGCTTCGATGGTTCCGTGGGCACGCTGGTGATTACCCAACAGGCGGCTGGGCTGTGGGTGGACAGCCGCTACTGGGTGCAAGCCGAGCAGCAACTGGCTGGTAGCGGCATCGAGTTGATGAAGCTCCAGCCCGGTCAGGCGCAGCGGCCCATGCAGTGGCTCGCCGAACAGCTTCCACAGGGTGCCACGGTGGGCTTCGATGGTGCCGTAGTGGCGGCGGCCAGCGTGCGTCAGATGGAAGCGCATCTGGCGCCGAAAGGAGTTCGCTGGGAAGGCCATCAGGATCTGCTCGATGCCATCTGGCCGGACCGCCCCGCACTGCCAGAGGCGCTGGTGCGTTCTCACCCGAGCGCTTACGTGGATACCTCGCGGCGCGACAAGCTGGCGACCTTGCGCCAGGAAATGGAGGCCCAAGGGACCGATACGCATCTGGTCTCGACCCTCGACGACATCGCCTGGCTGACCAATCTGCGCGGTTCGGATGTCGACTTCAATCCGGTATTCCTGTCGCATCTGATCGTCGAGGCGACGCGTACCACCTTGTTCGTCGCCCCGGGCAAGCTGGATGACGCCGTGATCGGCGAGCTTGCCGACGATGGCATCGATGTCGCCGATTATGCGTTGGTAGCGGAGCGTCTCGCAGGGTTGTCCGACGATACGCGCTTGTTGGTCGATCCGGCGCGGGTCAGCCGGGCGCTGATGGAGGCTGTGCCGGAAGACGTGCACGTCGTCGAGGCCTTTCAGCCGAGCACGCTGGCCAAGAGTCGCAAGAGCGACCGCGACATCGAGCATGTGCGTCACGCCATGGAGGAAGATGGCGCCGCGTTGTGCGCGTTCTTTGCCTGGCTGGAAGACGCGTTGGCCCGCGACGAGACGGTGACCGAGCTGAACGTCGACGAGCGGATCACCGCCGCGCGAGCCGAGCGCGACGGCTTCGTCTCGCGGAGCTTCGCGACCATCGCCGCCTTCAACGCCAACGGCGCGCTGCCGCATTATCACGCCACGTCGGCGGCGCATTCCGTGATCGAGGGCAATGGGTTGCTGCTGATCGACTCGGGCGCTCAGTACCTGGGCGGCACCACCGACATCACCCGTGTGGTGCCGGTGGGTGAGATCGACGCGGCGCACCGGCGCGATTTCACCCAGGTGCTCAAAGGCACCATCGCGCTATCGCGCGCTCAGTTCCCGCGTGGCATTCCGTCGCCGCAGTTGGACGCCATTGCCCGCGCGCCGCTGTGGGCCGCAGGGATCGACTACGGACATGGCACCGGGCACGGTGTGGGCTATTTCCTGAATGTCCACGAGGGACCGCAGGTGATCGCGTGGTACGCGTCGCCGACGCCGCAGTCCGCCATGCAGCCCGGCATGATCACCTCGATCGAGCCCGGCGTCTATCGGCCGGAGCAATGGGGCGTGCGCATCGAGAATCTGGTGGTCAATCGTCCGGCCCAGCCCAGTGATTTTGGCGAGTTCCTGCACTTCGAGACGCTTACCCTGTGCCCCATCGATACCCGCGCCATCGATATTGCGATGCTCGATGACGCGGAAATCGCCTGGCTCAACGCCTACCACGAGGAGGTCCGCCACCGCCTGACGCCCAAGGTCGATGGCGAAGCCCGCGACTGGCTTGAGCAGCGTACGGCGCCCATCGCCCGCTGAATGCTCGCCGCACGTTGAGAAATGCCGGGCCCGTGGCTCGGCATTTCTCTGGCAATAGCCACTGGCGGCCGATACCCGAAAATGGATGCGAGGGGCGTAGCGCAAGTATTGTGCAGGACTATCGCTATCATGCTAACAATTTATTGGTGGCATGAGGCGCATAGTAATAGAGTAATCGCATCTGGTGCTCATCAGATGTTTCATTCTTGCATCGTTTCGCGATGCACCCCTAGTAGTACCCTGCTTCCACCCGCGCTGCCCCCTGGCGCGGGTTTTTTATGTCCGGTCAGCAGGCGGCGACCAAAGGGTGTCATGTCGCTTGGCCATGCGTTTCCCTGACCTGTTGTCCTGACATGAAAACGCCCATGCGGCGTTAACCGCATGGGCGTAATGGCATGTGCCAGCGTTGTGCCGACGTTTCGACAGCGGGGCTTACAGCGCGGCGATCTTGTCGTGTTGCTCGCTGAGATGCTGGCGGCTGGCCTGGGCGTCGGCGAGCTTGCCACGCTCTTTCTCTACGACCTCGGCGGGCGCCTTACTGATGAAGCTTTCGTTGCCGAGCTTCTTCTCGATGCCGCCGATAACCTTGTCCTGCTTGTCGATTTCCTTGGCCAGGCGGGCAAGCTCCACGTCCTTGTCGATCAGCCCCGCCATGGGTACCAGCACTTCCATGTCGCCGACCAGTTGGGTGGCGGCGAGCGGGGTCTGGTCGGGGTCATCGAGCCAGGTGATGCTGTCGAGCTTGGCCAGCTTGGAGAGGAATAGCCGATAGGCTTCCAGGCGCTCGCGGTCAGTTTCTCCGCCCTTGGTGAGCAGTGCTTCCAGCGGCTTGCCGGGGGCGATGTTCATCTCGGCGCGGATATTGCGCACAGCGATGATCACGCCCTTGAGCCACTCGATATCGCGCGTGGCGTTCTCGTCGATGCGGCTCTGTTCGGCCTGCGGCCAGGGTTGGGCCATGATCGAGTCGTCGCCACCGGCATGCGTGCCGGCCAGGGGCGCGACGCGCTGCCAGATCTCCTCGCTGATGAACGGCATCATGGGGTGTGCGAGGCGCATGATGGTTTCCAGCACCCGCACCAGCGTGCGTCGGGTACCACGTTTGGCGGCGGTAGTGGCGTTGTCGTCCCAAAGCACCGGCTTGGAGAGTTCCAGGTACCAGTCGCAGTATTCGTTCCAGACGAAGTCGTAGAGCGCTTGCGAGGCATGGTCTAAACGGAATTCTTCCATCGCACGGGTGACCTGGGCCTCGGTCTGCTGCAGGCGCGAGACGATCCAGCGGTCAGCCAGCGAGAGTTCGACCTCGCCGTTCTGGCCGTCGGCAGAGGCGCCGCAGTCCTCGCCTTCAGCATTCATCAGCACGTAGCGCGACGCGTTCCACAGCTTGTTGCAGAAGTTGCGATAGCCGTCCAGGCGGCCCATGTCGAACTTGATGTCGCGCCCGGTGGTGGCCTGCGAGAGGAAGGTGAAACGTAGCGCATCGGTGCCGTGGGGCTCGATACCTTCGGGGAATTCGTCACGGGTGGCCTTGGCGATGGCCTTGGCTTTCTGCGGCTGCATCATGTTGCCGGTGCGCTTGTCGATCAGCGCATCCAGGTCGATGCCGTCGATCAGGTCGATGGGGTCGAGCACGTTGCCCTTCGACTTGGACATCTTCTGGCCTTGGGCGTCGCGCACCAGGCCATGCACGTAGATCTTCTTGAAGGGCACCTCGTCGGTGAACTTCAGTGTCATCATGATCATCCGCGCGACCCAGAAGAAGATGATGTCGAAGCCAGTGACCAGCACGCTGGAGGGATGGAAGGTCTCGAGCTCCGGGGTCTGTTCCGGCCAGCCCTGGGTAACGAAGGTCCACAGGCCTGCACTGAACCAGGTATCGAGGACGTCTTCGTCCTGAGTCAGCGCCACGTCGGCGGCGAGGCCGTACTTGTCGCGGGCTTCCTCGGCGCTACGTGCGACGAGGACGTTGCCCTCAACGTCGTACCAGGCCGGAATGCGGTGTCCCCACCATAGCTGGCGCGAAATGCACCAATCTTGCAGGTCGCGCATCCAGGCGAAGTACATGTTCTCGTAGTTCTTGGGCACGAACTCGATGTCGCCGTTCTCCACCGCGGCGATGGCCGGCTTGGCCAACTGCTCGACCGCCACGAACCACTGATCGGTCAATAGCGGCTCGATGACGTCGCCGGAGCGGTCGCCATAGGGCAGGGTGTTGTTGACGGTTTCGATCTGCGCCAGCAGCTCGGCGGCCTGTATGTCGTCGATAATGGCCTGGCGCGCCGCGAAACGGTCGAGCCCGACGTAGGCAGACGGCAAGGCGGTGTCGATGTCGGCGAGCGGGCGGCCCTGGATATCGAAGGCCTCGGCACTGGGCAGGATGCTGGCATCCGGGGTGAAGACGTTGATCAGCGGTAGATCCTGGCGCCGGCCGACTTCGTAGTCGTTGAAGTCGTGCGCGGGAGTGATCTTCACGCAGCCCGAGCCCTTGTCCATGTCGGCATGCTCGTCGGCGACGATGGGGATGCGGCGCCCGACCAGCGGAAGCTCGACGAACTTGCCGATCAGCGAGGCATAGCGCGGATCCTCGGGATTGACGGCCACGCCGGTGTCGCCGAGCAGCGTCTCGGGGCGTGTAGTGGCGACGACGAGATGGTCCTGGCCATCATCGGTGGTCACGCCATCGGCGAGAGGATAGCGGAAATGCCAGAACTGGCCTTGTTGATCCTTGTTCTCGACTTCCAGGTCGGAGATCGCGGTGTGCAGCGTGGGATCCCAGTTGACCAGGCGTTTGCCGCGATAGATCAGCCCCTCGTCGAAGAGCCGCACGAAGACTTCCTGCACCGCCTTGTAGAAGCCGTCGTCCATGGTGAAGCGCTCGCGCGACCAGTCGACGCTGGCGCCCATGCGGCGCAGCTGCCGGGTGATATGGCCGCCGGATTCCTGCTTCCATTCCCAGATTTTGTCGGTGAAGGCCTCACGCCCCAGTTCGTGGCGGCTCTTGCCGTCTTCTGCCGCGACCTTGCGTTCCACCAGCATCTGCGTGGCGATGCCGGCGTGGTCGGTGCCTACCTGCCAGAGCGTGTTGTATTGCTGCATGCGCCGCCAGCGGATCAGGGTATCCATGATGGTGTCCTGAAAGGCGTGGCCCATGTGCAGGCTGCCAGTCACGTTGGGCGGCGGAATCATGATCGAGTAGGGCTCGCCCTGGCCGGCAGGCGCGAAACGGTTGGCGTCTTCCCAGCGCTGGTACCAGCGGGTTTCGATCTGATCGGGTTGGTAGGTCTTGTCCATGGGCGTCGGTCGGCTCTTGAAATACGGTCAGCACGGCGCATGGCCGTGGCGAAAATGCCGACAAGTATAACCCCGCAAGCGGGGTGACGTCATGGCGCGGCTTAGCTCGCAGCGTTGTGTGAGGTGCCGGTGAGGTCGTTGGCTTTGACGGGGTAGCCGCGCTTCTTGTAGGTCTGCCAGCAGGCGCGCTTGGCGGTTAGTACATCCTGATGCTGATTGATGATCTCGGCGACGCGCTCGAAACGCGAGAACCACTCGGGGATCTCGGGATGCAGGTTGAGCATCGCTTCGACGCCGGGCGCCGGAGGCGTGTCCCAGCCCAACGTGACGGGCGGCTGCGGCTCGACCTCGTCGGCCAGCACCGCATGGGGCAGGTAGCTTTCGGGCTTGAAGGTCCACAGCCGATCATCGAGATCTCGCGCCATGGCTTCATCCTCGGTGTGGATATGCAGCCGATAGCCCTTGCGATGAATGGTCTCCGCCAGCCGGCACGCGAAGTCCAACCGCGCGCCGAGCGTGGTATCGGGCAAGATGTAGAAATCGACTTGGGTCATGGGCCCCGCCCCGGATGCGCCGGGAGAAGTAAGAAGTAAGAGAGAAGAGGGAAGATACGTGCGTCTTCTTGCTTCAAGGAGCGTAGCGACGCACTTCCCTCTTCAAGCTGCGTAGCAGCGTACTGATTTACACCCCGCCGTCGATATCGATCAACGCCCCCGTGGTAAAGCCGGCGTCGGCCAGCCATAGCACGCCGTTGGCGATTTCCTCGGGTTCGCCGATGCGGCCCATGGGGATCACCGAGTCGGCGACCTCGGGTTTGTCGGGGTTACCGCCACTGGCATGTATGCTGGTGCGGATGACGCCGGGACGTACGCCGTTGACGCGAATGCCTTCGCCGGCGACTTCCTTGGCCAGGCCTTCGGTCATGGTGTCGATGGCGCCCTTGGAGGCAGCGTAGTCGATGTATTCGCTGGCGCCCCCCAGGTGCGAGGCTGCCGAGCCGACATTGACGATGGCGCCGCCTTGTCCGCCGTGCTGGGTGGACATGCGCTTGATGGCTTCACGCGCGCAGATGAACGGTGCGGTCACGTTGATGCGCATCATGCGATCGACGCGCTCGAAACTCATCTCGTCGACGCGACTGATCTGGTCGACGATGCCGGCGTTGTTGACCAGCACGTCGAGACGTCCCAGTTCGCGGTCGACGGTGTCGAACATGGCGACGATATCGGCCTCGTTGGCGATATCGGCCTGGATGGCGATGGCGCGTCCACCTGCGGCTTCGATATCACTCACGATACCCTCGGCCGAAGCCTTGTCGCTGCGATAGTTGACCGCAACGGCGTAGCCCTTTTGTGCGCCAAGCTTGGCGATGGCGGCACCGATCCCGCGTCCGGCGCCGGTAATCAGCATCACTGTCGACATGGGGCCTCCTGACAAGAGAAGAGTCTGAAAAGAGAGAAATGACGCGGCGCGCGTTATGCCGCCGTGTCGTTCGACGGGACATCAGGCCAGACGCGTCAGCCAGTTGCGGGTATCTTCGCTGCGTCCGTATTGCAAATCGAGCAGTTCCTTGCGCAGGCGTTTGCCGACTTCACCGCCACTATCCGCCTTGAGACGAATGCTCTCGTCTTCGCTGCGCAGCTCGCCGACCGGGGTGATGACGGCGGCGGTGCCGCAGGCGAAGACCTCGGTAATCTCACCGGAGGCCGCACCGGCACGCCATTCGTCGATACTGATGTGGCGCTCCTCGGGTGTCAGGCCCTGGTCTCGGGCGAGCTCGAGGATGGAGTCACGGGTGACGCCTTCGAGGATGGTGCCGGTCAACTTGGGCGTGACGATGCGCCCGTCCTTGTAGATGAAGAACAGGTTCATGCCGCCGAGTTCCTCGATCCACTTGTTCTCGGCGGCGTCGAGGAAGGCGACCTGGGCGCAGTCGTGCGCTTCGGCTTCCTTCTGGGCTGCCAGCGAGGCAGCGTAGTTGCCACCGCACTTGGCAAAGCCGGTGCCGCCGGACGCAGCCCGCTTGTAATGCGAGGACAGCCAGATGGAGACCGGATTGACGCCGCCCTTGAAGTACGCCGCCGCCGGCGAGGCGATGACGTAGTAATCGACCTCTTTCGAGGGCCGCACGCCGAGGAAGGTCTCGCTGGCGATCATGAATGGACGCAGATAAAGGCTCGATTCCTCGGCGGCACTGGCCGGCGTCGGCACCCAGACATTGTCTTGGGAAAGCAGTGCCTTGAGCGAGCCGATGAAGTCCTCGTCGGAGAGCTCGGGCAGTGCCAGACGCCGCGCGGAGGCGCGGAAACGTTCGGCGTTCTTCTCGGGGCGGAAGGTCCATACCGAGCCATCGGCATGGCGATAGGCTTTGATGCCCTCGAAGATTTCCTGAGCGTAATGCAACACCGCTGATGCCGGGTCCAACGTCAACGGCCCGTATGGACGGACTTCGTGGCCATGCCAGCCGACATCGCTCGTCCAGCGGATATGAGCCATGTGATCGCTGAAATGACGACCGAAACCGGGGTTCTCGAGAATCGTCTCGCGTAGGGCGGCATCCTTGGGATGCGCGTTAGGCCGTATATCGAAGCCTGAAGAGGTCACTGAAGTTCTCCGTCAAATCTGGCGCTCGGCTGGATGCCGAGAATGGCATAGGCGCGTCGGACGAGGAAAGGCCGGCACGCCTGCTACTTACGTTAGCATGCAAATTTTTTGCTGCGAAGGGTCACTCGACGCTGGGGCGCGTCTCGTTGGCCTCGGTTTCGCGGTCGAGCAAGTATTGGGTCAACAGGCCTACGGGGCGGCCACTGGCACCTTTCTTGTCACCCGAAGCCCAGGCGGTACCGGCGATATCCAGGTGCGCCCAGGGATACGCATCGGCGAACCGCGACAGGAAGCAGGCCGCCGTGATGGTGCCGGCGGGGCGACCGCCGATATGGGCCAAGTCGGCGAAGTTGGAATCGAGCTGGCTCTGATACTCATCCCACAATGGCAGGTGCCAGGCGCGGTCCCAGGCGTTCTCGCCGGCGTCGAGCAAGTCCAGCGCCAGATCGTCGTCGTTGGATAAAAGCCCCGAGGCATGATGGCCCAGGGCGATGATCGCAGCACCGGTCAGGGTCGCGATATCCACGACGCTGGCGGGCTTGAAGCGCTCGATGTAGCTCAGCGCGTCGCACAGTGCCATACGTCCCTCAGCGTCGGTGTTGAGAATCTCGACGTTGAGCCCCTTGAGAGTCTTGACGATGTCGCCGGGTTTGATGGCGCGACCATCGGGCATGTTCTCGGCGCTTGCCACCACGCCAATGATATTGATCTTGGGCTGGAGCGCGAGCACCGTCTTCATGGTGCCGAAGACGCTGGCGGCGCCGCACATGTCGAACTTCATCTCGTCCATGCCGGCCCCTCCTTTGAGCGAGATGCCGCCGGAATCGAAGGTGATGCCCTTGCCGACGATGACGTGCGGGGCTTCGTCCGGGTCCTCGGCGCCGCGATACTGCATGACGATCAGGCGTGAGGGTTCCTCGCTGCCCTGGCCGACAGAGAGCAGGGCGTTGGCGCCCAGCGCTTGCAGGGCGTCCTCGTCGAGGATCTCGACATTCAATGCGCCCTCGGCATCCGCTGCCAGTGTTTGCGCCTGCTCGGCGAGGTAACGTGGTGTGCAGACATTGCTGGGCAAGTTGCCCAAAGTACGCGTCAACGCGACGCCTTCGCCGACGGCGGCACCGATGCGCGCCCCTAGTTCGGCCTGGGGCGTCTCATCCTGGTCACTGAGCAGCAGCGTCAGGCTCTTGAGGCGCGGTGCGGGCGCCGGCTGTGACTTGAAGTCGTCGAAGCGATAGCAGGCGCGATGCGCGGCTTCCAGCGTGACGCGCGCCTTCCAGGCGGTGTCGCGCTCGCCGACCGGTACGTCGGTGAAAGCGGCGGCCACGTCGTCGAGCGGCAATTTGATGACAGTGGCGAAGGCGGCATCAAGGGCCTTGATGAGTTGGCCTTCGCCGCACTTGGTGCGCTCGCCGAGGCCGACGAGCAGAAGACGCTCGGCACCGAGCCCTGGCGCGAAGGGAATCAATTGCACATTGCCGAGGCTGGGGTCGAAGTCGCCCCGGTCGAGAAGCTGGCCGATCAGGCGTTCACTGGCGTCGTCGAGCTTGTCCGCCGCCGGCAGCAGGTCCCCATCCTTGAAGACGGGGACGATCAGGCATGCCGTTTCGACCTTGGCCGGGTTGACGTTGATTACGGGGGATTCCATGAAGTCTCCACACGACTGAGCTGACATGACTTGTCTCGTGGCGAGACAAGTGTCCGGGTATTCTGGATAATGCCGACAAGGATGCCGGCGCTGAACGTACTCCAGTGTACGCAAAGCCGGAACGCAATGCATGGGGAGGGTGGTCGAAGGCTGCATTGGGCCCCGCAAGGGGTCGTCGTGGACCAGGGAACCGACCCGGGAGAAGACGCTTGATCGTATTCCGCTATTTGACGCGCGAGATCCTCGCCACCATGGCTGCCGTGGCCGGTGTGCTATTGCTGGTGATCATGGGCAGTCGCTTCATTCGCTATTTCGGCGATGCCGCGCAAGGGGATATTCCTGCCAACATTCTCGGCACCCTGATGCTTTTTCACCTGCCTGGGTTCATGGAGTTGGTGCTGCCGCTGTCGTTTTTTCTCGGCATCCTGCTGGCGTTCGGGCAGCTTTATCTGAATAGCGAGATAACGGTGCTGGTGGCCTGTGGTGTCAGCCCCAACCGGCTATTGCGGGTGACGCTGTGCTCGGCAGTACTGGTGGCGATACTGGTGGCAGTGTGCAGCCTGTGGCTGACCCCTAACGGTGCCCGTCACAACGAGATGGTGCTCGAGGAACAGAAAAGCCGGCTCGATTTCTCGGTGCTGCAGCCGGGGCGTTTTCAGGAGTTCGGCAGTGGACGCACCGCCTATACCGAGAGCCTCAACGATGATCGCTCGCGTATGGAAAACGTCTTCATCAGTCAGCGTCAGCCGCGTAACGACGGCATGCCGGAGACGATGATCACGCGGGCCGAAGGCGGCTATCAGACGGTCGACGAGGAGACCGGCAGCCGCTTTCTGGTGTTGACCGATGGCCAGCGTTACAGCGTCGAACCAGGCAAGAAAGTCGCCGAACGGTTGCAGTTCGATACCTATGCGGTGCGCCTATCGCGCGCGCGCGATCGGGTCGATCTCGACGCCGCCGAGCTGACCTCGACCCCACAGCTCATCGAGCGCGGCGATGACGAAGCCTGGGCCAATCTGCAGTGGCGGCTTTCCATGCCGCTGATGGTACCGATCCTCACCCTGCTGGCGCTGCCGTTGTCGCGGGTCAATCCGCGCCAGGGGCGTTTCGCCAAGCTGTTGCCGGCGATCTTCCTGCACATCAGTTACTTGAGTTTATTGCTAGCGGCTCAGGATGCCATATCGCGTGGTTCGCTGGCGTCGTCCATCGGCATGTGGCCGATCCACCTGGGGTATTTGTTGTTGGGGATCTGGATGACGCACCGTGATCAGCGCCGAGGGAGCCGCACATGATTTTCGACCGTTTCGATCGCTACATCGCGCGCAATGTGCTGGCGGCCATGCTGGTCGTGCAGGTCATGATCCTGGGGCTGGATCTGGTCATCTCCTACATCAACGATCTCGATGACGTCGAGGGCAACTACGGCGCTCTGGACGTCTTTGTGTATCTGTTGATGCGCCTACCGTGGCGGTTTTATCAGTATGCGCCGGTAGGCGTGTTGATCGGTGCCTTGATCGGTCTAGGCAGTATGGCGTCAAGTAACGAGTTGACGGTGATGCGTGCCTCCGGGCGTTCGCTGGCCCGCATTCTATGGGGCGCCATGAAGCCGCTGGGCCTGGTGATCATCCTGACCATGGCGATCAGCGAGTGGGTAAGCCCCGTGACTGAGCAACATGCCGAGGCCTGGCGGCTCGAGCAACTCGAGGGCGAGGGCGCGATTCTCTCCGAGCGTGGCGGCTGGCAGCGCGAGGGCAATGACTACTATCGCTTCGGCACCATTCGCGCGGACGACGTGGTCATCGATATCACGCGTTATCACTTCGAGGGCACGCAAATGGTGAGTGCCGAGCATGCTGACCGTGCGGTCTGGGAAAACGGTAGCTGGCAATGGCAAAACATCGAGGAAACGCGTTTCGAAGACGGGCGAACTGTCGTCGATACCACTGACAAGCGCACTTGGGACACCTCGTTCACCCCGGCCCAACTCAACCGCTTGTTGCGTCCGTTGGATAGCCAGTCGCCCAGCGACTTGTGGCGTTATGCCAGTTACCTGGACAACCAGGGACTCGAGGCCACTCAGCCGCTGTTGTACTTCTGGCAGAAAATGCTGCTGCCTTTCACTCTGGCAGGCCTGATGCTGGTGGCCGCATCGTTCGTGTTCGGGCCGCTGCGCACCGTGGCCGCCGGCACGCGCGTGTTCTACGGCATCATCGTCGGTGTCTCGTTCAAGTACCTGCAGGACCTCCTGGCCCCGGCGTCGATGCTGTTCGGCTTCTCGCCGGTGTTCGCGGTACTGGTGCCTACCGTAGCCTGCTATGTGCTGGGCATCGTATTGCTCAGGCGGACCGGCTGAGGGCAACGACACGCGGGCTACAACGCAGTGCCCCCTGTGCCATCTAGGCACAGGGGGCATTTTCGTTCATTGACGCGTGTCGTACAGGCAGCTTGCGTAAAAGCCTAGTCTGCCAGCGCGCGGTCGAGACGTGTGAGGATGCCGTCGACCTGGCGTACAGGCACCACCAAGGCATCGTCCAATGACGCCAGCGCGTCGAGTCGGTGTGGTAGTTGAGTGATCGCCAGCCCCATGCCTTCGTGGCATTCCCCGTGGTGATAACGCACGAAAGAGAGTTCCCCCAGTGCATCGCGGTCGCCGAGGTCGAGGCGCGCCAGCTTGCTGAACGCATCGACGCTATCGAGCACCGGCGAACGCGTCAGCGGTAGATGCGTCAAGTGCCAGGCCAGCCAGCCATCGCCGAGGCGCTCGGCATCGTTGCGTACGGCGCGAAACCAGAGCTGAACCTGTTCGAGGCGATAGCGTGCCCACGCAGGCTTGTCCATCCACAGCACGTCGGTGCTTTGAGTCGTGGCGGCATCGAGCTGTCCGGGCATGTAGACCCATGACTCGGTGAGCTGTGCCAGGCCGGAGGGTAGCGGCTCCTCGAGCATGCGTTCGCCGAGTGAGTCCAGCGCAGAGTCGAGCTGGCTGGGTGCCTCCGAGTAACCGACGCTATAGCGCCATACGCGTCCGGAAATCTCTTGAGTGACGATATGGTCTTCATCGAGTGCCATATGGCTCATCAGGTCGCGAGTCCCGAGCGAAGCATCCGCCAGGCCGGCGCGGCGCGCTTCAATGCACAGGCGCTTGAGCATCGGGTTGAGTGGCAGGCGGTGGTAGTCGCCGTAGCACTGGCCGTCTTCCTGAAAGGGAGTGAGGTCGAGGTGCAATCGCGGCGCGTCGCCGCTTTCGGCGTGACGTAATGTCATGGTGTCTCTCTTGTGAACACAAGGCATTGTCTGAAAACTGTCTGCGCTCGGCCATACTGCGTTAAAAATCAGCTCGGGCGCGAGTCCGATCAAAATGCGCATTTACACCCCGTAAATTCCGCCTTTTCGCTGATTTTTGCCTTGTCTGACCTTCGCTCGTCGACTTTTCAGACAGTGCCTAGATGCATCGCGGCGCGATGCAGGAAATGCCTACCCCAGTATGAATTCCGCGTGACACCCGGCTTGTTTTGTATCATGAGGCGTATCACGAGGAATTCTTTTCTTGCGCGGGTAGAATAAAATTTCGTTATATATTTTATCGGATTGACGCTGAAATGCAAGCACGCTCCTTGAGGAGATGCTGATGGAAAATGCATTTTAGGCGCATGCGTGGCGCCACGTGCTCGTGTGCAGGCGATGAGTTCTTGGGCGGTGGGTGAGTTCTTGGACAGTGAGTTCTCAGGCAATGAGAAGACGGCGATAGTCGCCGGGGGTGAGGCCATAGGCCGCCTTGAAGCGCCGGGTGAAGTGGCTGAGGCTACGATAGCCCAGCGAGTAGCAGATCTCGGTAATCGGAGCATCGGCCTCGCGAAGCCATTGACGCGCGCGTACCAGTCGTAGGCGTTGCTGATACTCGCCGGGCGTGTAACCGACCTCGCGCTGGAATAACCGGTACAGGCGCGCCTTGCTCATGCAGGCCTCGCGGGCCAATTGCGCCCCGTCCAGCGGCTGCTCGGGGTGGCGTTCCAGCCACGCCAGTGCGGCCGCAAGACCATGACGTGGCGGTGCCTGGCGGGTGTCGGCGAGCAGCAACTCACGCGACTGGGTACGCAGCAGGCGCACGATCAACTCGTCGATGTTGAGCCCAACCAGCGCATCGCGATCGGGATGATTCTCGCGGAAGAGGCCCATCAGGCGTTCGATCAGCGCCTGGGTGGTTGGGCCGTGCGGCACGTGCAGGGCATGCGGGTGATAGTGCCACTCGCCGAGTTCTCGCTCGCGTGGCTGGGCCTGGTTGAGGCGCTCGCTAAGGGCGTGAATGCGCGCGGGCTCGAGATCGATGGTCAGGCAGGTAGTGGGCGCGTCAGGGCGCGCGTCGGGAAAGTCGATGCGCACTTCCTGGTGCGGTGCCAGCACGAAGCTCTCGCCCGGCAAGAAGGTTTCCGGCGCGTCGGTGGCGCCACGCATCACCTTGCGCCCTTGCAGCATGCCGCAGTAGAGCACCCGCTCGGCGCTCAAGGCGACATCCTGCGCGGGCCACCAGGTATCGTAGATCGACAGCTCCGCATGCGGACCCGCGTAACAGATGCGATTCTCGATCAAGCGTCGTGTGCGGGGCGTGTCTGCCAGTTGCTCGAGCGCGCGGGTATTGTCCACTTGGGATGCCCGGGAGCGCGCATCGGGAGGCGTGACGGCGTGCATGGCGTACTCCTCAGCGGTACCGACGGTGTGGGCGTGGATGTCGCCCGTTACCTTGCAGTGTAGGCAAATTCGCTATCTGAGACTGGCAGACAAACGTCGGAGACTGGCAGGCAAACCGACGCTTGGCCGACACGTCATGCTGAGGACGATGCGCACTCATTTTCCAAGGGGCAGGGTCGCACACCAGATGATTCGCCCCGGCGCATTCGCCCAAGGAGACACGCCATGATCTACACACGCCCCGGCACCCCGGGTGCCGTCGTCGACTTCAAGTCGCGTTACGAGAATTTCATCGGCGGCGATTGGGTGGCGCCTGCCGACGGTCGCTATCTGGACAACATCACCCCGATCACCGGTGAGGTCTTCTGTCAGGTACCGCGCTCATCGGTTGCAGATATCGACCGTGCGGTGAAGGCGGCACAGCAAGCCGCCCCGGCCTGGGGCAAGATGCCGCCCGCCGAGCGCGCCAATATACTGCTCAAGATCGCCGATCGCGTCGAGCAGAACATCGACAAGCTCGCCGTAGCCGAGACCTGGGACAACGGCAAGCCGGTCCGCGAAACCAGCGGCGCCGACATCCCGCTGGTAGCGGATCATTTCCGCTATTTCGCCGGTTGCCTGCGCTCTCAGGAAGGCACCATCAGCGAAGTCGATGAAAACACCGTGGCCTATCACTACCATGAGCCCTACGGCGTGGTAGGGCAGATCATCCCCTGGAACTTTCCCATCCTGATGGCGACCTGGAAGCTGGCCCCCGCGCTCGCCGCCGGTAACTGCCCGGTGCTCAAGCCAGCCGAGCAGACCCCGGCCTCGATCAATATCTTCCTCGAGCTGATCGGCGATCTACTACCGCCGGGCGTGCTCAACGTGGTGCACGGGCTCGGTGAGGAAGCCGGCGAGGCGCTGACCACGCATGAAGGTGTCGCCAAGATCGCCTTCACTGGCTCCACCCCGGTGGGCAGCAAGATCATGGGCAATGCCGCCAAGCGCATCGTGCCGGCCACACTGGAATTGGGCGGTAAGTCGCCCAACGTGTATTTCGAAGACGTGCTCTCGCATGGCGAGGCCTTCGCCGAGAAATGCATCGAAGGCTTGCTGATGACCTTCTTCAACCAGGGCGAGGTGTGTACCTGCCCGTCTCGCGCGCTGGTGCACGAGTCGATCTATGATGAATTCATGGCACGTGCCATCGAACGCGCCAAGACCATTCGCCAGGGCGATCCGCTGGATACCGAAACGCAGATCGGTGCCCAAGTCTCCAAAGAGCAGTTCGACAAGATCCTCTCGTACATGGATATCGGCCGCGAGGAGGGCGCCGAATGCCTGCTTGGCGGCGCCAAGGCCAATCTCGAGGGCGAACTGGCGGGTGGCTTCTACGTGCAGCCCACCATTCTCAAGGGCCGCAACGACATGCGCGTCTTCCAGGAGGAAATCTTCGGCCCCACGCTCGCCATCACCACCTTCCGTGATGAAGAGGAAGCGCTGGCTATCGCCAACGACACCGAGTACGGGCTGGGCGCCGGGGTCTGGACCCAAGACATGAATCGCGCCTATCGCATGGGCCGGGGCATCCAGGCCGGGCGCGTGTGGACCAACTGCTACCATCAATATCCCGCGCACGCCGCCTTTGGGGGCTACAAGAAGTCCGGCATCGGCCGCGAGACCCACAAACTGATGCTCGATCACTACCAGCAGGTGAAATGCGTACTGGTCTCCTACAGCGACGACCCGATGGGGCTTTATTGAGAGAGGGCTGTATTGAGTAACCGCCATCCACGAAACTGAGTCGCGTCCGACTCATGCTTTGCCGCTTCCTCGGGAAGCGGCATTTTTGTAGGCGATCAGTACTCTTAAACCTTGCTGACGATCAGGGCGGCGTTCACCCCACCGAAGCCGAAGCCGTTGCACAGTACGTGCTGGCTGCGGTGCTCGCGTGCCTCGCCCGAGACGAAGTCCAAGTCGCTTAGATCCTCGTCGGCATTTTCCAGATTCAGGGTCGGGGGAAGCTGATCGTAAATGGCCGCCAGGGCGGAGAAGATGCTTTCCACGCCGCCGGCGGCGCCGAGCAGATGGCCAGTATTCGACTTGGTGGCGGAGATCGGAATACCGGCCAGGGCGTCACCGAACGCATTGCGTAATGAGGCGACCTCGGCCCGGTCGCCGACCGGCGTCGAGGTCGCGTGGGCGTTGATGTGACCGATGTCATCAGGCGTGAGTCCCGCCATCCGCAGCGCGGACCGAATGGCGGCTGCGGCACCGGCGCCATCCTCCGGCCCGGCCGTGATGTGGTGAGCATCCGCGCTGGTGCCATAACCGCTGAGGTAGGCCAACGGCGTTGCTCCGCGCGCCTCGGCGTGGGCCAGGGTTTCGATCACCAAGAGCCCCGCGCCTTCGCCCATAACGAAGCCGTTGCGGGCCTGATCGAAAGGACGCGATGCCTTGGCGGGCGCGTCCTGCTCGGGGGAGAGCGCCTTCATGGCATGAAAGCTGGCCAGCGAGAGCGGGTCGATACAGGCCTCGGCGCCGCCCACCAGAGCCACCTCGGCCTCACCGCTGCGGATCATGCGCATGCCATCACCGATGGCCTGCACGCCTGCCGCGCAGGCCGTAACCGGGCAGCCCAACGGCCCATTAAAGCCATAGCGAATCGACACATTGCCCGCCGCGAGGTTAGCCAGGAAGGCCGGCACGGTGAAAGGGGAGAGCCGACGATGCCCGCGCGTCGAGAGCGTATTCTGCGACTGGGTGATGGTCGGGAAGCCGCCGATGCCGGAGCCCACAATGGTCGCGGTGGCCAGTCGGTCCTCCTCGCTTTCCGGGAACCAGTTAGCCTGGGCCAGCGCCTCGTCGGCAGCGGCCATGGCATATAGGCTGAACAGCTCCATCTTGCGACGTTCCTTGGCATCGGCCACGCGATCAGGGTCGAAGCCTGCTTCCGGGTCGCTCTCGATGCCGGGCACCGAGCCCGCGATCTTGATCGGCAGCTCGCCGGTATCGAAGCGCGTGATCGAAGAAATGCCGGAGCGACCGGCCAGCAGGCGCTCCCAGTTGGCGTTGACGCCGCAACCGAGGGGGCTGACCATGCCCATGCCAGTGATGACGAGCGGTGAAGACATGCTAGTGTCCTGAACAGCGTTAGTTTCGTGCCACGCTAGCACCGAGCTTGATATGATCAAGATAATATTCAGCGTCTATTCAGCCCCTATTCTGAGCAGCAACGTGAGGTCGCCATGTCCGACTCGACGAATCGCAAAGCCAAATCGCGCGAGCGCATTCTCAAATCGGCCGTCGAACTGTTCAGCCGCCAAGGCTTCGAAAAGGTCTCCATCGGCCAGATCATGAAACTGGCCAAGATGACCCACGGCGCCTTCTATGCCCACTTCGCCTCCAAGGAAGCGCTCTACCACGCCTCGGTGCGCGAAACCCTGGAAAGCAGCCGCGCGGCAAGATTGGTCAAAGGGCCCCTTTCGATGCAGCACCTCACGGAACTGGTCTCCAACTGCTGGAATCTCCAAGAGCTGGAACGCAAGCACAAACCGGGGCCCGAGACGGTGCTGTTCAACGAGATCGGCAACGAGAACGCCGAGATCCGCACGCTCTTCGAAGCCTCCTACCTGCGCATGAAGAAGATGCTGGAAACCCGCCTCATCGCCCTCAGCCGTCTCAAGAAACTCCCCTTCGAACCCGACCGCGACGTTATCGCCGACAAATCCCGCGTCATCCTCTCCTCGCTGGTCGGCGCCGTCGCCATCGCCAAAAGCCTACCCGACGACCAGGAACGCCAGCACATCCTCGAAGCCGCCCAACGCAACATCCTGCAGATGCTCGGCGTCGACGAAAACGAACTGGAAAACATGCTGGGTGAAGCCAGACAGTAGTCCCTGCGTGAACCAACTTCTTCTCATGCTTTCGTGGGCATTGCTCTCCATGTAACGGCTAGTTACGGTACAGCAAAGGCTACTTAAGAAGACTAATGACCAGGCACTACGCAGAGACTATCGCTTGGATGGTAGCCGCTCATCGCCGCATGCACAGGTAGGGGCGGTAGCGTGGCTGAAGGCCCAAGTCCATGCTTCAGCCCAATGGGCTACGTACGCTGGTAAAGCTTCTCTCAGTACAGCCGATAGAAGAAAAAGAGCTTCCGAGGCCTGATTCTGCGTGGCCGCTGCCACATGGCGCTGTACCGCAAGATGCTCCAAAAAAGCTTTCACTTCGGAGCCACCCATGCTGGCGAGGTGACGCAAGCCATTGAAGCGAATGAGATAATGTATCCAGTAGCAGTAAGTCTTCACGGTGCGAGGGCTGTAGCGCTTCACCCTCAACCCCAATAAAGCTTGCAAGTACGCAAATCCTACATAACGTGCCGTATTATTATGAATACTTTTTAAAATCAATGGGTAAGATGCGAAATGGCGAGCTGAATAATATTATTGAACGCGCGCGCTCGTTCAAGTGGCAAAACGAGCGTGCTATATAATACCTGTTACGTATGAAGGAGAGCAAAGTGCCGAATGTAATAGTCGTGCCGGAAACAGAAGAATTCACAAATCATGTATCACATGAAAACGTGATTTGGATTACATCGAAACTAGGCATTCCTAAACTTAAGGAGAATAACGCCACCTATATAGCTCCATACTGGCTGCATGGAACTAAGGGCGTTAATCGAATTTATCACATCGCCGAGTCCAAGCCGGGCAAAGAAGCAGCAACATTCGTCTTGGGCAATTCATTTGTAGTCCCGGATCACTGGACTGGCATGGGCCAGCATCGGAGGTTTGAGTATCACGCTCTGTCTACATTTGGCTACGTGGAAATCTGCCCCGGCTTATTGACGCGCGAGAATTAATCTATGTGCGTCGATATACGTAACAAAGTGCATCAATTCGCTACGGCCTTCGGCCTTCGCCGGACGCCCTCCTGCGTCGGGCGCCGTTGTGCACGGCGTTATGCATGTATCCGCAACATCCAATATTGGAAGTGTTTATGGAAATTTTAAAAATAGTCGCAATAGTGGCAGGGTTTATTTCAGCGGCTTGCTGGCTGAGAGCAAGCATAGTAAAAGTTACCCGTGAACAAGAGGTCGAGAGACGCAAAGAAAAATCTGAGAAGAAAGGAGAAACACCAAATTTAGCTGGAGTCTCACTAGATGGTTGGGATATGTCAGGTACATTTCGTGCTCAATCATGTTGGAACTCGATTGCAGCGGTAATGGCAGCCCTTTCAATCTCAGCGCAAGCGTTATCGCAATTAATGCAAAATGCATAACCAAGCAATCAAGTGCGCTCCCTGCGGTCGCCGGACGCTCGTTCCTCGCGCTGCTTATTGCGAGCGTTATGCAACAATTTAGAGACTAGAAGGAGTTTTATGGAAGATGCGAAAACACAAGTCAGCGTGATCGGTCTTGGTGCCATGGGACGCGAGATCGCGCGCAATCTGTTGGCGGCGGACTATGACGTAACGGTGTGGAACCGTTCGCCGGAACCAGTGAACGAACTGATCGAGGAAGGGGCAACCGCTGCACAAAGTCCGGAACAGGCGTTTTCTT